>JAFKFJ010000205.1:3020-34034 GCA_017307335.1 Alphaproteobacteria bacterium | reverse complement strand
ATCGTTCGGCGCAATTGGTTCCCGCGCTGGTCGGCGACCTGCCGCCCCTGACCCAGCGCGGCTCGTTCCCCATCGGGTCGCTGCGCCTCGGCCCGCTCGCCCGTGCACTCGTGGCGGAAATGGAAGGGCCGGCGCTGCGACAGGCGATTGCGGAGAAATTCGCGCTCGACCTGCGCACGGCCCCCACCATGCTGACGCTGCGCGGCCAGTCCAACGAGCGCGACGGGCTGATCCACACCGACAGTCGCGCCAAGCGCGTGACCGTGCTGCTCTATCTCAACCTGCCGAAAGATGCCTGGGTGAACCAGGAGGGCTGCCTGCGCCTGCTGCGCTCGGGCGACAACATCGAGGACTATGCAGTGGAGGTGCCGCCGGTCGACGGCACGCTGCTGGTGTTTCCCAACGGTCCCACCGCGTGGCACGGGCACAAGCGGCATATCGGCGCACGCTACGTGATGCAGCTGAACTACATGGCGCGCGACGCGGCCGCGCGGGCCGAGCTGCGCCGCCACCGCGTCTCCGCGTTCCTCAAGCGCCTCACGGCGGCGGCATGAACGAGGCCGGCGCGAGCGGGGCCGAGCGGCTGGTCCGCGCCTACTACGCCGCCTTCAATGCGGGCGACGTGGAGGGCTTTCTGGCACTGCTCACCGATGATGTCGCCCACGACGTCAACCAGGGCGAACGCGAAGCGGGCAAGCCGGCGTTCCGCCGCTTCCTGGAGCACATGAACCGCTGCTATCGCGAACGCATCGAGGACGTGGTGGTGCTCACCGATCCCGCGGGCACGCGCGCCGCGGCGGAGTTCGTCGTGCATGGCACCTATATTGCCACCGACCCCGGCGTGCCGCCGGGTACGCCGGCGGCGCGCGGCCAGACCTACCGTCTGCCGGCCGGCGCCTTCTTCACCTTGCGCGACGGCCGTATCGCCCGCATCTCCAACTTTTACAATCTGCCCGACTGGCTGCGACAGATCGCCGCCTGAGCGGCGGATGGTGGCAGGCGGCGGCGTGGCCTCGAACTTGCGTCGCGTCGCCGGATCGCTAGGGAGTTTTCATGGCTCGTGCTTCTGCCCCGGCCGTTCCTGCCCCGGCCGCGCCGGCCCGCAAGCGGCGGATGATTCTCGTGTTGCAGGGCGGCGGCGCACTCGGCTCCTACCAGGCCGGCGTGGTCGAGGCGCTGACCGAGGCCGGCTACAGTCCGGACTGGGTGGCCGGCGTCTCGATCGGGGCGATCAACGCCGCCCTCGTCGCCGGCAATCCGCCCGAGCGGCGCGTGGAGCGCATGCGCGAGTTCTGGCGCCGCATCACCGCACCGAGTGCGCACTGGCCGCGCGTGCCCTTGCAGGCATGGGAGCGGGCCGAGCAGAAGATGGGCGCCGCCTCCGCCGTCCTGTTCGGCCAGCCCGGCTTCTTCCGCCCGCGCCTGCCGTTCGAGTGGCTCGGCGACCCGGCGCCGACCAGCTACTACGACACCAGCGAGCTGCGCACGACGCTGCTCGCGCTCGCCGATTTCGACCGCATCAACGGCGCGGCGACGCGGCTCTCGGTCGGTGCCGTGCATGTCGAGACCGGCAACATGACCTACTTCGACAGCCACGCGACGCGGGTGGCGCCGGAGCACGTGATGGCGAGCGGCGCGCTGCCGCCCGCGCTGACCACGGTGAACATCGACGGCGCCGACTACTGGGACGGCGGGCTCATCTCCAACACGCCGCTGCAATACGTCATGGACCAGCCGCGCCACGACAGCCTGATCTTCCAGATCGACCTGTTCCCCGCGCGCGGCCCAGCGCCGCTGACGCTCGATGACGTGAACGAGCGGGTGAAGGACATCCGCTTCTCCAGCCGCACCCGCACCGGCACCGAGGCGGTGCGGCGCGAGCAGAACCAGCGCCGGCTGATCGCACACCTGCTCGAACGCCTGCCGCAGGAGTTGCACGACGATCCGATCGTGGGCCGGCTGCGCGCCTTCGCCTGCCCGACCCAGATCGACGTCGTGCACCTGATCTACCATCCCCGCCAGCCGCAGGGCCCGGAGAAGGATTTCCAGTTCGACCGCGGCACCATGGAACGCCGCTGGCAGGAGGGGCTGGAGGACGCGCGGCAGACGCTCGCGGCGGCGCCGTGGACGGTCCCCGCGCCGGCGGACGCCGGCCTGCGCACCTTCGACGTGCTCACCCCCCGTCCCAACATCTGAGCCGACAGCAGGAGAGTGCGATGGACATCGAACAGGTGCGCAAGACGGCCTTCGCCATGCCGCTCACCAACCCGGCCTTCCCGGTCGGGCCGTACCGCTTCGTCAATCGCGAATACATGGTGATCTCCTACCGCACCGACCGCGCGGCGCTGGAGCGCGTGGTGCCGGCGCCACTGGAGATCATCGACGATGTGGTGAAATACGAGTTCATCCGCATGCCCGACAGCACCGGCTTCGGCGACTACACCGAATCCGGCCAGGTGATCCCGGTGATGTACAAGGGCCAGCGCGGCGCCTACACGCACGCGATGTTCCTCAACGACCATCCGCCGATCGCCGGCGGGCGCGAGCTGTGGGGGTTTCCGAAGAAGCTCGCCAACCCGACGCTGGAGGTGGATGTCGATACGCTGGTCGGCACGCTCGACTACGGCAAGCTGCGCATCGCCGTCGGCACCATGGGCTACAAGCACCGCACGCTGGCACCCGAGGCGGTGCTGCCGGGGCTGCAGGAGCCGCAGTTCCTGCTGAAGATCATCCCCCATGTCGACGGCAGTGCCCGCGTGTGCGAACTCGTGCGCTACCATCTGGAGGCGATCAACCTCAAGGGCGCCTGGACCGGCCCGGCCGCGCTCGAATTTCACGCCCACGCGCTGGCGCCGGTGGCCGATCTGCCGGTACGCGAGGTGGTGGGGGCCACGCACATGCTGCTCGACCTCACGCTCGGGCTCGGTGAGGTCGCGTTCGACTATCTCGCGTAATGCACAGGAGGCTTTCTTGGCACGTTTCGACGGCAAGGTCGCGCTGGTCACGGGTGCGGCGAGCGGCATCGGCCGCGAGATCGCGATCGCCTTCGCGCGCGAGGGCGGGCATGCGGTGATCGCCGACCTGAACATGGCCGCCGCGCAGGCGACCGCGGACGAGATCGGCAAGTCCGGCCCCGCGGCGCTTGCGGTCGCGATGGACGTGACGGACGAGGCGCAGGTGCAGCGCGGCGTCGACCAGGCGGCGCAGAAATTCGGCCGCATCGACGTGCTGGTGAGCAACGCCGGCATCCAGATCATCAAGCCGGTGCACGAACTGCCGCTCGGCGACTGGAAGAAGCTGTTGTCCATCCATCTCGACGGTGCCTTCCTCACCACCCGCGCCTGCCTGAAATACATGTACCAGGCCAAGGCGGGCGCGATCGTCTACATCGGCTCCGTGCACTCGAAGGAGGCGTCGAAGCTGAAGGCGCCGTACGTCACCGCGAAGCACGGGCTGATCGGACTGTGCAAGGTGGTGGCGAAGGAGGGCGCCGAATACAACGTGCGCGCCAACGTGGTCTGCCCCGGCTATGTCCGCACGCCGCTCGTCGACAGGCAGATCCCGGAGCAGGCGAGGACGCTCGGCATCACCGAGGAGCAGGTGATCAAGGACGTGATGCTGCGCGACACGGTGGACGGCGTGTTCACCACGACCGACGACGTGGCGCAGGCGGTGCTGCACTTCGCCGGCTTCCCCACCAACGCGCTCACCGGCCAGTCGATGGTGGTGAGCCACGGCTGGTTCATGCAGTAGCGGCGGGCGCCTGCCCCCTCTCCCGCTTGCGGGAGAGGGTTGGGGTGAGGGCCTCGCCCCGCGCTACGCCGCCACCGTCTCGCGCGTCATCGCGAGCGCGTTGCGGCAGAGCGTGACCCAGCAGTCGAGCGAAAGGTCGTGCGCGTTCTCGGGCGGCGCGAAGCGGTCGATATGGCCTTTCAGCAGCGTGGGACCGAGCCGGATGACGGTGCCGGGCGGGTTTGCCGCATCCGCCCGCTCCACCCACAGCAGCGTGCCCGGCCCGTACGCCCCGATCGCCGCGGCAAGTTCGCGGGCCTGCGCCTCCGTGAGCGGTTCCATGCCGCGATAGACGAAGATCTTTGTCCCCTCGGACAGATCCTCGATCAGCTTGCGCACCAGCAGCGGCAGGCGGCGGCACTCCCGCGCATGGATTTCCTCCGGCGTCTGCTCGCCGAGCTTGACCCACGCGTGGTAGCGGAAGTGAAATCGCTTGTCGAAGACCATGTACTCGGTGCCGGACTGCGAGACCTCGATCTCGATGAACTCCGGGCGGCCCATGCCGGCGAAACGGCCGCGCAGGGCGTTGAGCAGCGGCGACAACGGCGTGCTCGAAAAGCGCAGCAGCCCGAGCGGCTCGATGCCGCATCGGCGTTGTACGAGTCCGAATTCGCAGTTCTCGCCGAGGGATTCGAAGCGCTCAAAAAGCTTAGGCGCATCGTTCGCTTCGACCTGAACCGGCCCGGCGGCGATCCATGCGCCAGGATGTGCTGTTGAAGATGCCGCGGAGTGAATTGGCGGATGCGAGTAGAGGACAACCCGCTCCAGCGACAGCGCGAGCTGTCGCTGGTCTTTGGAGCCGCCGAAATCCGCTGGCCGCGCTGCTTTCGGGAGGTCGACTGTGAACTCGATCTCGGGCCTGCCTGCCAGGAGCCGCCAAGGCAGGTGCATTTCTGCGACGATGTAGCCGAACACTTCGATGTTGCCGACGTCGTGGCCGTTGACCGAGATCTCCACGTGCTGAAAGGGCAGGCGCGTGTCTCGCGTGAAGGCCCTGAACACGAGCAGGGCGGCGTAGTTGCGTTGGCTAACCGGTCGTTCGAGCCGGAGCTCGGCTCGCGTCCCTTGCGACCAGACGAAGCGTGCCTCTGGCTGGGACCAGCCGCCGCGCAGGAGGGTGTGGGTGGCCTCGGATGCGCCGAAGGCGGCGTCCAAATTCACCTCCACGCCTTCCCTCGGCGCGCCGGCGACAGGATGCGACGCCAAGTAGTCTGCGGCGCGCCCCCCGGATGCGAAGCGTATCGTTGGTGGCGCATCCAGGTCATTCGTGAAACGCCGCAACTCCGTCACGTCGAAGGTGTTGGGCAGCGCGAGCCTATCGAGCGTCTGCATTTCGGCGAGGATGCGCTGCGCTGCGGACGCGGCATTCGGATCAGCGAGGTAGTCCTGCTGTACGAACGTGACGGAATTGCGCCGTGGCGCGAACAGCTTCTGATCGGCCGTCTGCCGGTGCAGCAGCTTGCCGTAGTGGTCGTTCAAGTCCGCGAACAAGCCGCGGAGACCGGGTGACGCGTCGTTGATCTCGATCTCCGCCACGCTGCCGTGCATCCGCTCGACCAATTCATCCGCCAGCGCGCGCAGATCGGCGCGATCAAGGGCGATTTCCAACAGCCGTCTCGTCGTGACCTCGCTCGGCGCGCCACGCCGACGACGCAAACTGTTGAGGAGCCGCACGAGTTCGGTTTGGAACGTCCCGAGCGATTCATGCACCGGCTCGCGGTGCATGGGTGGCGCGCTTTCCCAATGGAGCGCGGTGCGGAAGAATTCCTCACCGATATCGAGTTTCGCATCCGCCAGATTGCTGTACGAAAATATCCGCAGATTTCCTGCTTTGAACACCTCTGTGTAGGTCTTGACGATGTGGGAGAGGTTTATGGCAGGACTACCATAGGCCTGCTGAAGGGTTTCAGCCACATATTCCGGCAGCGTTGCATGACCGCCCTCCTTCACCACTTGCTGCCATGCTGAGGGTATCCAGTCGCTCCATCGCCGGCAGTACAGGATGATGTCCGGGATGTTGCCGTTCATCAATTCGTGCAGACGTGCGAGTTCGGTTGAGTTGAATCCGCTCAGTCCCTCGCAGGAGAGCAGAACGGTGCCGTCGCTTGCGTTGAGGCGATCAAATATGGGCCGCAGGGCTTCAATGTTTCCGGTGCGCAGGTGCTCGGCGAGACGGTCATGATTGACCTCGTGTTCCTCCCTCCACCAGTCAGCAGGGTAGATTACTCCGCGTTCGGCAAGGACAGAGCGCAATCGCCGAAAGTTCGCTTGCAGGTACTTCGTACCGGTTTTCGGAAGGCCGATGTGGAGAAGGTATCTTGCCATGCAACCCGCGAGGATGTATGAAAGTTACGCTTTGTGCCTTGGTGCAGAGAGGCGGAGTGAGACTATACGGCTCGGCGGTTCGGCGCCACTACGGCAAGAGCCGACGGGGTCCGCACACAAGCGTAATCTAATCGACGCGAAGCCATTCGAACGTGCAAACCGAGCTGGAATACGAAGTATTCTTCGGAAGGCGCGTTGCGGCGCCACCAACATATGGGGAAGGGTGGTCACTTCCCGAAGATCGATTCACTTGGGCGATCGACGCCCGCTCAACGCTAACCTTGCCTATCCCCGCGTTGGCACCGGAATACCTGCTGGAGATTTGGTTGATGCCCTTTACGCGTCCCGGCGCCCTGCTCGGACAACGGTTGACGGTGAGGGTTGGCGGCGTAGCGATTGGGAATGCGCTCGCTACGCGTCGCACTGTGCTCGCCTTCAGGGTTCCTGGGGAGCTGTTTCGGGAGGGTCCGGAGCTTTCGTTCGATCACCCGGATGCTGCGCGCCCGAGCGATGTGGTTGGAGGGGAAGATAGGCGCTTCCTCGCGTTTTCGTTCACCCGCCTCCGACTTTTCCGGATCGCTGGATTCGCGGGCCCGCAACCTTTTGAGCATCATACGATTTTGTCCGATGCCGAACTGCTTTCGCGCTTCGAAAGTCTGGGGGATAATTGCGAATTCGGATTGGTCCAGCGATGCCTCGGTATTGAACCGCTGAGCCTTCTGCGATTCTCCGGCCAGCCTCTCGATTTGCTGGTGAAAGCAATTGACGATGGTTTCCATCAACTTGAAAATCCTGCAAATGTGGAAGTTGACGGATCGACGACCTCCGGTGAGTATAGCCTGTACATTCGTCCATATGGGATTCACTATCATACATTCATAAAGACCCACGAGATGGACGCGGATGCGCTGCGCCAGAAGCAGATGAGTCGGATCAAGTTATTACGACGCTTGCTCCTTGAGGGAATATCCGAGGCTGCTAAGATTTACGTGTTCAAACGCAATGATAATTTAAGTTTCTCCGAAATGCTTCCGCTTTTTGCGTCTCTGAACAGGCGGGGACCAGCCACGCTCCTCTTTGCGCGTCCCGCCGATGATCGTCACCCTCCAGGAGCCGTCGAGTTGCTGCTGCCTGGGCTGATTTGCGGGTATGTTTCGAGTTTTGGGAACTACCAGGATGCCAAGCCGGTGGCCGTTTCAGACTGGGTGAATATCTGCCGGGAAGCTTTGGCACTCGTCGCGAACCCCGCGCGGAACGAAGTTGATGCCAGATCCGGCTAGCTACTACAGCCGCCGGGGCGCGCAAACCACGCCAGCAGACCGGTGAGCGTATTGGGGTCTGACTCGGGCGCGTTGTGGACGTTCATATCCATCCAATTTGCGATGACGACGTAGTCAATCGCCGTCGACAAAGCCCGCAGTTCGCAAGCGTTTCTTCTCGCAGCGCGGATCCAGCCGCGCGCTGCGACCGTATTGCCTTCAACAGCGTCGATGTAGATGCCCGTCCGGATGCCGCGGGCGGAGAGAATGCTCGCTGTTGCTTTCGCGGCTTCCCTCCATTCGAACTTCCACCACGCGTCCATCGTCAGTCCGTAAAAATCTTCTCCGCTGGCCGCCCTGTAGGCATTCAGCCACGCCGCGAGTGTGGAGGTCCACTCGGAAAGTGGGATTCCTGTCGGGACTTCCAGGTCCACGATACGAACATCGGGGTATACCCGGCGCAGTTCCCGCACAGCGGACGCCAGCCGGGCGGCCGTCTCCAGCAGGGAGAGCCTACAGGCTTGCGCGCGCTTGGAAATATGTCCGTTTGTCATCGGCAGATCGAGGGCGAAAAAGTCGACCTCGGCGCCGAGCGCCCGAAGCGCCTTTGCGCTGTGCGCGGCCTCTCCCGGCCATGTCATCCCTTCGATCCCGTTGCCGCACACGCGCTTGTTCACGGGAAGCGCGGGCAGCTGGACGGCGAGCTTTATCCCTTTCGCGCGAATCCATGCCAACTGGCGTCGTACTTCGGCGGCCGGTGCCAGGAGCAAGTACCTTGCTGGAAACGATAACACCGAGATCTGACTCGCGCCGTAGGGCCACGAATCCGGATCGTCGAACAGCTGGGGCAGGTCCTTGCCGTGCTGCGTGATGTTGTCGGTCGGCGCAAACCAGATATCGGGGCGCGCGGCAACCGCCCACGTGGCGCCACCGCAGCAGAACCCCAGTACGAACACCATCGCTCGCAACAGTGCCACGATGTCACTTTTCATCGGCGGTCTCTCGTTGTGGGCACCGCTCGGCGTAGGAATCGCTACGCCGACAACGACGGACCGCCTCGCTTCGATCGCTTCGTTCGCAGCGGCCGTGCGGCCCCATCATCTTGTGCTGATTCGAAACTGGCCGAAATGGCGTCGACGAGCGCCGCCGCCACGGCGTCATGCCCGCTGTCATTCGGGTGCATGCCGTCAACAGTTTGCGGGGCCATGTAGGTACCGTCGAACTCACCGTCCCGTGCGCAGCCGAGCAATGGCGTGGCGTCAATCACCGTTGCTCCCGTGCGTCCCATCGCGAGCAGGATCTGCCGCAGCCGTTGCCAAGGGGCAAGCTGGACCGGCGTCATTGCGTCGGGGTTGCGAGGAAACGGCGTCAGAAAAATGGGGTGCGCCCCTTCTGCGGCGCAAATCTCGGCCGAGCGGATTGCCCGCGCCAGGAACCGCTCCACCGCCGCCGCATCCGCACGCACGCCACCCGAGCGATCATTGTAGGTCCAGCCTGGAAGGACCGCAAAGCTCGGCCGGACGGCACGAAGCAGATCCTCGAGTCGCGGGAAGAACTGCTCCGATGTCAGGCCGCCCGCCGCGCAGTTCACCATGCCCACCGGCGTCCTGCCGAAGTGCCGGCGGCCGAGTTCCGTCATCGTACGATACAGGAAGCCGCTGAACTGGTCGGTGGTGGAGGTTCCCTGGTGGTGGCTGTCTCCGGTCCCGATCGCCACGATCCCCGGGACGGCGGTGGCAAACTGGATCAGCGGAAACAGCGACCCGTTGGCAAGTCCGTTGTGGCGCCATGCGTCGGCGCTATCGGGGCCGGTTTGGCTCGTAACCCGGTCACGGTTCCGCTTCAACCCGCCGATGAAGTAGTCGAAGCCCTTGTTAAGCGCGTAGTTGCCCGAGAGGGCGCGTAGTTGGCCGTTGGCGACGCAAATGGTTTGCTCGGGTGGAACCAGCGCGCGCAGCATCAGTACCCGCATTCCCGTTCGCGGGTCCGGCACGTCGCCCTTCAGCGGCACCCAATCGGTCCAGCTCCAGGCCGGGTTCGATGCTTCGCCGGTTGCCGGATCTTCATTGTTCGCGGCAACCGTGATGGTGGTGGGAGCATCGGCGCGCGTGACAACGCGATCGTCATCCCGCCCTTGCATGGCGAACGTGAAAGGGGTCCATCGACCCTCGCCCGTAGGATTGACGTAGTCGCCGAAGCTGGTCGATGCGCGGCCGATGACCTTCGTGATCGTCCACGGCGTTGTCGTGACATTCGGGAATCCGAGCCGAACCGCATAGAAGTCGGCCGGACATCCAAGTGTCAGGCAGGCGGTGCCTCCCTTGTCCGCCCCTAGCACGTCGGGGCGGATCCAACCGGAAATCATCCAGCTAATGCGGTGCGTCCTACGGAAGGTCATGATTGCTCAATGTTCGGTTCGGAACGCGCGAGGGAGACATGAACGGACGGCGCAACGAGCGTCTGCGCGCGTATCGTGGTGTCTGCTATCATAGACGGGAAGGAGCGTCAGTCCTGTTTTGGTTCCGAAAGCGATGCCGACCGCCCCGCCCCCGCCTTCCGCTCTCCCGCGCTTCGCGCTGAAAACGCTCGTCCCGCTCTGCCGCGACCGTTTCGTCGATCCCGCGCATGGCGGGTTTTTCGAAGTCCTGAGTGCGACGCGCGCGCCGCTCGTGCGGCCCAGGCGTCTGCTCGTGCAGTGCCGCCTGCTCTATGTGCTCAGCCACGCGGCGCTGCTCGGCGAGCCTGGCGGGACCGGGGCGGCGGAGGCGGGGTATGCGTTCCTGCGCAGGGCCTATCAGGACCACGCCCATGGCGGCTTCTTCTTCAGCGCCGCGCCGGAGGGCGCACCGCTCGACCGGAGCAAGGATTTTTATGCGCACGCCTTCGTCCTCTACGCGCTCGCCTGGCTGCACCGCGCCTTCGCGGCCCCCGGCGCGGTCGCGCTGGCGGGGGCGACGCTCGATCTGCTGCACGCCCGCCTCGCCGCGCCGCATGGCGGGTTCTGGGACGGCGCCTCGGAAGACTGGCAGCCGCATACCGCGCTGCGCCGCCAGAACCCGCACATGCACCTGCTCGAGGCGCTGCTGGCCTGGCATGCGGCGACCGGGGAGGAGCGGTGGCTGAACGAGGCGCGGGCGATCGTGCGCCTGTTCGAAACCCGCTTCTTCGACCCCGCCACCGGCACGCTCGGGGAGTTCTTTGGGCCGGACTGGCGCGCCCACCCGGAGCAGGGGCATGTGGTGGAGCCGGGGCACCATTTCGAATGGGTATGGCTGCTGCACCGCTGGCGCGTGCAGAGCGGCGACACCGGCGTGGCCGCGGCGGCGGAGGCGCTCTATGCGACCGCGCTGCGCCACGGGTTCGACCCCGAGCACGGCGGCATCCACGACCAGATCCACCGCAGCGGCGCGCCGCTCGCCACCACGCGGCGGATCTGGCCGGTGACGGAGGCGATCAAGGCGCATCTGGCACGGATCGAGGCGGGGGAGAGCGTGGCGGCGGGCGAGCCTGCGCGCAGCATCGCCGCGCTGTTCACAACCTTCCTGCGCCCGGGCGGATGGATCGAGACCTGCACGCGCGAGGGCGCGCCCACGCGCACCGAGCTGCCGGGCAGCACGCCCTATCACGTGTTCCTCGCCGCCGCCGAGACGGCGCGGGTGCTCGGCCCTGGCTCAGCCGGCCCTGGCTGAGCGTGGCGCCGGGCGGCGGTCAGACCAGGAACAGCCCCATCAGGATCAGGATCACCACGACGAGGATCGTGCCGCCCAGGGTGAAATGTCCGAACGAGATCCAGAACTGCTGCCGGTCGGCGAGAAACGCGTCCTCGGTGACCGGCGCGGGAGTGCTGGAGTAGGACTCGGCCATCGGCGCGCCTCGGTGCAAATCAGGGTGGAACGGCGGGTTTCTTACGGGAGGGCGCCGGGAAGCGGCAAGGGGTTTTGCAGCGCCGCCGTGCCCGCCGCCGCCACTCCCTCCGCCACCATGCCGGGCGCGCCGCGGGCAAGCAGGGCGAGGGCGAGCGGATACAGCAGGTGCTCCTGCGCCAGCACCCGCGCGCCCAGCGTCGCTGCGGTGTCGCCCGGCAGCACCGGCACCGCCGCCTGGGCCACGATCGGCCCGTCGTCGAGCGCCTCGGTCACCAGATGCACCGTGCAGCCATGCAGCTTCACCCCCGCCGCGAGCGCGCGGGCATGCGTGTTGAGGCCGGGGAAGGCGGGCAGCAGGCTCGGGTGGATGTTCAGCATCCGCCCGGCGAAATGCGCGACCATGCGGGGGGAGAGGCGGCGCATGTAGCCGGCGAGGCAGACGAGCTCGATGCCGGCAGCGCCGAGCGCCGCGATCATCGCCCCCTCATGCGCCGCGCGATCCCGGCCGAACGGGCGGTGGTCGATCACCGCGCCGGCCACGCCCGCCGCCGCGGCATGGGCGAGCCCCGCCGCCGCAGGCTCGTTCGCGATCACCAGCGCGATCTCGGCGGGATAGGACCGTTCCCGGCTCGCGCCGAGCAGGGCGGCGAGGTTGGAGCCGCGGCCGCTGATCAGCACCGCCGTCCGCCGCCGGCTCATGCGCTGGGCCAGCCCTCGGGCAGGGCGATGCGGGTTTCGGCCGGGCCGGGTGCAGATATGATATGGCCGATATCATATACGATATCATCGCCGAGCACCGCGCGCGCCGCCGCGGCGTCCGCGACCGCCGCGACCATCCCGATGCCGCAGTTGAACACCCGCAGCATCTCGGCGGCATCGACGTCGCCGGTGCGGGCGAGCCAGGGGAATACGCGCGGCAGCGGCCAGGCGCGCGCGTCGATCACCGCCGCCACCCCCTCCGGCAGCACCCGCGGCAGGTTGCCCGGCAGCCCCCCGCCCGTGATATGCGCCGCCGCCTTCAACAGCCCCGCGCGGTGCAGCGCGAGCAGCGGCCGAACATAGAGCCGCGTCGGCGTGAGCAGCGCGTCCGCCAGCGTGCGCCCGGGGGCGAACGGTGCCGGATCGGACCAGCCGAGCCCCGAGGCGGCAACGATCCGGCGCACCAGGGAGAACCCGTTGGAATGCACGCCGGTGCTGGGGAAGCCCAGCAGCGCGTCGCCGGGCGCGACCCCCTGCGGCAGCAGCCGGCCCCGCTCCGCCGCGCCCACGGCAAAGCCCGCGAGGTCATAGTCGCCGGTGGCGTAGAGACCGGGCAGCTCCGCCGTCTCACCGCCGATGAGCGCGCACCCGGCCTCGCGGCAGCCCTCCGCGATGCCCGCGACCACCGCCGCCGCCTGCTCCACCGCGAGCTGGCCGGTCGCGAAGTAGTCGAGGAAGAACAGGGGCTCGGCGCCCTGGACGACGAGGTCGTTGACGCACATCGCGACCAGGTCGATGCCCACGCTGCCGTGCTGCCCGGTCTCGATCGCCAGCTTGAGCTTGGTGCCGACGCCGTCGGTGCTGGCGACCAGCACGGGGTCGGTGAAGCCGGCGGCGCGCGGGTCGAACAGGGCGGCGAAGCCGCCGATGCCCCCCATCACGCCCGCCCGCGCCGTCGCGCGCGCGAGCGGCTTGATGCGCTCGACCAGCGCCTCGCCGGCGTCGATATCGACGCCGGCGCCGCGATACGTCATGCTCGGCATGGCAGCCCCTGGCTTATAGTGCGGCCCCGCACACACTGAGCGGCACCTCAGCGCGTGGCGACGGAACCACAGCGCCGGTCGCCGCGCAACCGGACGAGACGATGCCCGACGACGTCAGCTCGATCCGCGCTCGTGCCGCCCCCGCGGGCGTGGTCAACATCGCGAACGTCATCACGCTGGCGCGGCTGTGCATGGTGCCGGCCGCGGTATGGCTGGTGCTCCGCGGCCACGCGATCGTCGCCTTCGCCCTGTTCGTCGTGGCCGGGGTTTCGGACGCGATCGACGGCTGGCTCGCCCGCCGCCGCGGCCCGACCACGGTGGGGGCGCTGCTTGACCCGATGGCGGACAAGGTGCTGCTGGTCTCGATGTACGTGACCCTCGCCGCGATCCAGGTGCTGCCCGACTGGCTGGCGATCCTGGTCGTGTTCCGCGACGTGGTGATCGTCGGCGGCGTGCTGGCACTCTCCGTGCTTGGCATGCCGGTCGTGATCCGCCCGCTCATGGTCTCGAAGCTGAACACCGTGCTGCAGATCGTCCTGGTGGCGGTGGCGCTGCTGCATGCCGGCTCGGGGCTGATGTCGCCGGTGCTGCAGCCGCTGATCTGGCTGGTCACGGCGAGCACGCTGGCCTCGGGTGCGGCCTATGTCGCCACGGTGGCGCGCACGCGATGAGCCGGACGCTGCTCACGCCGCCGCCGCCCATGCCGCCCCCAGCACCACCGTCGTCGGAGCCGCCATCGCCGGAACCGACGCATCCGCCGCCGGTGGCCGAGCCGCCGGTGCGCGAGGCGACGCGGGCGCAGCGGATCGCGCTGCTGGTGGGCCTGCTGGTGGTCGCGTGGCTGGCGCTGCAGCTTTTCGCCTCCGTGCTGCTGCCCTTCGTCGCGGCCGCCGGGATCGCCTATTTCCTCGACCCGCCGGCGACCAACCTGACGCGGCTCGGCATTCCGCGCGGCGGCGCGGCGCTGCTGCTGATCGCCGCCCTGATCGCGGCCGTGCTGCTGTTCGCCCTGCTGCTCTACCCGCTCATCATCGCCCAGGTTGGTATCCTGATCGCGCGCGTGCCCGACTATGTCACGGCGCTGCGCACCTTCGCCGGCGACGTGATCGCCAACCTGCAGGAGCGTCTGGGGCCGGACTACGTCGATGCCAAGCTGCGCGACCTCGTCAGCGGCCAGGCCGGCTCGATGCTCGGCTTCCTGGCTGCTGCCCTGAGCCGGGTGATCGGCGGCGGGTTCGCGCTGTTCAATGTGGTCTCGCTGGCCGTGGTCACGCCCGTGGTCGCGTTCTACCTGCTGCGCGACTGGCCGCGCGTGGTGGCGCGGATCGACGGCTGGCTGCCCCGCCGCTATGCCGGCGTGCTGCGTGCGCAGGCCCGCGAGGTGGACCGCATCCTCTCCGCCTGGGTGCGCGGACAGGCCATCTGCTGCCTGGTGCTGGCGCTTTTTTACGCATCCGGCCTCTCGCTGGTCGGCCTCGACCTCGGGCTGATCGTGGGCCTCTCGGCCGGCGCGCTTTCGTTCATCCCCTATGTCGGCACGATCAGCGGCGCGCTGCTGGCCATCGGCCTCGCTTTCGCACAGTTCCCGACCTGGACCGGCGTGGTGATGGTGGCGGCCGTGTTCGTGCTCGGCAACCTGCTCGAAGGCTACGTGATCTATCCGCGCTTCCTCGGCGACCGGGTGGAACTGCATGCCGTGTGGGTGATCTTCGCCCTGTTCGCGGGCGGCGCCGCCTTCGGATTCCTCGGGGTGCTGCTGGCGGTGCCGGTGGCGGCGGTGATCGGCGTGCTGAGCCGCTTCTGGCTGCGGCGCTATCTCGCGAGCCGGCTCTACCTCGACCCGCCCGCCGAGGCCTGAGCGTGCTTGCCCTGCCGGTCGCCGGCGCGGTGCTGGCGAGCGCCGCGCTGCACGCGACGTGGAACATCATGATCCGTGCCGGGACCGACCGGCGGCGCGAGACGGCGCTGTTCGCTGCCGCGTGCGCGGTGCTGGCCGGCGTCGCCCTGCTCGTCATGCCGGTGCCGCGGGCGCCGGCGTGGGTCAATCTCGGGATCTCGGCGATCCTGCACGGGTTCTATTTCGCGCTGATTGCCGAGGCCTATTCACGCGGCGGCGTCGCGCTGGCCTATCCGCTGATGCGCGGCACCGCGCCGATGCTGGCCACGCTGGGGGCGCTGGTGCTGCTGCGCGAGTACCTGCCGCCCGCCGGCTGGCTCGGCATCGCCGCGATCTGCGGCGGCGTGGCCGTGCTGGCGCGCGGCCGGGGCGTGCCGGGGGAGCGGGCGGCGGCGGCGTTCGCGCTGCTGAACGCGGTGGTGATCGCGCTCTATACGCTCAACGACGCGATCGGCGCCCGCGCCTCGGGCGCGCCGGTCGCCTACGCGCTCTGGGTGGACGTGCTGAGCGCGGTGCCGACGCTGGCCTGGTTCGGTCGGAGCCTCGGCCCGCGCCTGCCGCATCCGCGGGCGATCCTGCGCGCGGGCGGCGGGGCGCTGTGCTCGGTCATTGCCTATGCGGTCGTGCTGTGGGCGATGACGCGCGCGCCGGTGGCACCGGTCGCGGCGCTGCGCGAGACCGCCATGCTGTTCGGCATCGTGCTGGCGCGTCTGGTGCTGGGCGAGCGCCCGGGCGCGCGCGGCTGGGCCGCGGCGGCGGCGATCGCCGCCGGGGCGGCGGTGCTGCGGCTCGGGTAGCCGCGCCTGCTGCGCCCGCTCGAACCCGAAATGCTCGATGCTCTCGCTGGTCGTTGTGGCGGTTTCGGTGCCACTCTGCGGCGGTGTCACGCCTGCCCCCAGCCGGACCGTCCTGGCGCCAGTTGCCGCTGCCGTTCGCGCACCGGCCCGAATTCGCGCAGGCCGACTTCATCGCGGCACCGGCCAATGCCGGGGCAGTGGGCTGGCTCGACCGCACGGCGGCGTGGCCGCAGGGCCGGCTGGCGCTATGGGGCGAGGCAGGGTGCGGCAAGACGCACCTGCTGAGCCTGTGGAGCGCACGGACGGGGGCTGTGCTGCTCACCGGGCCGACCCTCGCCGACGGTCCGCCGCCGGCGCAGCCGCTCGCCGTCGACGACGCCGATGCAGCACCGGAACGGCCGCTGCTCCATCTCCTCAACGCCGCCGGCGAGCATGGCCGGCCGGTGCTGCTCGCCGCGCGCACGCCGCCCGCGCGCTGGGCGACCCGATTGCCCGACCTTGCCAGCCGGCTGCGCGCGATCACCGCGGTCGGCATCGGCCCGGCCGACGAGACATTGCTGCGCACCCTGCTGGTCCGCCTGCTCGCGGAACGCCAGCTCGTCGTCACCGCGCCCGTGCAGGCGTGGCTGCTGGCGCATCTGCCGCGCACGCCCGGGGCGCTGCGCGAGGCGGTGGCACGGCTCGATCGCGCCGCCCTCAGCAGCGGCCGGCCCATCACCCGCCCGTTCGCCGCGGACGTTCTGTGCAACCTGATCGTAACCGAGATGGAGGACCTGCCACCTTCCAAGGCGCCCCCCCTCCTGCTGTAAGCTGCCGCGCCACATCGCCCTGGAGCGCGCATGCCGGACATCTCTGCGATCGACGCTGGCGATCGCGACGCGCCGCCGCACGCTGCGGAACGGCTGCGCGAATCTCCTGAGCGATTCATCAATCGCGAACTCTCCTGGCTCGATTTCAACCATCGGGTGCTGGAGGAGGCGGAGAACACTCGCCATCCGCTGCTGGAGCGGCTGCGCTTCGTCTCGATCAGTGCCGACAACCTCGACGAATTCTATTCGGTCCGCGTCGCCGGGCTGGTCGGTCAGGCGAAGGCCGGCGTGACCGCGCCCGCACCGGATGGGCGCACGCCGGCGCAGCAACTGGCCGAGGTGGAGACGCGCGCCCGCGCGCTGATGGCCGAGCAGCAGCGGGTGTGGCGCGAGCTGAGCAGCCTGCTCGACGCGGCCGGAATTCGCGTCGCCGCTCCGGAAGACTGCTCGCCGCAGGATCGCGCCTGGCTCGATGCGTGGTTCATGGAGCGCGTGTTTCCCGTGCTCACGCCGCTCGCGATCGACCCGGCGCACCCGTTCCCCTTCATCCCCAACATGGGCCTGACCATGGCGCTGCGCCTGGTGCGCGAGGCGGACGGGCAGGGGATGCAGGCGCTGATTCCGCTGCCCACCCAGGTCGAGCGGTTCATCCGCCTGCCCGGCGAGGGCGGCACGCGCTTCGTGCTGGTCGAACACGTGGTGGGCCTGTTCCTGTCGCGCCTGTTTCCCGGCTACGCGCTGCACGGCCAGGGCCTGTTCCGCCTGATCCGCGACACCGACGTGGAGTTCGAGGAAGAGGCCGAGGATCTCGTGCGGTCCTACGAGACCGCGCTGAAGCGGCGCCGCCGCGGCGTCGCGATCCATGTCACGGTGAACGCCGGCATGCCTGCCGATCTGCAGGAGCTGGTGGCCGACGAGCTGGAGGAAGCGGCCGGGCAGGGGATGCATGTGCTGGACGGGCTGCTTGGCCTTGCCGACCTGAAACAGCTCATCGTCGATGACCGGCCGGACCTGCTGTTCCCGCCCTACACGCCGCGGTTTCCGGAGCGCATCCGCGATTTCGGCGGCGACTGTTTCGCCGCGATCCGCGCCAAGGACATCATCGTCCACCACCCGTTCGAGAGCTTCGACGTGGTGGTGCAGTTCCTCCGCCAAGCGGCGCAGGACCCGAACGCGGTCGCGGTGAAGCAGACGCTGTACCGCACCAGCCGCGACAGCCCGATCGTGAAGGCGCTGATCGAGGCGGCGGAGGCGGGAAAATCCGTGGTCGCGATGGTGGAGCTGCGCGCCCGCTTCGACGAGGAGGCGAATATCCGCCTCGCCCGCAGCCTGGAAGCGGCGGGCGTGCAGGTGGTGTACGGGTTCACCGGGCTGAAGACGCACGCGAAGCTGTCGCTGGTGGTGCGGCGTGAGGGCGGCACGCTGCGCTCCTACGCGCATTTCGGCACCGGCAACTATCACCCCATCACCGCGCGCATTTACACCGACCTCAGCTTCTTCACGGTCGAGCCGGAACTGACGCGCGACGCGGCGCGGCTGTTCAACTACATGACCGGCTATGCGCAGCCGGAACGCATGGAGAGCCTCGCCTTCAGCCCGCTCACCACGCGCCACACGCTCGAAGAACTCATCGAGGCCGAAATCGACTTCGTGCGGGCGGGCCGGCCGGGCGGCATCTGGCTCAAGCTCAACTCGCTGGTCGATGACCGGCTGATCGACCGGCTCTATGCCGCGTCGCGGGCCGGCGTGCGGATCATGGCGGTGGTCCGCGGCATCTGCTGCCTGCGGCCGGGCGTTGAGGGCCTGTCGGAGACGATCCGGGTGAAGTCGATCGTGGGACGCTTCCTCGAACACGGCCGCATCTGCTGCTTCGGCAACGGGCACAAGCTGCCGAGCCGGCATGCGCGCGTGTTCATCAGCTCCGCCGACTGGATGGCGCGCAACATGGACTGGCGGGTTGAGACGCTGGTGCCGATCCACAACCCGACCGTGCACGCACAGGTGCTCGATCAGATCATGGTGGTGAACCTGAAGGATACGATGCAGTCGTGGGAGCTGTTCCCCGACGGGACGTGGCGGCGGCTCGCACCCGGCAGGGCGCGCGTGTCGGCGCATGATTATTTCATGACAAATCCATCGCTCTCGGGCCGCGGCTCGGCGCTGCACGGCCCGCTGGTGACGGCCGCGGAGCAGCACGCGCGCCGGCCCGATCGCGTCTTGCAGGACTGAGCCATGACCACCTTCGCCTCGCCCGAAAGCGCCCGCGCCGCGGTCGTCGATCTCGGCTCGAACTCCGTGCGGCTCGTGGTGTTCGAGGGGCGCGGGCGCAACCCGGCGGCTATCTTCAACGAGAAGGCGGTGCTGCGGCTCGGCCAGGGTCTGCAGGACACCGGGCGGCTGAACGCCGAGGGTGTCGAGCAGGCGCTGACGGTCATGGACCGCTACCACGCGATCGCGCGCGCGATGCGCGCCTCGCCGTTCGAGGTGCTCGGCACGGCGGCGGTGCGCGACGCGGAGAACGGTCCTGCCTTCGTCGCGGCGCTGCAGGCCCGCATGCCGGGCGTGGCGATCCGCGTGCTGTCCGGCGGCGAGGAGGCGGAACTCTCGGCGCGCGGCCTGCTGTGCGGCATTCCCGACGCCGACGGCGTGCTCGCCGATATCGGCGGCGGCTCGCTGGAGCTGGTGCGGCTGCATGCGGGCCGGCCGGGCGAGGTGAAGACGCTGCGCCTCGGCGTGATCCGGCTCGCCGAGCGCGCCGGCGGCGACATGGTGCGGGCGCGCGCGATCGCCGAGGTCGACCTCGCCGGCGTGCCCTGGCTCGCGGAAGGCATGGGGCGTGACCTGTATGTGGTCGGCGGCGCGTGGCGCGCGCTGGCGCGGATTCACATCGCGCAGACCGGCTATCCGCTGAACATGATCCACCACTACACGGTGGCCGCGAACGAGGCGCGGGAGATCGCGGGGATGATTGCCGGCGCGACGCGCCGCACGCTCGAGCGGATTCCCGGCGTGCCGCGCCGGCGGACGGACGACCTGCCCTATGCCGCCGTCGTGATGCGCCGCGTGCTGCGGGCGAGCGGCGCACGGCGCGTGGTGTTTTCCGCCGACGGGCTGCGCGAGGGCTGGTACATGGGCCTGCTGTCGGAGGCCGGGCGCCGCGCCGACCCGGTGCTCGCCGCCGCGCATGAACTCGCGCGCCACTACGGCCGCCACCCTACGCTGCCGGAGGCGCTGCTGGCCTGGACCGCGCCGCTGTTTCCGGACGAGACTGCGGACGCGCGGCGGCTGCGGGAGGCCGCGTGCTGGAGCAGCGACATCGGCGCCCACGACCATCCCGACTATCGCGCCGAGCAGGCGTTCTTCCGCATCCTGCGCCAGCCCGGCGTCGGCATGGACCATCAGGCGAGGGCGGTGCTCGGGCTGACGCTCGCCGTGCGCTATGAGGCGGAGCCGGACGCGCCGTTCCTCGCCGTCGCGCGCGGCCTGCTCGCGCCGTCGGCGGTGCGGTGGGCGACGGTGCTCGGCTGCGCGCTGCGCCTCGCCTACACGCTCTCGGCCGGCACGCCGGAGTTGCTGGCCGCAACGCGGCTCGATCTCGACGGCGCGCTGACGCTGGTGTTGACGCGCGGCAGCGGCGTGTTCGCGGGCGAGAGCATCACGCGCCGGCTCGACCGGCTCGCGACCGCGGTCGGCGTCAACGCGGCGACGCGGATTGCGGCGTGAACGCCTTGAGCAGGTCGATCGGGAACGGAAACACGATGGTGGAGCTGCGCTCACCGGCGATTTCGTTGAGCGCGCCGAGATAGCGAAGCTGCATCGCGCCTGGGTTGGCCGCCAGCACTTCGGCTGCCTCGACCAGCTTCTGCGCCGCCTGCTGCTCGCCCTCCGCGTTGATGATCTTCGCCCGCCGCGCACGCTCCGCCTCCGCCTGGCGGGCGATGGCGCGGATCATGCTGGGATCGAGATCGACCTGCTTGATCTCCACGGTGCTGACCTTCACGCCCCAGGCCTCGGTCTGCTGGTCGAGGATCTCCTGCAGGTCGGCGTTGAGCTTGTCGCGCTCGCCCAGCATCTCGTCCAGCATGTGCTTGCCCAGCACGGAGCGCAGCGTGGTCTGCGCGAGCTGGCTCGTCGCCTGCAGGAAATTCTCGATGCGCAGCACCGCGCGGTCGGCATCCACGACGCGGAAGTAGAGCACGGCGTTCACCTTCACCGAGACGTTGTCGCGCGAGATCACGTCCTGGCTCGGCACGTCGAGCACGACGGTGCGCAGGTCGACGCGCACCATCTGCTGCACATAGGGCAGCAGCAGGATCAGGCCCGGGCCCTTCACGCCGGTGAAGCGGCCGAAGGTGAACACCACCGCGCGCTGATACTCGCGCATCACCCGGACCGCCGAGCCTGCGACCAGCAGGATCAGCAGCAGGATGACGAGTAGGGTCAGGACTGCCACGCTCATGCCTCTCCTCCCGGCGCCGCTTCGACCCGCAAGGTGAGTCCGTGGCGGCCGACGACGCGCACCGCCTGTCCGGGCAGCAGCGGCTGTGCCGCGCTTGCGCGCCAGCGTTCGCCCTCCACCAGCACGTTGCCCGCATGGCCGGCCCAGTCAATGGTGCGGCCGACGCGCCCGATCAGCACCCGCCCGCCGCTCGCCACCGGGCGGCGGCGGGCGCGCAGCAGCAGGCGCAGCACGGCGCCGAACAGCGCGGCGCTGAAGCCCGTCGCGGCGGCGATGACCGGCCATGGCAGCCGCAGGCCGGGCGTCTCGAACATCAGCAGCGAGCCGATCACGAACGCCGCGGCGCCGCCGATGACGAAGGCGCCGAACGACGGCACGAACGCTTCCGCCGCCATCAGCGCCAGCCCGAGCAGCGCCAGCGCCGCCCCGGCGTAGTCCACCGGCAGCAGGTTGAGCCCGTAGCCGCCGAGGAGCAGCGCGATCGCGCCGATCACGCCGGGCGCGTACGCGCCGGGGTGGGAAAACTCGAATGCCAGCCCTGCAAGCCCCACGAGCAGCAGGAGATAGACGATCGAGGGGTCGGTGAGCAGCGCCAGCAGCCGGTCGCGCCAGTCCGGCGCGACGCGCAGGACCGGCAGGCCCCGCGTGTGCAGCGTCACCGTCCGCCCGAGCACGCTCACCTCGCGCCCGTCGGCCTTGTCGAGAAGGTCCGGAACGTCGTTGGCAACGAGGTCGATCACATGCTGCGCCAACGCCGCGTCGTACGGCAGGCTGGCGGCCTCGCGCACCGCGCGCTCCGCCCACTCGGCGTTGCGGCCGCGCAGCGTGGCGAGGCCGCGGATATAGGCGGCAGCGTCGTTGGCGATCTTCGCCATCTCCGCGTCGCGCTGCGCCGGCCTCTTGTCCTCCGGCCCGGGCAGTGCGGTCGGTGCGAACAGCGAGACGGGGGCCGCCGCGCCGACATTCGTCCCCGGTGCCATCGCCGCCACGGGCGCGGCGTAGAGGATGAAGGTGCCCGCACTCGCGGCGCGCGCCCCGCTCGGGGCGACGAAGGCGAGCACCGGGACCGGCGAGGCAAGGATCGCGCGCACGATCTCCCGCATCGCGCTGTCGAGGCCGCCGGGCGTGTCGATGCGCAGCACGGCCGCCGCCGCCCCGCGCTCCGCCGCCGCATGCAGCGCGCGCACGACATAGGCGGCGCTCGCCGGGCCGATCGGACCGTCGAGCCCGATCACGACCGCCCCCGGTACCGCCGCGGCAACGCCCGTGCCGGACAGCGCCAGGAGCAGGAGAACCAAGAGCCGGCGCCAGAGCATGCGTGCGCGCCTCCGCGCCGAGCATAGCGCGGGACGCGCCGCAGGAGGCGGGAAATCCTCCCCTATTGCTGCGCGAGCGGACGCATGGGCTCAGGGATGATCGGCAGCGTCACGAACGAGGCGTGCGCGGCGTCGTGATAGACGGCCTGGTCCGCCGGCTGCATCACCGCATCGACACCGAACGGATGGCCGGTGTTCGGATTGCGGTCGTAGTGCGGGAAGTTGCTGCTGGAAATCTCCAGCCGGATGCGGTGGCCGGCGAGGAACACGTTGCTGGTGGGCCAGATGTTGATCACGTATTTGTAGATCTGGCCGGGCGTGATCGGCGAGGTGTGCTCCAGCGACTCGCGGTAGCGCGCGCGGATGATGCCGTTGTTGAGGTTGATCGCGCGGCCGTCCGGATAGACATCGACCAGCTTGCCGGTCCAGTCGGTATCGACCGCGCTCGACGCTGCGTACAGCGTGAGGCTGATCGGGCCGGTGACCTCCACCGGCGTCTCCAGCACCGGCGTGGAATACACCAGCACGTCGGCGCGCTGCTCGATCTCCGCCTGGTCGAACGGCCCAACGGGGGCCACGTCCGCGGTGCAGCATGAGTGCCCGCCGCGGCTCGGCACCGGATCGGCGGGGTCGTAGCGGTAGCGGTCTGGCGGCTCCTCGCCGACCGGCGCCGTGGTGTCGAGGTCGCCGTTGCCGAAGCGGGAGTTCGCTTCCCCCAGCGAGTGCAGATAGTAGGTGGTGAACCGCGTTCCGGGGATCGGCCAGTCCGCCGCGTCGCGCCAGCGGTTGGCGCCCATCACGAACACGCGCACCGGCGGCGCGCTCGTCACGCCGTTGTCCTTGCCCTTGAGCCAGTAGTCGAACCACTCGACCTGCATGGCGTCGAACGGGTCCACCGCCTCCGGCCCGAAATCGACCTCGCCCACTTTGCGCTGCCAGGGCAGGTGGATGTAGGGACCGATGACGAGCCGCTGCGCCGCCTTGGCGACGTCGCTGCCGCCCTCCTTGCGCATGCGCACGAAGTTCTCGATCGCGCCGTCGAGAAACACGTCGTACCACCCGTCGAGATTCAGCGCCGGCACCTGTACGCGGCCATAGCGCGTGCGGATGCTCCATTGCTTCCAGTAGTCGTCCCAGGTGTCGTGCGCGAGCCAGTCGTAGAAGTATCCGGCGACCGCCGGCACGCCGGGCGAGAGCCACGGATAGTCGTGCAGCGGCAGATAGGTGTAGGTCTGCGGCAGCTTGCCGGTGGCCTCGACGATCTTCGCGACCAGCGACTGGTCGCCGGTGCGCCGCGCGTTGACCAGCGCCAGCGTCTGAATCGGCTAGGACTCCTCGAACGCCAGCGACCACGCGCCGCCCTCGTACGACCAGCCGTCGAAATAGTCGGCCGATGTCATGGCCGGCGCGATCGCGGTCAGATGCGGCGGCTGTGTCACTGCCGCGAGCCACTGCGTCGCGCCGACATAGGAGAACCCGTACATGCCGACCCTGCCGTTCGACTGCGGCAGCGCGGCGGCCCATTCGACGCTGTCGTAGCCGTCGTGCATCTCGTCGCGGAACGGGTAGAACGAGCCCTGCGAGGCGTACTGCCCGCGCACGTCCTGGATCGCGACGATGTAGCACTGCGCGGCATAGAACGCCGGCGATTGATAGACGTAGGTCTGCGCGGTCGCCTTGTTGTAGGGCAGGCGCATCAGGATGACGGGATAGGTCCCCGGCTCGGTGGGCCGGTACACATCGGCGAGCAGTGTCACGCCGTCGCGCATCTTCGCCGGCACGTCCGACTGCTTCGCGACCGTGCACGGTCCCTTGGGCGCGTCGGCAAGGGCAGGCAGCGCGAGGCCGGTGCCGAGCATTGTTGCGGCAAGAACGAGTGCGGCCCTGCGACCGCGTGCGCGGTTGTGCGCCATGGACGTTTCCTTCCCCGGACGCCCCGCACTCTGGGTCGCGCGCCCGCAGCCGGCAAGCGCGCCGCACCGGCGGCCGCGTCGTGCGATGCGAAGTCTATGCGGCCAACAGCGTCACATTGCCGCGAGCGTGCGAAATGCCGCGGCAGCGCATCATTCCCAAATCGCGAGCGGCGTCGCTCAGACCTCCGTCGTGTAGACGGGCTTGTAGGCCAGTGCGCGGACATGCGCGGCGATGTCGTCGGGGCGCGCAATGCCGGCGAGGTCGTGGGCGAACACGTATTCCGCAATCCGTTCGGCGACATGCAGCGATGCGGCGAGGATGTTGCTCGTCGGCGGATAGATCAGGCCGGCGGCCAGATGCGCCTCGGTCACCTGCTCGGCAACGGCGCGGGCGGCGGTGATGAACATCGGCTGCGTCACGCGCCGCGCCTGCGTGGCCAGCACCGCCATGCCCATCGCGGGGAAGATGTAGACGTTGTTGCCCTGGCCGGGGATGAACCGCCTGCCGCCAACCTCCACCGGCGGGAACGGGCTGCCGCTGGCGAATACCGCCCGGCCTTCCGACCAGGTGTACGCTTCCTCCGCCGTGCATTCCGAGCGCGAGGTGGGGTTGGAATACGGGAAGATGATCGGGCGCGCGTTGATCCGCGCCATCGCCTCGATCACCGGGCGGCTGAACAGCTTCGGCACCGCGCTGACGCCGATGATGGCGGTGGGCCGGACCGCCTCCACCGCGTCGACGAAGGTCGTGACCGGCGCATGCGCGTGCGCGAACGGCCGCTGGAACTCGCTGAGATCGGTGCGGCTCTCGACCAGCAGCCCGTTCACGTCGAACAGCCAGTTGCGCGCGCGCCCCTGCGCGATCGGCAGCCCGTCGAGCGCCATCGCCTCGCTGATCAGCTCGGCGATTCCGGTCCCGGCCGAACCGCCACCGAGGAACAGCACGCGCTGGTCCGTGAGCTTCTGTCCGGTGATCCGCAGCGCCGCCAGGATGCCGGCCAGCGCCACGGCGGCGGTGCCCTGGATGTCGTCGTTGTAGGTGCAGATGGCGTCGCGGTAGCGCCGCAGGATCGGCGCCGCGTTGTTGATCGCGAAATCCTCCCACTGCAGGCAGCATTTGGGGAACAGCGCCTGCACCGCCTGGACGAACTCCTCGATGAACGCGTCGTATTCCGCGCCGCGCACCCGGTTCTGCCGCAGGCCCAGATAGAACGGATCGTCCAGCAGTTGCTGGTTGTTGGTGCCGACATCGAGCGTGATCGGCAGCGTCATCTGCGGCGGCACGCCGGCGCAGGCGGTGTAGAGCGCCAGCTTGCCGACCGGGATCGCCATGCCGCCGACGCCGAGATCGCCGAGGCCCAGGATGCGCTCGCCGTCGGTCGCGACGATGAAGCGGATGTCGCGCTCCGGCCAGTTGGCGAGCAGCTCGCGCAGGCGGCCCTTGGCGGTGATCGGCAGATAGACGCCGCGCGTCGCGCGGAAGATGTGGTCGAATTTCTGCGCCGCCTCGCCCACGGTCGGCGTGTAGACCAGCGGCATGTAGGTCGCGGGGTCCGCCATCAGCACGGCATAGAACAGGACCTCGTTGCGTGCCTGCAGGTCGCTCAGGACGAGATATTTCTGCAGGTCGTCGCTCAGCGCCGCGAGCTGCGCGTGCACCCGCGCCACCTGCACCTCGAGCGTCGCCGTGCCGGGCGGCAGCAGGCCCTCGATGCCGTACGCGCGGCGCTCCTCGATGGTGAATGCGCTGCCCCGGTTGCGGCGTGCATCGCGCAGCAGGGCGGCACCCGTCGGCGCGGGAGCGGTCGGGCTGGTCATGCGTTCATCCTTTGCGGTCGGCCGCCGGCGCGCCGCCGGCGACATACGGGTGCACCATCTTCGCGGGATCGACGATGTGGTCGAATTCCGCCTCGGTCACGTAGCCCAGATCGAGGGCCGCGGCCTTCAGCGTCAGGTCGTGCTCCATCGCGTGGTGCGCGATCCGCGACGCCTTGTCGTAGCCGATCACGGGCACGAGCGCCGTCACCAGCATCAGCGAGCGATCCACATAGTGCTGGATGCGCCTGCGATCCGGCTCCGTGCCCTCCACCAGGAAGCGGCGGAAGTTCGTGCAGCCGTCCGCGAGAATCGTGATCGACTGCATGACGTTGGCGATGATCAGCGGCTTGTAGACGTTCATCTCGAGATAGCCGCCAGCGCCGCCGATGCCGACCGCGACGTCGTTGCCCATCACCTGTGCCGCGATCATGGTCAGCGCCTCGGCCTGCGTCGGGTTTACCTTGCCGGGCATGATGGAGGAGCCGGGCTCGTTCTCCGGAATGTGCAGCTCGGCGAACCCGGCGCGCGGGCCGCAGGCCATCAGGCGGATGTCGTTGGCGATCTTGTAGAGCGAGACAGCGAGGGTGCGCAGCGTGCCGGACAGGTGCACCATGCCGTCATGCGCGCCCTGCACCGCGAACTTGTTCGGCGCGCTGGCGAACGGCAGGCCGGTCAGCCGGGCGAGCTCGGCCGTCGCCGCCTCCGCGAAGCCCGGGGCGGCGTTGACGCCGGTGCCGACCGCGGTGCCGCCGAGCGCCAGCGGATAGATGCCGTGGAGTGCGGTGTCGAGCCGCACGAGATCTTCGGTAAGCATGGCGGCGTAGCCCGACCACTCCTGCCCCAGCGTGATCGGCGTCGCATCCTGCATGTGGGTGCGGCCGATCTTCACGATGTCCTGCCACGCCTCCGCCTTCGCCTGGATCGCGTCATGCAGCGCGCGCACCGCCGGAACCAGCCGCTGCGCGACACCGATCGCCGCGGCGATGTGCATCACGGAGGGAAACGTGTCGTTGGACGACTGCGACATGTTGACGTGGTCGTTGGGATGCAGCGGCGTCTTGCTGCCCAGCGGCGCGCCGGCGATCTGGCTGGCGCGGTTGGCGATCACCTCGTTCACGTTCATGTTGAACTGCGTGCCGCTGCCGGTCATCCAGACATGGAGCGGAAACATGTCCTGGTGCCGTCCCGCCAGGATCTCGTCGGCGACCCGGACGATCAGCTCGTGCGCGCGCGCATCCAACCGGCCGCCGGCATGGTTCGCGATCGCCGCCGCCTTCTTGAGCAGGGCATAGGCGCCGATGAGCTCGCGCGGCATCAGGTCGGTGCCGATGCTGAAATGTTCGAGCGACCGCTGCGTCTGCGCCCCCCACAGCCGGTCGGCGGGAACCTGAACCTCGCCGAGGCTATCGGCTTCGGTGCGGAAATCGGGCATGCTGGGCTTCCGGATCGCGGCGCAACGGTGCCAGCATAGGCGCCGCGACGGCGCTGCGAAAGCGGGTGCTGCAAGCTTGCGGGAGAGGGTCGAGGATGGCTGCCACGGTTGCTGATCGGATGGTCGAGACCCTCGTCGCGGCCGGCGTCGCCCGCATCTACGGGCTTGTCGGCGACAGCCTGAACGGGTTCACGGATTCGCTGCGCCGCAACGGAAAGATCGCCTGGCTGCATGTGCGGCACGAGGAGGTGGCGGCGTTCGCAGCCGGGGCGGAAGCGCATCTCACCGGCGGCCTCGCCGTCTGTGCCGGCAGTTGCGGGCCGGGCAACCTGCACCTCATCAACGGCCTGTTCGATTGCCAGCGCTCGCGCGTGCCGGTGCTCGCGATCGCGGCGCATATTCCATCGCCCGAGATCGGGTCGGGATATTTTCAGGAGACGCACCCCCAGTCGCTGTTCCGCGAATGCAGCTCCTATTGCGAACTGGTCGCCAGCGCCGAGCAGATGCCGCGCGCGCTGGAAATGGCGATCCGCCACGCGGTCACGCAGCGCGCGGTCGCCGTGCTCGTGATCCCCGGTGATGTCGCGTTGCGCCCGGCGCCCGCCGCGCCGCCGCCGAAGCCGGCCGGCCTGCTGCCTACCCTCCCGGTGACACTGCCGCCGCCGGATGCGATCGAGCGGCTCGCCGCGTGGCTCGGCGAGGCGGGAAAGATCACGCTGCTCTGCGGCTCCGGCTGTGCCGGCGCGCATGACGAGGTGCTGGCGCTTGCCGAGGCGCTGAAGGCACCCGTCGTGCACGCGCTGAAGGGCAAGGAGCACGTCGAGTGGGACAACCCCTACGACGTCGGCATGACCGGGCTGATCGGGTTCGCCTCGGGCTATCGCGCGATGGAGGCGTGCGACACGCTGCTGATGCTGGGCACCGACTTTCCGTACCGCCAGTTCTATCCCGATCATGCCCGCATCGCGCAGATCGACCTGCGCGGCGAGAACATCGGCAGGCGGGCGCCGGTGGAGCTGGGGCTGGTTGGCGACGTGCGGGCGACGCTGCAGGCGCTGCTGCCGCGCCTCAAGTCGCGCACCGATCGCGCGCATCTCGATGCGGCGCTCGCGCATTATCAGGATGCGCGCAAGGGTCTCGATGATCTCGCCACGGGCCGCAAGGGCGGCGTGCTGCACCCGCAGCACATCGCGCGCGCGCTCGGCGCGCTTGCCGCCGACGATGCGATCTTCACCTGCGATGTCGGCCTGCCGACGGTGTGGGCGGCGCGCTACCTCCCGATGAACGGCCGCCGGCGGCTGATCGGCTCGTTCTGGCATGGCTCGATGGCGAACGCCATGGCGCAGGCGATCGGCGCGCAGGCGGCGAGCCCGGGGCGGCAGGTCATCTCACTGTCGGGCGATGGCGGCTTCACGATGCTGATGGGCGACCTGCTGAGCCTCAAGCAGCTCCGCCTGCCGGCGAAGATCGTAGTGTTCAACAACGGCGCGCTGGGGTTCATCGAACTCGAGCAGAAATCCTCGGGTTTCCTGAACACGGGGACCGAGCTGGAGAACCCAAATTTCGCCGCGATGGCGGAAGCGGTCGGCATCAAGGGCGTGCGGATCGAGGACCCGGCCGATGTCGAGGGCAAGCTCGCCGAGGCGCTCGCGCATCCGGGTCCGGTGCTGGTGGATGCGGTCGTCAACCGGATGGAACTCGCGATGCCGCCGAAGATCACCGCGCAGATGGCGAAAGGGTTCACGCTGTACATGGTCCGCGCGGTGCTGAACGGGCGGACGGACGAGATCGTCGATCTCGCGCTGAGCAACGTGCGGCGCTGAGCGCGAAGGCCCGGCGGGTTCAGCGGGCGGGCGTGGCGGGACTTGTTTCCAGCGCCCGGCGATACGTCGCGGCATACTCCTCCGGGAACAGCCGGTCCGCGTAGTGCGGTGCGGACGCAGCAAGCAGGCGGTCGACCTCGAGCGCGCGGCGATCGAAGACCCACGGGCGGCGCGCCAGCGTGCGATCGTTGAGCCAATAGCGGCTCCAATCCCCGGTGGTCGCAATCACCTCCTGGGCGAACGCCGGTGCGAATTCCAGCGCGCCCTCGATCACGACGTCGATGTAGGACTGGAGCAGCGGATAGTGGGCATCGGCCGGCTGCGGCATGTTGCCGGGCGCGCGGCCGGCAGGCCCGGGCACATAGACCCAGATGCGCCCGTGCGCCGGCAAATCCTGCCATGAGACCGCTTCGATATGCTCGCGCGGCACTTCCAGCCGGCTGTAGCCGCGCTCGCGCGCATCGAACGCCGCCATCGTCTCGCCGTCGACCGGAAACAGCACGCCGTTGATCGTCATCGCCGGCTCGCCGGCGGCGGGCGGGCGCAGGCCGAGCGCGGTGAAGCCGGCCGGCGCGCGGTCGTTCCAGGTGCGGATGTAGCCGAAAGCCGGCGAGACACGCACCGGAATGGCGGCGATCGGGCGGCCCGCGGTGGCGTTGCGCGATGCGGTGTCGATCAGCGACCCGTAGCCGAAGATGAAGTTGCCCGGCTGGTTTGGCAGAAGCTGGCGCCAGAAATCCTCGGCGCCGGCCGGCACCGGCGTGGCGGCGAGCACCATCGGCGCGAGCAGCGCGCGTCGGGTCAGCATGCGGGCCAGCCTCTTGTCCCGGTCATGGGCGCGAAGCTTCGCGCAAAGCGGGCCGCGGTCGCAACGTCGCGCGCCGGCGCATCGCCGTCCGCCGCCCGCGCCCGGCGGTTACGGCTGCCGCGCCCGATCCTCCTGCGCCCGCCACCGCGCCACGTTACGCTCATGTTCCGCCAGCGTGCTTGCGAACGCGTGGCCGCCGGTGCCGTCGGCGACGAAATAGAGCGCATCGGTCTTTGCCGGCCGTGCCACCGCCTGCAGCGCCGCCTCGCCGGGGCTGTCGATCGGTCCCGGCGGCAGGCCGGCCACACGATAGGTGTTGTAGGGGTCGGGCCGGTCGAGGTCGGCGCGGGTGAGGGCGGCATCGGCCGTCACGGCACCCCCGCTCACCGCATAGGCGACGGTCGGGTCGGATTGCAGCTTCATGCCGAGGCGCAGGCGGTTGAGGAACACCCCGGCCACGCGCGCCCGCTCATCCGGCCGGGCGGTCTCGCGCTCGACGATGCTGGCCAGGGTCAGCAGCTGGGCCGGATCGGTGAGCGGCAGGTCGGGGTCGCGCTCCGCCCAGGCGCGGTCCAGGGCGCGTTCCATCGCGACGCGCGCCCGCGCCACCACGGCCGCGCGGCTCATGCCGCGCTCGTAGCTGTAGGTCTGCGGCAGCACCGCCCCCTCCTGCGGCATCGGCGTGGGTCCGTCGAGCGCGGGGGCCGCGTCGATCAGGCGCGCGATCTGGGCGGCGGTGAGCCCCTCCGGGATCGTCAGCCGGTGCTGCACCGGCCGGCCGGTGCGCAGCACGGCGAGCGTCGCGCGCAGGCTGGCATGGGCGGGGAAGGCGAGCTCGGCGGCATGCAGCGGCCCGGCCCGCACCGTCAGCGCCGCTGCCACGCGGAACGCGATCGGGCTCTCGATGACCCCGGCCGCGGCGAGCGTCTCGGCGACCGCCGCCGGCGAGCCGTGCGGG
>JAFKFJ010000205.1:0-3013 GCA_017307335.1 Alphaproteobacteria bacterium | reverse complement strand
GGCCTGCGTGGCCGCGAGCGGCCCGGGCCGCTCGTAGACGCGGCGCGCACCCCAGGCTGCGCCGGCACAGGCCGCCAGCGCGAGGGAGGCCGCGAGCAGGCGGTAGCGGGTCTTCAGGCGGCCTTCTTGAAGATGATGCAGGCGTTGGTGCCGCCGAACCCGAAGCTGTTCGACAGCGCCGCGTCGATCCGCCGCTCCTGCGCCGTGTGCGCCACCCGGTCGATCACGCTCGGCCGGCTCGGCGCATCCAGGTTCAGGGTCGGCGGTGCGACCCCGTCGCGCACCGCGAGGATCGAGAAGATCGCCTCGATCGCGCCCGCCGCGCCGAGCAGGTGCCCGGTCGCCGACTTGGTGGACGACATCGCCAGCCCGGTGGCGGCACCGCCGAACACATGCTCGACCGCCTCCAACTCCACGTCGTCGCCGGCCGGGGTCGAGGTGCCGTGCGCGTTGACGTACTGGATGCCGTCGGGAGCGATGCCGCCGTTGCGCATCGCGGCCCTCATCGCCCGCACCGCGCCCTCATGGCCCTCGGCCGGCGCGGTGATGTGGAAGGCATCGCCGGACATGCCGTAGCCGCCGACCTCGGCATAGATGCGCGCGCCGCGCTTGCGGGCGTGCTCATATTCCTCCAGCACGACGATGCCGGCGCCCTCGCCCATCACGAACCCGTCGCGGTCCTTGTCCCAGGGGCGGGAGGCCTTCTGCGGCTCGTCGTTGAAGGCGGTGGAGAGGGCGCGGCTCGCGCAGAACCCGGCGATGCCGAGCGGGCAGACCGTCGCCTCCGTCCCGCCCGCCACCATCACGTCCGCGTCGCCCCACATGATCAGCCGCGCCGCGTCGCCGATCGCGTGCACGCCGGTCGCGCACGCCGTCGCCACCGCGTGGTTGGGGCCCTTGAAGCCGTGCTTGATGGAAAACTGCCCGGCGGCGAGGTTGATCAGCGCCGAAGGGATGAAGAAGGGCGAGAGGCGCCGCGCCTTGCCTTCGTGCATCAGGATCGCCGCGTCGTAGATCGCGTCCAGGCCGCCGATGCCGGAGCCGATCATGACGCCGGTGGCGCAGCGGTCCTCCTCGTTGGTGGGCTGCCAGCCCGCGTCCTCGACCGCCTGGGCCCCGGCCGCCAGGGCGAACTGGATGAAGCGGTCCATCTTCTTGACGTCCTTGGCCGCGATCCAGTCGGCGGGGTCGAACTTCCCCTCTGCCCGGCTGCCATGCGGCACCTGGCCCGCGACCTTCGCGGGCAGGTCGGTGACGTCGAAGGACTGGATGGCGCCTAGCCCCGATTCGCTCGCGATCAGGCGCTGCCAGACATGTTCGGTGCCGAGTCCGAGGGGACTGACGATCCCCATGCCGGTGACCACGACGCGTCGCATCGCATGCACCCCACTAATGCCGCGGGTTCAGGCCGCCTTCTGCTTCTCGATATAGTCCACGGCGTCGCGCACGGTGCTGATCTTCTCCGCCGCGTCCTCCGGGATCTCCACGCCGAACGCCTCCTCGAAGGCCATCACGAGTTCCACGGTGTCCAGGCTGTCGGCGCCCAGGTCGTCGATGAAGGACGCCTCCGGCGTCACCTTGCTTTCCTCGACGCCGAGGTGCTCGACCACGATCTTCTTCACCCGCTCGGAAATATCGCTCATGAGGATGCCTGCTCCTGCCTTACCAGTGTTCCACGTCTCGTCCATCGACCCGGCGCCGCGCGCGGGCCCGCGGCGCCGCCGAATGAACCCCGGGCGAGGGCGGGCGGCCGATTAGCACGGTTTGCCCGGGGGGCCAATCGCTCCGCCTGCCTAGATCATCGCCATGCCGCCATTGACGTGCAATGTGGCGCCGGTGACCCAGCCGGCCTCGTCGCTCGCCAGATAGGCGACGGCGGCCGCCACGTCGGCCGGCTCGCCCAGCCGGCCCAGGGGAATTGCCGCGGCGAGCCTGCTTCGCTGTTCCTCCGGCAATGCGTCGGTCATGCGGGTGGCGACGAAGCCGGGGGCGATCAGGTTCACCGTGACGCCGCGACTCGCGACCTCCTGCGCCAGCGCCTTGGTCAGCCCGGCGAGGCCCGCCTTCGCGGCGGCGTAGTTGGCCTGGCCGGCGTTGCCGGTGCTGCCGACGACCGAGCCGATGCCGATGATCCGTCCCGCCCGCCGCCGCAGCATGCCGCGCAGGGCGGCGCGGGCGAGGCGGAAGGGGGCGGTCAGGTCCACGTCCAGCACCGTCTGCCAGTCCGCATCCTTCATCCGCAGCGCCAGCCCGTCGCGCGTCAGCCCGGCATTGTTGACCAGGATGGCGAGCGGCCCGCCCCCTGCGGCCGCGGCCGCCGTCTCCGCCGCCGTCACCAGCGCCTCCGCCGCCGCCGCGTCGGCGAGGTCCGCAGGGCACACGGCCGCCCGCTCCCCCAGCGTGCCGGCGAGGGCCTCCAGCGCGTCGGCGCGCGTGCCGGAGAGCACGACCGTCGCCCCCTGGGCATGCAGCGTCCGCGCGATCGCCGCGCCGATGCCGCCCGAGGCGCCGGTGATCAGCGCGGTCTTGCCGTCAAGGCGGAACATCGCTCCCGCTCCGATTAGTTAAAGCGACTTGAGTAATTGCTCGATCTCGGCGGGCGTGGCGGCGGCCAGCACCGTCGCGTCGGGGAGGATTCGGCGGACCAGGCCGGAGAGCACCTTGCCCGCCCCCAGTTCCACGAAAGTGTCGACGCCGAGCGCCGCCATGGTCTCCACGCTCTCCCGCCAGCGCACCGTCGCCGTCACCTGCTCGACGAGCAGGCGGGCGATTTCCGCCGGGTCGGTGACCTTCTGGGCGTTGACATTCGCGATCAGGGGCACCGCGGGGGCGTCGGGCGGGTTGGCGCCCAGCGCGTCGCGCATGGCATCGGCCGCCGGACCCATCAGCGCGCAATGGAAGGGGGCCGAGACCGGCAGCAGCATCGCGCGCTTCACGCCGCGCTCGCGGGCGAGGCCCAGCGCCCGCTCGACCGCGCCACGGGCGCCCGAGATCACCACCTGGCCGCCGCCGT
>JAFKFJ010000167.1 GCA_017307335.1 Alphaproteobacteria bacterium | reverse complement strand
GCAACCCGCGGGCGGAGGCGACCCCTCCGCCCGCGCCGCCTGTCAGCGGTATCCGGCCTCGATCAGCGGAATCAGCCCACCGATTGTCTGCGGCGTCACCACGCCGGCGCCGGTGTTCAGTGACAGGCCCGGCATCTTGTATTTCGCCGTCAGCACGCACTGCGTGACCGGCATGAAGCCCTGCAGGTACAGCAGCTGATCGAGGGTCGCGGAGATATAGCCGCTCTTCAGCCCGTCGATCGTCGCCGGTACGAGGTCGATGCCGCCCACGGTGATCTCGCCCGGCTTCTTCCCCGCCTTCTTCAGCACGTCAGCAAGGACGCCTGTGACCCCGCCATGCTGGGTGCCGATCGCCTTCAGCCCGGGATGCGACTGCACGTAGGCGGTCAGCACCGGGATCGCGAGCGAGGGGTCGGAGTTCGCCTCCTGCGTGATCTCCAGCCGGTCCACCTTCAGCCCCGCCTTCTCCAGCGTGTCGGCGAGGCCCTTTTCGGACAGGCCGCGCTCCGCCTGGCTGAACACGCCGTAGACCATCGCCTGATCGCCGGCCTTCAGATGTCCGGCCGCGATCATCGCCTGTGCGGTCAGCGACCCGCCCGCATAGAGATCGACGCCGGCATAGCCGAACCCCTTGGTGCCGAACTCCTTCTGCAGCGGCGTCAGCGGCGCGTTGCCGTCGGTGACGATGATCCCCTCCTCCACCGCCTGCTTCACCAGGTCGTGGAAGGCGTCGGAGCCCGGGTGGCCCATGATCACGATGCAGGTCGGCTTCGCCGCCATCGCCTGCTTGAACTGCTCGATCATCTTCTCCGGCGCCCAGCCGGAGAACTGCTCGTTCAGCTTGTCCACGCCGAGCGCCTTCGCCGCCGCGGCGGCACCGACCTGACGCGCCAGCACCGGCCCCTCGCCCGGCCCGCCGCCCATCTGCATGTAGATCGTGACCCCCTTGCCGGGCGGCGCATCGGCGGCGCGGACGCCGCCGGCAGCGAGGGCCGCGGCGGCCGTCGCGACGAGCAGGAAGGATGTGCGCTTCATCGGGTTTCCTCCGTGGTTGGCGATTCTCGCATTCAGCTTTGGCGCGGCCCCGCGCGGCGCGGCGGCCCCGCGGTGCGGCCGGCAGCGAAGCTGCGCCCGGCCTCCCGCCGCAGGCCCAGGCGGCGCATCAGCTCCACGCGCCGGCCCGGCTCCTCGACAAGAAGGTAGAAGACGATCGCGATCAGGAAGATCAGGCCCTGCACCGTGCGCACCCAGGCGCCGGTGAGGCCGGAGGCGACCAGCCCGGCCTCCAAGATCCAGATGATGAAGCAGCCGAAGACGGTGCCGACGATCGTCGCGCGCCCGCCGAAGATCGACGTACCGCCGATCAGCACCGCGGCGATCGCGGTCAGCAGGTAGCCCTGGCCCTGGTTGCCGAAGAAGTTCTTGTTCTCCAGCGTGAGCATCATCGCCGCGATCGCGGCGAGCCCGCCCATGAGCGTGAACAGGCGGATCTTCTCGCGCTCGACGTTGATGCCCACCACGCGGGCGACGTCGTTGGAATCGCCGATGAACAGGATGTGCTCGCCGAAGCGGTGGCGGTTGAGGATGAACCACAGCAGCACCACGATCAGCGCCGTCCACAGGGCCTGGATCGAAACCTGGTCCTGCCACGCGATCGCGTTCGGATCGCCGAAATTGCCGACCAGGAGCTGCCATACGCTGCTGTCCTCCGCGCCGCGCAGCGCATAGGACCGGCCGCCCGACAGCACGGTCGCCATGCCCGACCAGAAGAACTGCGTGCCCAGGGTGGCGATGAAGCTCGGGATGCCGACCCGCGCGATCAGCAGCCCGTTGACGACGCCCACCAGCAAGCCGGACGCGAGGCTGCCCAGCACGGCGATCCAGCCGAGCTGGTACTCCTTGAACAGCACGGCGAAGACATAGCCGGAGAAGGCGATGACCGAGGGAAACGAAAGATCGATCTCGCCTGCGCCGATGATGAAGGTGAGCCCCACGCCAAGCAGGATCAGCGGCGGCGCGGTGGAGAGCAGCGTCGTGTAGATCTGCGGCGCCAGGAAGACCTCCGGCGCGGTGTACATGAACAGGCCGAGGATCAGCGCAAACACGACGATGATCGGCAGCCCCTCGATCCGCGCGAACAGGCCGGAACGGAAGCTGGTTTCGGGCATCCGTCCTCGCTCACCGGTGCTGCTGCAGGTCGATCAGGTATTCGGTCAAGGCTGCGACCGACATCTCGCGCGGGTCGATGTCGGCGACAATCTCGCCGCGGTCGATCACCAGCAGCCGGTCGGCCACCTCATGCACATGCGCGAGGTTGTGCTCGATATAGATGCAGGCACGGCCCGATTCCTTGATGCGGCGGACGAACTCCAGCACCTTGCGCACCTCCTTCACCGCGAGCGCCACCGTGGGCTCGTCGAGGATGATGAGGTCGGAGTTGAAGTGCATCGCCCGCCCGATCGCGATGCCCTGCCTCTCGCCGCCCGAGAGCTGCTTGACCGTCGAATCGACGCCGATGCCGACGCCGCGGAACCCGATCGTGTTCAGCAGGATCTCCTCCGCGATGCGCTTCTGCTCCTTGACGCGGATGAAGCCCAGCCGGTCGGTGATCTGGCGGCCGACGAAGAAGTTGCGCCACAGCGGCTGCTTCTCACCGAGCGAGCGGTCCTGGTAGACGGTCTCGATCGACATCGCATGCGCCATGCCGACGGAGTGGCGCGAGAGGTCGATCGGCCGGTCGCGGACGAAGATGCGCCCCGCACTCGGCGGCATCACGCCGGTCAGCACCTTGATCAGCGTGGATTTGCCGGCGCCGTTGTCGCCGATCAGGCCGACGATCTCGTTGCGGCCGATGGCGAGGTTGATGTTGCGCAGCGCATGCACGGCGCCGAAGAATTTCTGCACGCCTTCCATGCGGACGATGTGCGTGAAGTCGCCATCGCTCTGCGTCTCGTTCATGCGCGCCCTGCCGGCCGCCTCCTCCGTGGCACCCGTGCGGGTGTCATTTGTCAGGCATAATCGGCGCCACTCTGGGACGAGTCAACCCGCCGCCGTGCATGGCGATGCGTTGACAGCGCGGTGCCGGGCGCTATAACCCGCCCCTCCCCGCGGCCGGGTCGGTCCTCGCCGCCGGGTGCGCTTGCCCACGGGATTGGTCCATGTTCGCAGTCATCCGCACCGGCGGGAAACAGTACCGCGTCACCGAGAACGCCGTGCTGAAGGTGGAAAAGCTCGCGGCCGAGCCAGGCAGCACCGTGACCTTCACGGACGTGCTGGCGCTCGGCGAGGGCGGCAACCTCACCCTTGGCGCGCCGGTGGTGGCCGGGGCGGCGGTGACGGCGACCGTGATCGCGCAGGAGCGGCTCGACAAGATCGTCGTCTTCAAGAAGCGCCGACGGAAGAATTCGCGCCGCCGGGCAGGGCACCGCCAGGACGTGACGGTGCTGCGCGTCGCGGCGATCCGCGCCGCTTAGGGTTCGGGAGAGAAGGCAATGGCGCACAAGAAGGCAGGCGGCTCCTCGCGCAACGGGCGCGATACGGCCGGGCGGCGCCTGGGCGTGAAGCTCTATGCGGGCGAGACCGTGCATGCCGGCGGCATCATCGTCCGCCAGCGCGGCACGCGCATGCGGCCGGGGCAGAATGTGGGCGTCGGGCGCGACCATACGCTGTTCGCGCTGGTCAACGGGCAGGTGAAGTTCCAGCGCCGCGCCGAGGGCCGGGTGCACGTCTCCGTGGAACCGGCGCCGGCCGCGGCCGAATAGCGTCCGCGGCGCCGTCCCGTGTCCGGCGCGGGAGGGCGGGTTCATGAAATTCCTCGACGAGGCCAAGATCTATTGCCGCTCGGGTGACGGCGGCGATGGCGTGGTCGCGTTCCGGCGCGAGAAGTTCCTGGAATTCGGCGGCCCCGACGGCGGCAACGGCGGCCGCGGCGGCGATGTCGTGTTCGAGGCGGTGGCGAACCTCAACACCCTGATCGACTTCCGTTACGCACAGCACTTCCGTGCCCGCAAGGGCGGCAACGGCGCCGGCTCGGACCGCACCGGCGCCTCCGCGCCGGCGGTGCTGATCCGCGTGCCGGTGGGAACCCAGATCTTCGATGACGACCGCACGTTGCTGCTCGCCGACCTCGACGCGCCGGGCAAGCGGATGGTGCTGCTGCGCGGCGGCGATGGCGGGTTCGGCAACGCCCACTACAAGAGCTCCACCAACCGCGCGCCGCGCCGCGCGGACAAGGGGTTTCCCGGCGAGGAACGCTGGGTCTGGCTGCGGCTGAAGCTGATCGCCGATGCCGGGCTGATCGGCCTGCCCAACGCGGGCAAGTCCACCTTCCTCGCGGCGGTCTCCGCGGCGCGCACGAAGATCGCCGACTATCCGTTCACCACCCTCACCCCGCAGCTCGGCGTGGTGCGCCTCTCGGCGCGCGAGGAATTCGTGCTCGCCGACATCCCCGGGCTGATCGAAGGCGCGCACGAAGGCGTCGGACTCGGCGACCGGTTTCTCGGCCATGTCGAACGCTGCGCGGTGCTGCTGCACCTGATCGACGGGGCGGCGGGCGACGTGGTGCAGGCGTGGCGGACGGTGCGCGCGGAACTTGCGGCCTATGGCGGCGGGCTCACGGACAAGCCCGAGATCATTGCGCTGAACAAGGCCGATGCGATGACGCCCCGGCAG
>JAFKFJ010000166.1 GCA_017307335.1 Alphaproteobacteria bacterium | reverse complement strand
ACGGCGTGCCGGTGGCGGTGCTTCGCTGCTTCTTGACCTATGGCCCCTATCAGAAGGCGCAGAAGCTGATCCCCTATGTCATCGGCTGCCTCGCGCGCGGCGAGGCGCCGCGGCTCTCGGCCGGGACGCGGCGGATCGACTGGATCTATGTGGAGGACGTCATCGCCGCCTTCCTCGCCGCCGCCACCGCCGCCGAGCCGCCGCGCGCGGTGCTGGAGATCGGCACCGGCGCGCTGCTCCCGATCCGCGAGGTGGTCGGCCGCATCCATCGCCTCATGGGCGGGCCGGCGCCGGAGTTCGGCGCCGTGGCCGCGCGCGGCGGCGAGCGGGCGGCGCGGATGGCGCAAGCCGCGCGGGTACTGGGGTGGCAGCCCCGGGTCGACCTCGACGAGGGCCTGCGCCGCACCATCCGCTTCTACTCGCCGTGAAATCCGCCATCCCCCGCGCGCTCGCGCGCATTCAGCACCGAGGAAGTTACCCATGCGAATCATGATCACCGGCAACATGGGTTACGTTGGGCCGGCGGTGATCGCGCATCTGCGCGCGCATCACGGCGACGCGGAGCTGATCGGCCTGGATGCCGGCTGGTTCGCCGCCAACGTCACGACCACCGGGCGGGCGCCGGAGACGCTGCTCGACCAGCAGCGGTTCGGTGACGTGCGCGACGTGACGGCGGAGGACCTGCGCGGCATCGACGCCGTGGTGCATCTGGCCGCGGTCTCCAACGACCCGATCGGCAACCGCTTCGAGGCGGTGACGGAGGCGATCAACCGTACCGCCTCGCTGCACCTCGCCGGCTGCGCGCACGCCGCCGGCGTACGGCACTTCGTCTTCGCCTCGTCATGCAGCGTCTACGGGCTGGCCGACACCGGTGCGCGGCGCGAGAGCGACGGGACGGCGCCGCTCACCGCCTATGCCCGCTCGAAGGTGGGGACCGAGGAGGGGCTGCGGCAAATGGACCTCAGCGGCATGCGCGTCACCTGCCTGCGCTTTGCCACCGCCTGCGGGTTCTCGGATCGGCTGCGGCTCGATCTCGTGCTGAACGACTTCGTCGCCTGCGCGCTGACCTCCGGCCGGATCACGGTGCTGAGCGACGGCACGCCCTGGCGGCCGCTGATCGACGTGCAGGACATGGCGCGCGCGATCGACTGGGCGCTGCACCGCGAGGGGGCGCCGATGCTGGTTGTGAATGCCGGCAGCGACGCCCGTAACCACCAGGTGCGCGACCTCGCGCACGCCGTCGCGGCCGCGGTGCCGGGGGCGGAGGTGAGCATCAACACCGCCGCGCCGCCCGATGCCCGATCCTATCGCGTGGATTTCTCGCTTTTCCGCGAGCTCGCACCGGCACATCAGCCGCGGGTCGACCTGCACGCATCCATCGCCGGGCTGGTCGCCGGCCTCCGTGGGATCGGCTTCGCCGACCCCGAGTTCCGCAGCGACGCGCGCATGATCCGTTTGAACACGCTGGCCGGACACATGGCGGCCGGCCGTCTCGATTCAGAGTTGCGCTGGGTCAGTCGCCCGGCTGCTGCGGCCAGATATCGTTCCTGAGCAGGCCGTTGGGCCCGCGGATGTCCTCCGGCACGCTCGCTTCCGGGACGCCCGTATCGCTCTCCGCGTTGCGCAAGCCCTGCTCGGCGGCGCCGCACGCGCCAACCGACAGCACGATCCCAAGCGCCGCCAGCACTCGCCCTCGTCGCATTGTTCCCTCCACCCCGCGACGGGTGTTACCCGGTCGCGCACGCCACGATCAAGCGTTGCGCTCTGGTCCGTGGCGAGCACGATCGGGGTGGGCTTTTCCATCGGTCAGCAGCGGCCGTGCACGCGATCCGCATCGAGGAAGCGCGACCCGGCCTCACGGCGAATGCTGCGCACCGCGTACCTCCGGGAATGGCTCACCGTGCCGCTTCTCGGACGGCATGCGGTCAGTGCCGTCGGGCGCGTCGCGGCGGCCGATCTGCCGAGGCTTGCCGACGCATCCGGCAGGGCGGCGCATGCACGCTGGCGCTCGCGCGGGCGCCGGTCGCGCCCTCCTCGCCTGCGGCCGGCAGCGCCTCGTAGAAGCGCCGGTCGCAACGGAGCAACAGGCCCATGAGCCGCATCATTCGCACCGAGCCGAACGCCGTGCTGGCGAAGGCCGTTGAATTTCACGGGTTCGTCTATGTCCAGGGCTGCACCGCGCAGACGCTGAGCAAGGACATCCGCGGTCAGACCGAGGAAGTTCTAAACCAGATCGACACCATCCTGGAAACGCACGGAACCGACAAGACGCGCCTGCTGCAGGCCCAGATCTGGCTCAAGGACATCCGCGACCGCGAAGCCATGAACACGGTCTGGTCCGCCTGGCTGCCCGAGGGCGGCGCCCCTGCGCGCGCCTGCGTGCAGGCCCATATGGCAGATTCTCGCCATTTGGTTGAAATTATGGTGACGGCCTGCAAGTAATCGGCGCGCGGGCGTCTGCGTGGCGCGAATGCAACAGGCAAGCGGCATTCCCGCCACAGCGCGCTCACGGACCTGTTATTGGGGTTTCTTTCCCATTTCATACGGTTATCCACAGGCGGATTTCGGGAATCTGCATGGCTGACTCGCGCGGGGCGCAGTTGGCGGGTTGTCAGACACCACGAATCGCGGTGAGTGCGCTTCAGCAGACACGACGCACGGCAAGGGAGCGCAAATGATGCGGGCAGGTTGGCACGCACGGCTCACGTTGTTTCTCGCAACGATCGTGGCCACCACACCCGCAATGCTTTCCCCCGCCTTCGCCAGTACTTCCGATGACGATACAAATCACGGGCAATTAGTTCGCTCCCGGAGCGAGCACGAGTCGGGCCGGCATGGCGCGTCGCGCTCCGCGCACGCGCATTCCGGGCGCATGCATTCGGGCCGCACCCACACCGCGCGGGTCCGCTATGCACGCGCCGGCGGCGTGCAATGCGTGCCCTTCGCCCGCGCCGCCTCCGGGATCGAGCTGAAGGGCAACGCTGCCAACTGGTGGGATGCCGCCGACGGCGTCTATGCGCGCGGCACCCGGCCCGAGGCCGGCGCAGTGCTGAACTTCCGGGCCACCGGCGGCATGCGGCTCGGCCATGTCGCCGTGGTCACCGCCGTCCTGAACTCCCGCGAGGTCGAGATCGAGCACGCGAACTGGGCCTCCTTCGGCCGCGGCAACATCAGCCACCATACCCGCGTGGTCGACGTGTCGGCCGCGAACGACTGGAGCGCGGTGCGCGTAGAGCTCGGCCACACCGGCGATTTCGGCAGCGTCTATCCGACCTACGGCTTCATCTATGACCGCCCGGACAACGGCGCCATGGTCGCCAACACCCCCGATACCGCGCGGCCCAGCAGCGAGCGGCCGCAGCTCGACCTCGACGAGGTCGCCGAGGCACCGGAGCGGCATTCCCTTACCCCGGCCTCGCTCTCGGTCGACGCACCGCCGCGCAACCTGCGCTGAGCAGGCGCCGCCACGCGGCTACGCGAGCAGCCCCGCCGCCCCCAGCGCCGCGCCGGCGGCGAGCAGCCAGAGCGGGTGCAGCCGCAGGAACAGCAGCGCCCCCGCGCTCGCGGCCGTCACCAGAACCGTCGGCACATTCTGCGCCGTGGTACGGCACAGCACGACGGCGGCGGCCAGCACGAGCCCCACGGTGACGGCGGTGAGCCCCGCCTGCACCCGTGACCGCCACCCGGCATCGCGGAACCGCTGCCAGAGGCCGGCGGCGGCGTAGGTGAGCAACCCGGCTGGCAGGATGAAGGCCGCCGTCGCCACCAGCGCACCGGCGATGCCGCCCACCCGCCAGCCCACCAGCGTCACCACCAGCATGTTCGGTCCCGGCGCTGCCTGGGCCAGCGCGAACAGTGCGGCAAACTGCTCGGCATCCATCCAGCCATGCGCCACCACCTGCCGCTGCATCTCCGGCAGGACCGCGTTGGCGCCGCCCACGCCCATGAGCGAGAGGCCCGCAAACACACCGGCCAGGGCGGGCAGCGTCCCGCTCATCCGCGCGTCCGCGGCGCCGTCAGCACGCCAGCCGGCAACAGCACGAGCAGCACCGGCAACAGCGGCAGGCGGAGCAAGGCCAGCGCCGCGAACGCCGCGCCGGCGACCAGCATCGATTTGGGACGGGTGCGCAGCGGCGCCGCGATGTTGAGCGCGGTCGCCAGCACCAGGCCCGACGCCGCTGACGCCAGCCCCACGAAGGCATGCGCCACCACCGGCAGCGCGCCGAAGCGCGTGTAGAGCACGCCGAGGCCGATCACGACCGCCACCGGCCCGGCAAGCAGCCCGGAAAGCGCCGCCGCCGACCCGGCCGGGCCGGCGAACCGCGCACCGAGGGCGACGGAGAAGTTGACGATGTTCGGCCCGGGCATGAACTGGCAAAGCGCCAGCAGGTCGGTGAACTCGCTCGCCGAGAGCCAACGGCGCTCCTCGACGATCATCCGGCGCGCGAGCGGCAGGACCCCGCCGAAGCCGAGCATGCCTACCGAGAAAAAGCCGGCGAACAGCGCCCGCGCACCCGGCGGCGTCACGGCCGGTTGCGCGTGACGAGCCGTCCGGCCGCCGCGTCGGTCTCCGGATAGGCGCGCCGGCCATTCACCCAGGTCTGCACGATGCCCTCGGCCGGTCGCGTCGGTTCGTCGAAATCGGCCGCGTCGCGCACCGTCGCCGGATCGA
>JAFKFJ010000204.1 GCA_017307335.1 Alphaproteobacteria bacterium | reverse complement strand
CGCGATCGACGGTCTGCGGCGGTGCGCGCCCGGTTTCATCCAGGGCGTGCGCGACCGTGTCGATCAGTGCGGAGGCGACCACGGCGCCATCGGCGACGCGCACCGCCTCCGCCGCCTGCGCGGGCGTGCGCACGCCGAAGCCGATCGCGATCGGCAGGTCGGTGAAGCGCCGCACGCGCGGGATGGCCGCGCCGAGATCGGCGGCGGCGGCGCTGCGCGTGCCGGTGATGCCGGTGATCGCCACGTAGTAGACGAAGCCCGAGCTGCCATCGAGCACGCGCGGCAACCGTGCATCGTCGGTCGTCGGCGCCACCAGCCGGATCACGTCGAGCCCGCGCCGCGCCGCGAACGGTGCGAGCATGTCCGCCTCCTCGGGCGGCAGGTCGACCACGATCAGCCCGTCGGCACCCGCGCCCGCCGCATCGGCGCAGAACCGCTCGATGCCATAGGCGAAGATCGGGTTGAGGTAGCCCATCAGGATGACGGGCGTGTCCGCCTCCGCGCGGCGGAAATCACGCAGCATGTCGAGCGTGTGCACCATGCTCGCGCCGGCGGTCAGCGCCCTGCGCGCGGCGGCCTGGATGATCGGCCCGTCGGCCATCGGGTCGGTGAACGGACAGCCGATCTCGATCAGGTCGGCGCCCGCCGCCGGCATGCCGGCCAGCAGCGCACGCGAGGTCTCCGCGTCCGGGTCCCAGGCTTCGACGAACGGGATCAGCGCGCCGCGCCCCTCGGCGCGCAAGCGGGCGAAGCGGGCGGCGATGCGGCTCACAGCTTCACTCCGAGATAGTCGGCGACGGTGAACACGTCCTTGTCGCCGCGGCCGCAGAGATTCATCAGGATGATCTGCTCGCGCGTCATGGTCGGCGCCAGCTTCTTCACCTGCGCGAGCGCATGCGCGGGCTCCAGCGCCGGGATGATGCCCTCCATGCGCGTGCAGAGCTGGAATGCCTCCAGCGCCTCGGCATCGGTGATGGCGGCGTATTCCACGCGGCCGATGTCGTGCAGCCAGGAATGCTCCGGGCCGATGCCCGGGTAGTCGAGGCCGGCGGAGATGCTGTGCGCCTCTTCGATCTGCCCGTCCGCATCCTGCAGCAGATAGGTCAGGTTGCCGTGCAGCACGCCCGGGCGCCCGCGCGAGATGCTCGCGGCGTGCTCATGCGTGTCGAGGCCGTGCCCGGCGGCCTCGACGCCGACCAGCCGCACCGGATCATCGAGGAAGGGGTGGAACAGGCCCATCGCGTTGGAGCCGCCGCCGACCGCCGCGACCGCGACGTCGGGCAGGCGGCCTTCGGCTTCCTGAAGCTGGGCCTTGGCCTCTTCGCCGATCACGCACTGGAAGTCGCGCACCATCGCGGGATACGGGTGCGGCCCGGCGACGGTGCCGATCAGGTAGTAGGTGTCGTTGACATTGGCGACCCAGTCGCGCAGCGCCTCGTTCATCGCGTCCTTCAGCGTCGCTGCACCCGAGGTGACGGGCTTCACCTCGGCGCCGAGCAGGCGCATGCGGAACACGTTCGGCTTCTGCCGCTCGACATCGACGGCGCCCATGTAGATCACGCAGGGCAGGCCGAACAGCGCGCAGACGGTGGCGGTGGCCACACCGTGCTGCCCGGCGCCGGTCTCGGCGATGATGCGCCGCCGGCCCATGCGCCGCGCCAGCAGGATCTGCCCCATGCAGTTGTTGATCTTGTGCGCGCCGGTGTGGTTCAGCTCGTCGCGCTTGAAATAGATCTTCGCCCCGCCGAGCGCCTCGGTCAGCCGGCGGGCGAACCACAGCGGGCTTGGCCGCCCGACATAGTCCTTCAGGTGGAAATCGAGTTCCTTGCGGAACGCCGCGTCGGCCTTGGCGGCCTCGTAGGCCTGCTCCACGTCCAGGATCAGCGGCATCAGGGTTTCGGCGACGAAGCGTCCGCCGAATTCGCCGAAGCGCCCGCGCGCATCCGGGCCGGTGCGCAGGCTGTTGGCGCCATGGGGCAGAGGCGTGTTCACGCGAAAGGGTCCTCCGGGTCGCGCGCGCGTCATAGCGCAGCGCCGGGGGGGCGGCTATGGGGCGGCGAGCCGGCGCCGCAGATGGTCGAGCGGCGCCTCCTCGGCCGCCGCGGGCTGGTAGGCGACGCCGAACCGCCCGAGCGCCGCCTGCCAGGGAGCCGGGTCGGCGCCCTCGGGCAGCGCGACGGTCGAGACGCCGCAGCGCAGCAGGAAACGGTACTGGTCGGGCAGGATATGCCCCACCGCCCGGATTTCGCCGGTGAACCCGTGGCGCTCCCGGAGGGTGCGGGCGAGGGAAAACCCGCGCCCGTCACGGAATTTCGGAAATTCCACGGCAATGAGCGAAAGATCGGGCAGTGCCGCCGCCACGTCCTCGGCCCGCGAAGCCGGGCCGAGCAGCACGCCCAGCCGCCGGCCGGGCCGCCGCGCCTCCGGCAGGCGCTTCAGCGTGACGAGGGCGGGGGCGTCGGCGGGGAAGGGCGCGTCGTCGGGCACGAGGACCCACGGGTCCTCGACGACATGCCCGCCATCAAGCAGCGGCATGCAGCGCCTCCCGGAACGGCGCGAGGCCGGTCCTGCGATAGGTCTCGATGAAGGCCTCGCCGGGGCTGCGCACCGCGAGATAGGTGCGCAGGATCGTCTCCACCGCATCGACCACGTCGTCATAGGCATAGGCGGGGCCGACGATGTCGCCGAGGGCCGCGTCGTTGCTGGCCGAGCCGCCGAGCGTGATCTGGTAGAATTCCTCGCCTTTCTTGTCGACGCCGAGGATGCCGATGTGGCCGACATGGTGATGGGCGCAGGCGTTGATGCAGCCGGAGATGTTGATGAACACCGTACCGATGTCGTGCTGGGTGCGCAGGTCGGCGAAACGCTCCGCGATGCGCTGCGCCACCGGGATCGCCCGCGCGCTGGCCAGGCTGCAGTAGTCGAGGCCGGGACAGGCGATGATGTCGCTCAGCAGCCCCACATTGGCGGTCGCGAGCCCGAGCGGGCGCAGCGCCTGCCACAGCGCGTGCAGCCGGTCCTGCCGGACATGCGGCAGCACCAGGTTCTGCACGTGGGAGACGCGGATCTCCCCGAACGAGAACTGCTCCGCAAGGTTGGCAATCGCGTCCATCTGCGCCGCGGTGCAATCGCCCGGCACGCCGCCGATCGGCTTGAGTGAGATCACCGCGCAGATGTAGCCGGGCTCGCGATGCGCATGCGTGTTGCGCCCGACCCAGGCGGCGAATTCCGCATCCGCCGCGACGGCACCGGCGAGCGCGGCCGCAGCGTCGGGAACCGCCGCGAACGGCGGCGGCGTGAAATGCGCCTCGATCGCCGCCACGATCGCGGGATCGAGGCGGAATTTCTCGCGCGGCAGGGTCGCGAACTCCTGCTCCACCAGTTCGGCGAAGCGCGCCTGTCCCACGTCGCGCACGAGGATCTTGATGCGCGCCTTGTGGATGTTCTCGCGCCCGCCGAGCGCGTTGTAGGTGCGCAGGATCGCTTCGAGATAGGCGATCAGCGCGTCCTCCGGTACCCAGTCGCGGATGCGGAAGCCGAGGATGGGCGTGCGCCCGAGGCCGCCGCCGACCCACACCTCGAACCCGATCCGGCCCTGTGCGTCACGCTTCGCGGTCAGCCCGATGTCGTGGATCTGCAGCGCCGCGCGGTCGCCCGGCGCGCCGGTGATCGCGATCTTGAACTTGCGCGGCAGGAAGCTGAACTCGGGATGCAGCGTGGACCACTGCCGGATGATTTCCGCATAGACGCGCGGATCGACCGTCTCGTCGGCGGCAGCACCGGCGAACTCGTCGGTGGTCACGTTGCGGATGCAGTTGCCACTGGTCTGGATGGCATGGAGGTCCGCCTCGGCCAGCGCCGCGATGGCGTCCGGCGCGTCCTCCAGCGCGATCCAGTTGAACTGGATGTTCTGCCGCGTCGTGAAATGCCCGTAGCCGCGATCGAAGGTGCGCGCCACATGGGCGAACTGCCGCAACTGGTCGGCGCTCATCACGCCATAGGGAATCGCACAGCGCAGCATGTAGGCGTGGAGCTGGAGGTAGAGGCCGTTCATCAGCCGCAGCGGCTTGAACTCGTCCTCGGTCAGCTCCCCGGCCAGCCGCCGGGCCACCTGGGCGCGGAACTCCGCCACCCGCTCGCGCAGGAATTCGCGGTCGAAGTCGTCGTATCTGTAGATCCCGGCGCCTTTGTACATGCTGGCGCTGGCCGGCGCGTGGCGTTCGATGGTGTCCATCGCGGTCACTCGGCCGCCACCGGCAGCACGCTCGGCCCGTCGACGCGCACCCGCTCGCGCATGCGCAGCGGCACCATGCCGCCCGGCGTCTCGACGACTTCCACCGCATACGCACCGACCACCAACTGCCGCTGCTCGTCCGCCTCGCCCGCGGCGAGGCCGGCATCGACCTCCTCGCCGAGATACACGACGGCGCCGTGCAGATGCTCGACCCAGCCGCCATCAGCCGCGAGCCAAACCACGCGCCCGTCACGCAACCGGTTGGCGCTGACCACGAGTGGCTGCGCGCTTCCCTTGGCCTTTACCTTCGCCTGCATCCGGGCCCTCGGCCGAAAAATGGCACTGCGATGCGTTATATGATGCAATCCACGGGATTGAAAGTGACTTCCCGCGCCGAGCTGCTGCGCGTGGCGTGAGAAGCGGGGGCGGCGGGCCGGTTGCGCCGGCCCTGGGGCCGGGCCTAGACCCACGCGATGCACCCGGCCACTCCCCGCGGCTATGTGGGTCTTGGCGCCGAGGGCGTTGCCAAGTCGACGAATTTCGGCGCGCTCCTGCGCACGGCCCATGCCTTCGGCGCGTCGTTCTGCTTCTGCGTCGGTGCCGGGTGGGATGCGCGAGCCGCGCGCGCCGCCGACACCGCGGCCACGCCTGCGCACCTGCCGCTGTGGCGCTGGTCCAGCCCGGCCGAGATGGCGCTGCCGCAGGGCTGCGTGCTCATCGGCGTGGAGTTGCTGGAGAGTGCCGCCGAACTGCCGAGCTTCCGGCACCCGCTGAACGCCGCCTATGTGCTCGGCCCCGAGCGCGCCGGGCTGTCGCCCGCCATGCTCGCGCGCTGCCGGCATGTTGTGCGCATCCCCACGCGGTTCGCGCTGAATCTGGCGGTGGCCGGCGCGATCGTGCTGTATGACCGGCTGCTGCAGCATGGCCGCTTTGCCGAACGGCCGGTGGCAAGCGGCGGGGCCGGCCCGGTGGCGCCGGCTTCCCGCCACGGGCCGCCGGTCTTCCGCCGCACGCGGCCGGACTGGCTCGACCGTCCCGATGAGGAGCGATGATGCGCCTGCCCTTGTTCGCCGCCCGCACGCTGCGTATGCCTCCCGCCATGCGCTTCCTCGCCCTGCTGCTGCTCGTCGCGACCATTCCCACGCTTGCCGCCGCGGCCACGAAACCCCGCCCGAAAAGCGGTCCGGAGGCCATCGGCACGTTCGACGACTGGATCGCCGCGACCAACAAGGAAGCCGGGGAGACGGTGTGCTACGCCTTCACCCGGCCGCACGGCTCCGCGCCCGCCATCCGTGGGCGAGGCGACGTGGTGCTCACCGTCACCGAGCGGCAGGGCGGGCGCGATGCCGTCGCGATCAGCGCGGGGTTCAGCTACGCGGCCAACGCGGCGGTGAAGTTCCTCGTCGATAGCACGCCGTTCGATTTCTACACCGCCCAGCGATCGGCCTTCGCCCGCGACGGCCACGCGGTGGTGACGGCGATGCAGCGGGGGCGGCAGGCGGTTGCGCGCTCACCGGGGCCGAAGGGCGCCGACGTCGCGGACACATTCAGCCTCCGGGGCTTCTCCGCCGCCTACGCGGCGATCAACAAGCGCTGCCCGGCGTCTAAATGAACGTCCCCGCGATGCGCGTGGCCGACTTCGACGCGGCGGAGCGGGCGCGGATCCTGGCCAAGGTCGCGCGCTTCGCGCCGCCGCCGGCCGAGCTGCCCGACGGGCGGCGCGACCTCATCGGCCTGTCGCGGGACGAGCTGGCGGCGGCGATGGTCGCGATCGGCGAGGCGCCGTTTCGCGCCAAGCAGCTTTGGCACTGGATCTATCATCAGGGCGTCACCGACTTCGCGCGCATGCCCAGCATCGCGCGGCCGCTGCAGGAAAAGCTCGCCGCGCGCTTCGTGGTCGGCCGCCCGGCGACGGTTGTCGCGCAGACGAGCGAAGACCGGACGCGGAAATTCCTCTTCCGCTTCCGCGACGGGCAGGAGGCGGAGACCGTCTATATTCCGGATCGCGTGGAAGATCGGGGCGCGGTCTGCATCTCCTCGCAGGTCGGCTGCACGCTTGCCTGCCGCTTCTGCCACACCGGCACCCAGCCGCTGGCGCGCAACCTGGGCGCGGCGGAGATCGTGGGCCAGTTCATGGCGGCGCGCGACGCGTTCGGGGAGTGGCCGAGCCCGCGCGGCGAGGCACCGCGGCTGCTGTCCAACATCGTGCTGATGGGCATGGGCGAGCCGCTCTACAACTTCGAGAACGTGGCCAGGGCGATGACCATCGCCATGGACAACGAGGGCATCGCGCTGTCGCGCCGGCGGATCACGCTCTCCACCTCGGGCGTCGTGCCGATGATGGACCGCGCGGGGGCGGAGCTCGGCGTGAACCTCGCCGTCTCGCTGCATGCGGTGACCGATGCGCTGCGCGACGAGTTGGTGCCGCTCAATCGCAAGTACCCGCTCGCGGAGCTGATCGCCGCCTGCAGGCGCTATCCGGGGGCTTCGAACGCGCGGCGGATCACGTTCGAATACGTCATGCTGAAGGGCGTGAACGACAGCGTGGCGGAGGCGCGGGCGCTGGTGCGGCTGATCGCGGGCATCCCGGCGAAGGTCAACCTGATCCCGTTCAACCCCTGGCCTGGCAGCCGGTTCGAGACCAGCAGCCCTGCGGCGGTCGCGCGCTTCGCCGAAGTGGTGAACGCGGCCGGGTTCTCGGCGCCGGTGCGCGCGCCGCGCGGGCGCGACATCCTCGCCGCCTGCGGCCAGTTGCGCACCGCGAGCCGGCGCGCGCACGGCGAGGCGGCCTGATGTCAACGCGGCCTGATGTCTACGGGTCGCGGCGCGCCATCGCTGCGCGAACCGTGTTCTCGAGCAGACATGCGATCGTCATCGGCCCCACGCCGCCCGGCACCGGCGTGATCGCGCCGGCGACCTCCGCCGCCTCGGCATAGGCGACGTCGCCGACCAGCCGCCCGTCCGGCAGCCGGTTGATGCCGACGTCGATGACCGCGGCGCCCGCCGCGATCCAGTCGCCGCGCACCATCTCCGCCCGCCCGATCGCCGCCACCACCACCTCCGCGCGCCGGCACTCGGCGGCGAGGTCGCGGGTGCGGGAGTGGGCGACGGTCACGGTGGCGTCGGCGGCGGTGAGCAGGGCGGCCATCGGCCTGCCCACGATCGCCGAGCGCCCGAGCACCAGCGCCCGCGCGCCGCGCAGGGACACATCGGCCGCGGCCAGCAGCTTCATCACGCCCAGCGGCGTGCACGGCACCAGCGCGGCGACGCCATCGTGCAGCCGCCCGACATTGATCGGGTGGAACCCGTCCACGTCCTTCGCCGGGTCGATCGCCTCGATCACCGCCCGGGCGCGGATATGCGGCGGCAGCGGGAGCTGCACCAGGATGCCGTCCACCGCCGGATCGGCGTTGAGGCCGGCGATCACCGCGAGCAGGTCGGCCTCCGACGTGTCGGCGGGCAGGTGGCGGGTCTGCGCGGCGATGCCCGCGGCGCCGGCCGCACGGTCCTTCGCCCGGACATAGACGGCACTGGCCGGGTCCTCGCCCACCAGCACCACGGCGAGGCCGGGGCGATAGCCGAGCCGCGCGACCTGCTCCGCCACCGCAGCGCGCAGCGCGGCGGCGATGGCGCGACCGTCGATGAGGCGGGTCACAGCGCCGCCAGCCGAGTCGCGATCGCCGCCGGATCGCCCGTCACGCGCAGCACTTTCTCGCGACTCGCGGCCCCCGCCGTGACCGCGACGGAACTCGGCGGCACGGCGAGTGCGCGGGCCAGCAGTGTGCAGGCGGCCCGATTCGCGCGCCCGCCCTCCGCCGCCTCCGTCACCCCGAGGCGCAGCCGCTCGCCCTCCGGCGCCGGGGCGCGGCCCTGCAGGCCGGGGCGGCGGGATTTCGGCTGCACCTTCACCGCAACCAGCACCCCGTCGCCCGCCACCCGCCAGAATGCCGTCAAAGCACCAGGTTCCGCACGTCGCCGAACGCGATCGCCCCGTAGATGCGCCAGAGCAGCATCTGCGCGGCGTAGAGCAGCAGGATCAGGATGATGGGGCTGATGTCGATGCCGCCGAAGGCGGGGAGGAAGTTGCGGATCGGGCGCAGCGCCGGCTCGGTCAGGCGATAGAGGAAGTCGCCGATCGTCCAGACGAAGCGGGTGCGCGTGTCCAGGACCCCGAAGGAGACGAGGGTGCTGAACACGGCGGCGATGATCACTGCCCAGATGTAGAGATGGAGCAGCTCGCTCACGAGCCAGAACAGGACATACAAGCGCGGCGCTCTCCGAAAACGGCGGACCCTAATCGGGGCGCGGCAGGGGTGCAACGGGGCCGGCGCGGCTTGACTTGGCCCAGGCGCCTGCCCATTGTCCGGCCGCTCGCGGGATGGGGCTGTAGCTCAGCTGGGAGAGCGCCTCGTTCGCAATGAGGAGGTCAGGGGTTCGATCCCCCTCAGCTCCACCACCACCGCCTGCGAAATCAGCACCTTGGCGCAGTAACGACGCCGCCGTGTCAGGCATCGCCGGTGACGCGCCAGATCGCGTTGCCCACGTCGTCCGCGACCAGCAGCGAGCGGTCGGGGCCGATTGCCACCCCGACGGGGCGCCCGTAGGACACGCGCTCGTCCGTCGCCAGGAACCCGGTCAGGATCGCGCGCGGCGCGTCCGACGGACGCCCGTCCTGGAACGGCACGAAGATCACGCGGTAGCCGCTGAGCGTGCTGCGGTTCCAGGACCCGTGCTGCCCGACCACCATTCCGTCGGGAAAGCCGGGCAGCGTGCCCGCCGGCAGCCAGCAGAGGCCGAGCGATGCGGTGTGGCCGCCGAGCGCGTAGTCCGGCGTGATCGCCCGGGCGACCGCGGCAGGGTCCTGCGGCACGCGGTCGTCCACGGTCTGGCCCCAGTAGCAATAGGGCCAGCCGTAGAACCCGCCTTCCTGCACAGAGGTCAGGTAGTCGGGCGGCGTCTCGTCGCCCAGCCCGTCGCGCTCGTTCACCACGGTCCAGAGCGCGCCGGTCTGCGGCTCCCACGCCAGCCCCACCGGGTTGCGCAGGCCGGAAGCGAAGATCCGGCTGGTGCCGCTCGCCAGATCGAGTTCGTGGATGGCCGCCCGGCCTTCCTCCACCGCCATGCCGTCATCGCCGATATTGCTCAGCGAGCCCACGCCGACGAACAGCTTCCGCCCGTCGGCGCTCGGCAGCAGGCTGCGCGTCCAGTGCCCGCCGGTCGGGAACTCGGTCAGCTTCCGCCCAGGGTCGGTGATGCGGTCCGCCGCCGCCGCGTACGGGAAGGCGACCACGCCGTCGGTGTTGCCGACGTAGAACGTGTCAGCCACCAGCGCCATCCCGAAAGGCTGCTTCAGCCCCTCCAGGAAAACGTTGCGCGTCTCGGCGACACCGTCGCCGTCGGCGTCGCGCAGCCGCGTGATGCGATTGGGGCTGACGCCGAGGGCGGCCGCGCGGCGCATCGTGCTCGCCATGGCGTAGTCGAACAGCGATTTGACGGACATCGCGTCCATCAGCGCCTCGGCGACGAGCACGTCGCCATTGGGCAGCACGTCGATCCAGCGCGGATGCTTCAGGCCCGTCGCGAAGGCGTTGACCTTCAACCCAGCCGCCGCGACCGGCGTGCGCCCGCGCGGCCATCCGCGGGCGGTCGGCATCTTCAGCGTCGGAAGGCTGCCCTGAGGCTTCGCCGCCGGAATGACCGGGGCGCGCCCCAGGGCCGGCGTGGGTGTTCCCCCGGACATCCGCCGCATGACCACGGTGCCGGCGCCGACCAGTGCCACAACCTGCGCGAAGGCACGGGATAGGTTCATCGAGAGGTTCCCCTTGGCCCGGTCAGGCGCTGACCGGCAGGGGCATGCTAATCCTCCGTCACCCGCAGCGCATACCACTTCGCCCCCGGCGCCTGGGCGGCGGTGACCGCCTGGTCCTTCCGCATCACCAGGAACAGCGCGAAGCCGCGTTTTTCGGCCCGTGCCCGATCGATCTCGCGCTGCACGTCGGCGGGCGTGCGGACGTCGCTGCCGCCGACCTGGGTGATCACGTCGCCCTGGCCGAGGCCGCGCTGTGCGGCGTCGGTGCCCGGCAGGACGCCGGTCACCAGCACGCCCCCGCCCGCCATGCCGACCTCGTAGTGCGCGCGCATCGCGTCATCCAGTGGCGCGAGCATCAGCCCGAGGTCGGCGGGCACGCTGAAGCGCGGCGGCGTGGCACCGCCCGGCTCCTCCCACCACATCGTCGGCCACTCGGCGATGGTCACCGGCACCTCCATCTCCCGCGCGTCGCGGCGCAGCCCGATCGTGGCGCTGGTGCCCGGCTTGGCCCGCGCGATCGCGCGCAGCAGCGCCCGCTCGTCGGTGGGCGTCTCGCCGGCGAAGCGCAGCAGCACGTCGCCGTTGCGCAGGCCGGCCTGTGCCGCCGGGCTCCCCGTCTCGACCCCGGCAACGATCGAGCCCAGCGGCTCCTGCATCCCCAGCGCCGCCGCCATGTCGGCCGTCACCGGCTGCAGCCGCACGCCGATATAGCCGGGGCGCTGCATCGCCTTGCGCGTGAGCCGGTCGAAGATGAAGCGCGCATCGTTCGACGGCATCGCGAACCCGAGGCCGGCATTGGCGGAAGTGGGCGAGATCAGCGCGGAGTTCACGCCGATCACGGCGCCGCTCATGTCGAACAGCGGCCCGCCCGAGTTGCCGTGATTGATCGCCGCGTCGGTCTGGATGAAATCGTCATAGGGCGTGTCCATGATGTTGCGGTTGAGCGCGCTGACGAGCCCGCCGCTCACGGAAAGCCCGACGCCCAGCGGGTTGCCGATCGCGAGCACCGGGTCGCCCACCTGCACCTTGGCACTGTCGCCCCACCGCACCGCGATGAGCTTGCGGCTCGTGCTGACCTTGATCACCGCCAGATCGACCAGCGGCGAGGCGTTGAGCAGCACTGCCTTGGCGCGCGAGCCGTCCGCGAAGGTCACGACGATTTCGTAGGCCCCGACGACGACATGCCAGTTGGTAGCGATTTCGCCTGAAGGGTCGATGATGAAGCCGGAGCCGGCGTTCACGCGAATCTGCGGCGCGGCGGCGGCTGCGCTGGCATTCGCCTTGCCGCGGGCGCTGGCCATCGCCGGCTCCGGCGTGCCGCCGATCGCCGCGCGGGCGGTGATGTTGACGACCGTGGGCAGCAGCGTGCGCACGAGCTGCGCCTGGTTGAATGACATCTGCTGTGCCCGTGCCGGCACCGTGACGACCAGGGCCGCGGCCAGCAGCATGACGCTGGCCCGCACCATGAACTTGCGCATCGGCCGTTCTCCCCCATGCAGAGCAGACATCGCACTCTAGCGACTCGCCCAACCCGCTGGAATTACGACGCGGCGCACGATCGGATGCACCCGAGCGCGGAAATCTGAAGCGGGGACCTAGCCGGCGGCGCGGGCGCGGGCCAGATGCGGGCCGAGGCGGCCGCTGGCCCAAAGCGCGGCCATGCGAAAATCGCTCGCCAAGGACCAGAACGGATGGCCGAAGGTCGCGGGACGGTTGCGCTCGATCAGTGCATGCCCGATCCACGCGAGCCCATAGCCGACGACGAGCGCCAGCAGCACCAGCCGCCAGTCGCGCATGGCCGCCGCGGCCGCCAGCAGCGCCAGGCCGCAAAGACTGCCGAGGTAGTGCAGAAGGCGCGTGCCGGGGTGCGCGTGCGCGCGCAGGTAGTACAGCCAGAACTCCGAATAGGTCACGGCGCCCACATCAGCCGGCCGTGTCGAGCGCGCGTACCGCGGTGCCGGGCATGCCGGGGCCGGGCACGCCCGCCTCGCGCAGCGCCGCCGCCTGCCGGGCAGCGAGGGCGCCGGCGTCGAAATCGGCGATCAGGTCGCGGAACAGGCGTGACCAGTTGAGCTCCGCCCGCAGCCGCAGGAACACGCCGCCGAGGCCGATCGCGCTGCGGTCCACCAGCACGAACTCGCGCGGCGGGCGCACCCCGCCGGTGCGTTGCAGCCCGGCATGCACCCGCTCGGCGACCGAGCGGCCGAAGGTGGGATCGTCGTTCTCCTGGATGCGCCGCACGCGGTCTTCCACCAGCGGCTCGTAGAGAAAGCGCGCCCATTCGTTCAGCACCGCCATCTGCTCGCGCGAGATGTCGGTGAAGCCCCAGGTCTGATAGGCGTGATGCGCGAGGTCGTCGTTGTTGTCGCGCACCGCCTCGAACAGGTCGATCACGCCGCGCACGAACTTGGACTCGAACACGCGCACGACGCCGAAATCCAGCAGGTTCACGCTGCCGTCGGGCCGCACCTGATAGTTGCCGAGATGCGGGTCGCCGTGCAGCACGCCGTAGCGGTAGAACGGCACGTACCAGGCGCGGAACAGCGCCTCGGCGATGCGGTTGCGCTCCTCCTGCGGCGGGTCCTCGCGCAGCCGGTGCAGCAGCGGCGTGCCGTCCAGCCACGTCATCGTCAGCAACCGCCGCGTGCTGTACTCGGCGAACGGCACCGGCACGTGCACCTGCGGCTCGTTGCGCAGCATGATGCCATAGAGCCGCATCTGCGCCGCCTCGCGCACATAGTCGAGCTCCTCGCGCAGCCGCTCGGCGAGTTCCTCGAAGATCTGCTCGTGCCGGATCGCGTTGTCGAAACGGTGATAGATGGCCATCGCGAGCTTGAGCTGCCGCAGATCGGCCTCCACCGTGCTCGCCATGTCGGGATATTGCAGCTTGCAGGCTACCTTTGCGCCGTCGTGCAGCGTGGCGCGATGCACCTGCCCGAGGCTCGCGGCCGCCGCGGCGGTTTCCTCGAAGGTCGCAAACTTGCGGCGCCAGTCGGCACCGAGCTCGCTGGTCATGCGCCGGCGCACGAACGCGGCCCCCATCGGCGGCGCGTTGGATTGCAGATGCGCGAGCTCCGCCGCGTATTCCTCGGGCAGCGCGTCGGGGATCGTGGAGAGGAACTGCGCCGCCTTCATCAGCGGCCCCTTGAGCCCGCCGAGCACGTCGCGCAGCCCCTCGGCATGCGCGGTGCGGTCCGTGCGCAGGCCGAACATGCGCGCCCCGGCGAAGCGCGCGGCGATGCCGCCGACCGCGCCGGAGGTGCGCGCGAGGCGCCGCAGCTCGGCGAACAGCGAGGCGTGATCCTCCGCGGAGGACATCAGGCAGTGGCCTCGAGCTCGTCGATGAAGCCCGCGATCACGTCGAGGCCGCGCCGCCAGAACGCGGGGTCGGAGGCGTCGAGCCCGAACGGCGCGAGCAATTCCTTGTGCCGCTTGGTGCCGCCGGCGCGCAGCATCGCGAAATACTTCTGCTGGAAGCCCGGATGGCCGCCGCGGAACGTGGCGTACAGCGCGTTCACCAGGCAGTCGCCGAACGCATAGGCGTAGACGTAGAACGGCGAGTGGATGAAGTGCGGCACGTACGACCAGAACACGGCGTACTCCGGCGTGAACTCGAAGGCCGGGCCGAGGCTCTCGCGCTGGATGTCGAACCAGATCTCGCCGATGCGGTCCGGCACCAGTTCGCCCGTCCGCCGCTCGGCATGCACGCGCTGCTCGAAGCGGTAGAAGGCGATCTGCCGCACCACCGTATTCAGCATGTCCTCGACCTTGGACGCGAGCATGATGCGCCGGCGCACGGGGTTGGTCTCGGCATCCAGAAGGGCACGGAAGGTCAGCATCTCGCCGAACACGCTCGCCGTCTCGGCGAGCGTGAGGGGCGTGCCGGAACGCAGGTAGCCCTGGTCGGCAGCAAGTATTTGATGCACGCCGTGCCCCAGCTCATGCGCGAGCGTCATCACGTCGCGCGTGCGGCCGTGGTAGTTGAGCAGCACGTAAGGGTGCGCGGACGGCACCGTGGGGTGCGAGAACGCGCCGCCGGCCTTGCCCGCGCGCAGTTCGGCGTCGATCCAGCCGCGGGTGAAAAAGCGGTCGGCGATCTCGGCCATCTCCGGCGCGAAGCCGCCATACGCGTCCAGCACGCGCCGCTTCGCCTCCGGCCACGCGATATGCGCGTCCTCGTCGTCCGGCAGCGGCGCGTTGCGGTCCCAGTGCTGGAGCTTTTCCAGCCCGAGCCACTTCGCCTTCATTGCGTAGTAGCGGTGCGAGAGCCGTGGAAAGTCGGCGACGACCGCGGCGACCAGCGCATCCACCACCGCGTCCTCGACCATGTTGGCGCGGTTGCGGTAGCTCTCGGGTCGGTCGAAGTGGCGCCAGGTGTCGATGATCTCCTTGTCCTTGGCGAGCGTGTTGGTGATCAGCGAGAACAGTCGGATGCGCGCGCCGAACGCCGCGCCGACCGCGCGTCCGGCCGCCTCGCGCACGCTGCGGTCGCGGTCGGACAGCTTGTTGAGTGCGGCGCTGACGGTGAGGTCCTCGCCGCCGAGCGGCACGCGCATGCCGGCGACGGTCTCGTCGAACAGGCGCGACCAGGCGGTGTGCCCGGTGACTTCCTTCTCGTGCAGCAGCTTTTCCAGCTCGTCGGAAAGCTGGTGCGGGCGGAACACGCGCAGGTCGCGCAGCCACGGCCGCCAGGGGGCAAGTTCCGGGCTGCCGAGCTTGGCTTCCAGGGCCGCATCGTCCAGCCGGTTGAGTTCGAGGGTGAAGAAGATCAGGTCGCTGCTGATCGCTGTCGCCCGCTCGTTCATGCTCTGCACGAAGCGGCCGATGGCCGGGTCGGTCGAGTCGCCGGCAAACCGGAGCTGCGCGTAGGAGAGCGCACGCCCCAGCGTCTCCTCGATCCGCTCATAGGCCGCGATCGCCTCGGCCAGCGCGGCGCCGGAGAGTCCCGCCAGCGTGCCCGCATAGGTCGCGGCGAAGGTCTTCGCCGCGGCCTCGGCGCGATCCAGGTCGGCCGCCAGTTGCGCGGAGTCGGGCGCTTCGTATAGGTCGGCAAGGTTCCAGGTTGGCAGCTCGCTGGGGGGCGTGGCCTCGCGCGGCGCGGTGCCGGCCTGTCCGTCGGGCATCGGGGCGTCCTGTCTCGCTGATATCGCAGCGAAGCATGTAAGCGGCCGGCGCGGCACGGGAAAGGGTGGAGGGAGCGGGCGGGTGAAGGTCTATCCGGCGTGGCCCAATCTGGCCACGATGATGTTCGACCTGGCGCGGACCTGGCCGGAGCGACCGATGCTGCGCTTCTGGCACGGCGGCGCGTGGCAGCGGATCACCTGGGGCCGCTTCGGCGCCCTGGCCGCCGCCGCCGCGCGCGGCTTGCGCGCCGCCGGCATCGGGGCGGGCGACCGGGTGCTGATCGTTTCGGAGAACCGGCCCGAATACCCGATCGCCGAGGTGGCCCTGCTGGCGCTGCGGGCGGTGCCGGTGCCGACCTACATCACCAATACGATCGAGGATCACGCCCACGTGCTGCGGGACTGCGGGGCGCGGGCGGCGATCTGTGCGAACGCCGCCCTGGCCGAGCGCGTGGCGGCGGCGGGGCCGCTCGATCTCCTCATCGCGCTGGATGATTTCACGGTCCCCGGCGTGCGCACGCTCGGCTTCGGCGCGATGCAGCGCGACGCCGGCGCGTTCGACGACGTGGCCGCGGCGGCGGCGGCGATCCCCGCGGACGCGCTCGCCTGCATCATCTACACCTCCGGCACCGGCGGCGCACCGAAGGGCGTGATGCTGCCGCATCGCGCCGTGCTCGCGAACTGCCGCGGCGCGTTCGAGCACCTGCGCTCGCTCGACCTGCACGACGAGGTCTATCTCTCCTTCCTGCCGCTGTCGCATTCGTACGAGCACACGGCCGGACAGTTCTTCCTCGCCAGCATGGGCAGCGAGATCGTCTATGCGCGTGGCATCGAGCATCTTGCGGCCGACATGCTGACGGTGCGACCGACGATCATGACGATCGTGCCGCGCATCCTGGAGGTGATCCGCGCCCGCATTCTCGCCCAGGTGGCGCGCGAGAGGGGCTGGCGGCAGGCGCTGTTCGCGCGCGCGATCGAGGTCGGCCGCCGCCGCGCGGAAGGTGAGCCGCTGTCGCTGCTCGACCGCCTGCTCGATCCGCTGCTGGAGCGTCTCGTGCGCCGAAAGGTGCGCGCACGGTTCGGCGGCCGGTTCCGCGCGGCCATGTCCGGCGGCGCGCGGCTGGACCCCGAAGTGTGGCGCTTCTTCCTCGGCCTCGGCATCGAACTGATGCAGGGTTATGGGCAGACCGAGGCAGGGCCGGTGATCGCGGCGAACACCACCGGCGCCACGCGCGTCGGCACGGTCGGCCGCGCGCTGCCCGGCGTGGAGCTGCGCATCGCCGCTGACGGCGAGATCTGCGTGCGCGGCGATCTGGTGATGGACGGCTACTGGGGCCGCCCGGCCGAGACGGCGGCGGTGATCCGCGACGGCTGGCTGCACACCGGCGACATCGGCATGCTGGATGCGCAAGGCTATCTGCGGATCACCGACCGCAAGAAGGACATGATCGTGCTTTCGGGCGGCGAGAACGTCTCGCCCGCGCGCATCGAGGGCATGCTGGCGGCACAACCCGCAATCGCGCAGGCGATGGTGCTGGGCGAGGGGCGCCCGGGCCTCTCGGCGATCCTCGTCGCTGCCGAGGGCTTCGACGACCTCGCGGTCGCGGCGGCGGTCGGCGACGTGAACAAGCGCCTGTCGGTCACGGAGCGCATCCGCAAGCACGCCGTGGTGCCGCCGTTCACGATCGAGGCGGGGACGCTGACCGCGACGCAGAAGGTGCGCCGGCACATCGTGATGGCGCAGCACAAGCGGGTGCTGGAGGGTTTGATGGCCTGAGCGGCGCCGCGCCGCTACCGCTTCGTCAGCGCCAGGATCGCCGTGACCGCCGTCTTCAACCCGTCCTCGCGGCCGATGGACGCGGCGAGCGCGGCCGCGCCGGCGCGCGGAGCGCCTTCGCCCGCCGCGTCGATGGCCCGCGCCAGCCGGTCCGCGCACAGGCCCTTGGCGGGCACGGGCGGCGGCGCGGCGCCGGCATGGCGCAGCCGGTCCGCCCAGAAGAACTGATCGCCCGCGAACGGGACCACCACCGAAGGCACGCCGGCACGGGCGGCGGCATGCGCGGTGCCCGCGCCGCCGTGATGGACGACCAGCGTCGTGCGGGGAAATAGCCAGCCATGCGGCGCGTCCGCCAACACGTGCACGTTGGCGGGAAGGTCGGCCCCGGCCACGCTGCCCCAGCCAGGATAGAACAGGGCGCGCCGGCCACGCAGCGCGGCAAGCGCCTCACGCAGCAGGCGCGCGCCGCCCAGGGCGGCCATGCTGCCGAAGCCGAGATAGATCGGCGGCTCGCCCGCGGCGAGGAATTCGCCCAGCGCCGGCGGCGGCGTCCAGTCCATCACCGGCGCCAGCCACTGGCCGCAGACGCGCGCGGTGGGCGGCCAGTCGGCCGGTTGCGGCACGAGGCTCGGGGATATGCCGTAGAGCATCGGGCGGTCGGTCCACAGATGGCGGCGTGCCGGCAGCCCGCACACCGCGCGGCGGGCGGCATTGACCGGGGCCTTGAAGGCGCGCCAGAGCATCGTGTTGACCAGCGTGTGGCTCATCCGGTTCAGCGAGCGCGGCACGGTCGCCGGGCGCAGGAACGGGGAAGCGAACGCGCGTGTCGGCGTGATCGGAATGAGGCCGGTGCCGATGGCTGGAATGCCCAACGCCTCCGCGGCGGAGAAACCGACGAAGCCGGCCAGGCCGCCGAGAACGACGGCGTCGCAGTCCTCCCCGGCGGCGACCGCGGCGCGGAGCCACGCCTCGGAATTGACCCGGGCGATGCGCGCGAAGGCGCTCGCGGTGTGCCCGAACCCGCCGCCGTCCTTGGCGAGCTTCGTGTCCTGCCGCAGCACGCGGCGAATGTCGCCGGCGAGGCCGGTCGCCGGAACGCCGAGGGCGGTTGCGCAGCCGAGCGTGACGGCGTCGGCCAGCAGGTGGGCGCCGTGGCCGGCGTCCATCAGCGCCCGGCAAAGCAGCGCCATGGGGCGCGTATCGCCCTCGGTGCCGTAGGTGATGACGACGAATTTCATGCAGCGGTCAGCATGCGCCGGGCGGCGCCTCCCCCCTGTCTACCCCGCCAGCGCGTCGCGATACGCGGCGATCGCCGCTTCCCACCCCATCAGCAGCGCATCCGCTGTCAGTTCGTGCCCGATCGAGGCTTCCGCGACGGCGGGCATCGCAGCGAGCAGCGGCGGCAGGTTTTGCAGATTGAGATCGTGACCGATGTTGACGACGAGTCCCCGCGCCGCGGCCTCGCGCGCGGTCGCGGCGCACGCCGCGCGCGCCTGCGCGGGCGCGCCCTCGCGGAATGCGGTCGCGTAACTGCCAGTGTAGATCTCGATCCCCTCGGCGCCGGTCTCTGGCACGCGGGCGACCACCGCGGGGTCGGGATCGACGAACAGGATCACGCGGCTGCCATGCGCGTGCAGCCGCGCCACGGCGTCCCGCAGCAGCGTCTGTTGCGTGGCGTCGAACCGCCAGCCTTCCTCCGAAGTCAGCACGCCCGGCGCATCCGGCACCAACGTGCACTGCTCCGGCGCCACGGCCGCGACCAGTTTGAGAAAGGCGTTGTCCGGATAGCCCTCGATGTTGAACTCGAAGCCCGGCCGCCACGGCGCGATCAGCCCCGCCAGCGCCGGCACGTCGGCGCGGCGGATGTGCCGCTCATCCGGGCGCGGATGCACCGTGATGCCGTGCGCGCCCGCGGCGTGCACCAGTCGCGCGAAGTGCAGCAGGTTGGGCACGCCGGTGCGCCGCGCGTTGCGCAGCAGCGCGATCTTGTTGAGGTTGACGGAGAGCCGCGCCACGAACCCCTCACTCGCGCCGATAGGTCAGCACCAGCACGTCGCGCCACGCCGGCAGGGCCGGATCGAGCGGACGGATCGGCGTCACGCCATGATAGACCCGCGCATCGTCCACCAGCGCGGAATCGAGCGGCTCCGTCAGCGTGAAGCTGCCCAGCGGTTCGCCGCGCAGCCCGGCGATGGAGGTCTCGCCGCTGGCGACGTTCTGGCGGCGGACGAGCAGCACCAGCACCCAGTCCACGCCGTCGCGGTGCGCCCCTTCCGGCGTCGGGCGGCCCTCGGCGCCGGCATGGGTCTCGATGCGGAACTGGTGCAGCTCCGCGTGCCACACCGCCGGCCGCGTCGCGGGCGGCGTCAGGCCGGTGAACAGCGTGTTCGTCACCCGGATGATCGCGCGCATCGCCGGGTGGTCGGCCACCGCGTCCGTCACCGGGTCGAACCAGCGGGCGATGCCGCCGTTCAGCGGGTTGTAGTCGCGGCTCTGGTAGTGCGGCTGGTGTGGCTTGCGGCGGATGCCGTCCGCGTTCACCGCGAAGGTCGCGAAGCGGCGGCGCCGATAGCGGCCGCCATCGGCCATGTAGCGGTCCAGGCCCAGATCATCCCAGCTCGCCGCGAAACTCCCCCACGCGGCGAGCCCGGCCTGCTCCAGCATCCGGCGCATCGCGGGGGCACGCACGAACGCGTAGCCATCGCGCGCCAGCGCCTCGGCGGTCAGGTCCAGTCCGGCGGGGGTGTCCATCGCCGCTCTCCCCGGCATTGCGTGAAAAGCCTATCTGGGAACGCGCGGCGGCGGCAGAGGAGGCGAATGCATGGCGGATAGGCCCATCGGCATCACCATGGGCGACCCTGCGGGCATCGGGCCGGAGATCGTGGCCCGCCTGCTCGCCGCTCCGCTGCCGGCACCCTGCGTCGTCTACGGCGATGCCGCGCGCCTGCGTGCCGCCGCCCGGCTGGCCGGCGTGACGGCGGTGCCCGGCGCCGTCGAGCTGGTGCAGGTAGGCGCCGTGCCGGAGGACCTGCCGTTCGGCACGGTGGCCGCGCGCGCCGGCGCCGCCTCGCACGCCTACGTTCTCCGCGCGATCGACGACGCGCTGGCCGGGCGCCTGCGCGCCGTGGTGACGGCGCCGATCAGCAAGGCGGCGTGGCACGCGGCCGGCATCGGCTGGCCCGGCCATACGGAGCTGCTCGCCGCGCGCAGCGGCGCCGCCGAGGTTTCGATGATGATGGCGAACGAGGAGCTGCGCGTCGTGCTGGTCAGCATCCATGTCGCGCTCGCCGAGGCGGTGCGCGCGGTGACGCCGGCGGCCGAATTGCGCGCGATCCGCCACGCCCATGCCGCGGCGCGCCGCTTCGGCGTCGCGCAGCCGCGCATCGCGGTGGCCGGCCTCAATCCGCATGCCGGCGAAGAAGGCAAGTTCGGGCGCGAGGAGATCGAGGTCATCGCCCCCGCGATCGCCGCCGCCCGCGCCGAGGGGATCGACGCCAGCGGCCCGTGGCCCGGCGACACGGTGTTTGCCCGCGCCCGTGCCGGTGCGTTCGATGCCGTGGTCGCGCAGTACCACGACCAGGGGCTGATCCCGGTCAAATACCTGGGCATCGACGCCGGGGTGAACGTGACGCTCGGGCTGCCATTCGTGCGGACGAGCCCGGATCACGGCACCGCCTTCGACATCGCCGGCACCGGGCAGGCGCGGGCCGGCAGCATGCAGGCGGCGCTGCGCATGGCCGTGGCCCTCGCTGCCGCATGAGGGTCGCCACCGGCGTCGCGTTCGCCGTGCTGCTGGCGGTCGTGGCGGCCTATGCGGCGCTGATCGGCGCGGCGGACTGGCGCTCCGACGAGTATTTCATCCTCGCGACGTACCGCGCATACGGCTGGCCCTACCTGCTCACGCGCGTGATCCATTGGAGCCCGCGGCCGTTCTCGGAGACGCTGTTCTTCCTCTACGGCCTGGGCGTGGCGGCGCTGGGCCGGCCGGCGATCGGCGCCCTGCTCGGGGCGCTGTGGGTCGGGCTCGCGGCCGGCCTGCTGGCGAGCGGGCGGTGGCGGGAGCCGGGGCGTGGCGCGCGCCTGCTGCTGGCACTCGGGGTGTTCGCCGCGATCCTGGCGGGGCACGAGATCGCGGGCGTGTTTTTCTGGCCGGCTGGCGCCGTCGCCTACCTGCCCACGCTCGCCGGCATGGCCCTCGCCGTGTTCGTGGTCCTCGACGGGCGCGCGGGGGGCGAGGCGGTGCTGGCCGGCGCGCTCACGCTGGCCGCCGTCAGTTCCGAGGCGGGCGCGATCTTCGCCGTGGCCTTCGCCGGCCTCCGGCTGGGCGCGCGCGCGACGCTCGGGCCGCGCGGCCCACGGGCGCTGCCCTGGCTCGCGCTGCCGCTGCTGGTCGGCGCCGCCGTGCTTCTCCTGCTCGCCCGCGGCCGCGCCGGCACGTTCGAGGGGATCGGCGCCGCCTCGCCCCTGCTGCATCACCCGATGCGCGCGCTGGGGCCGGCGGTGCGGGACCTTGTGGCCGAGTTCGCCGTGCCGCCGGCGGAGGGCCGCCATCCCGGCCTCGACCTGCTGGCCAGGGTGCTGTTCGTCGCGGGCGTGTGGGGATGCTGGCGGCCGTCCCGCCGGGCCGCGCCGCCGGCCGCCGCCGACTTGTTCGCCGCCGTGCTGGCGCCGCTCGTCACCGCCTATGGGCTGCTGGTGACGGCGTACTACGAGTTCGGCGAGGTCTGCTGCGACCGCCATGCGACGCTGCGGCAGGCGCTGTTCGTGCTGGCGCTCGCCGCGTTCGCGGTGGCGCTGCACCGCGCGGTGGCGCCGCCCTGGCGGCTGCGAGCCGTGGCGCCGCTGCTGCTCGCGGCGGCGGCGGCCATTCCGGCGGCGCTCGACGGCGCGGCGCTGCGGCACGATTTCGCCCTCATGCCCACCGCCGTCGCGACGCGCCGGGCGAACTGGGCGCAGGGGCTGGCGCCGGGGGAGGCGATGGCGTTCCGCCCGCCGCCGCCCATGCGGATCGTGCGCGGCTTTCAGCTTCCGGCCGGCAGCTATGAAGCGGGGCCGGATACGCCCTGGCCGGAACTCGGCATAATGCGCTTCTTCGGCAAACGGGCCGTGACGGTCCTGCCGCCGCCCTGATGGCCCTTTGCGCGAGGAAGGTCCCGATGCCCGCACTGTCCCGCCGCAGCCTGTTCCTTCTCTCCGCGGCCGCCGGCATCGGCGTCGCGCGCACCGCCCGCGCCGCGGAGGCGATGACGGCTGCGGGGCATGTCGCGGGCGCGCAGGAGGGGGCGGTGCGCGTCTGGCGCGGCGTGCCCTTCGCCCAGCCGCCTGAGGGCTCGCTGCGCTTCCGCCCGCCGCTGCCGCCGCTGCCGTGGGAGGGGGTGCGGCCCGCCAGCACCTTCGCCCGCGCGCCGATCCAGGCGCCGGCCCCGTTCCTCGCGCCGGGTGGCACCAGCGAGGACTGCCTCTATCTCAATGTCTGGGCGCCGGCCGAGGGCAAGGGCCATCCGGTGTTCGTCTGGTTCTACGGCGGCGGCAACGTCGCCGGCGCCACCAGCCAGCCGATCTATGACGGCGCAAGCTTCGCCCGCGACGGCGTGGTCTGCGTCACCGCCGCCTATCGCGAGGGCGCGTTCGGCTTCCTCGAACTCGGCGCGCAGCTCGGCCACGAATACAAAGGCAGCGCGAATCTCGGGCTGCGCGACCAGGTGATGGCGCTGCGCTGGGTGCGCGACAACATCGCGGCCTTCGGCGGCGACCCGGCGCGCGTCACCATCGCCGGCGAATCGGCCGGGGCGAAGGACATCTGCGGCCTGCTGGGCGTGCCCGAGGCGGCGCCGCTGTTCCACCGCGCGATCATCGAGAGCCGCAGCGGCCAGACCGTGTTCGCCCCGCCCGCCGCCGCCGCGATCGGCGAGATGTTTTTCCACGCGACCGGGCTGCCGCCCGCGCAGGTGCAGGAGCTGCTGCGCCTGACACCCGCGCAGGTGCTGGCGGCGCAGGACGTGGTGCTGAAGGACTCGCCCGTCAAATTCCCCTTCCGGCCGCTGATCGACGGCAGCTTCATGCCGCTGCGCCCGGTGCATGCGGTGGCCGAGGGGGCGGGGCGCGGCAAGACGCTGCTGCTGGGCAGCAACCGCGACGAAAGCACGCTGTTCCTGACGCCCGATGCCGCGGCCGGCGCGCTGCCGCAAAGCGCGCTTTCCAACATGAACGCCAGGCGCTTCGCGATGCTGGAGGAGGCCTATCGCAAGACCCTGCCCGATCTTTCCGAGGCCGACCGGCACTGGCGCATGCTGACCGCCGAGGAATACTGGATCCCGACGCTGCGGGTGGCCGAGGCGCAGGTGAGCGCCGGGGGCGAGGCATTCTTCTACCGCTTCGACCGCGGCCCGCGCACCGGCAAGTTCGCCGGAAAGGCCTATCATAGCTCCGAGCTGCCCTTTGTCTGGGCGAACACCAGCGACCCGCACTGGGCCGGCGTGGGCACGGACGATCCGGCGCTGGTGCGCATGATGCACGCCGCCTGGGTCGCCTTCATCCGCGACGGCCGCCCGGTGGCCGCGGGCCTGCCCGACTGGCCCGCCTACACGCTCGACCGCCGGCCGACGATGCTGCTCGACACGACGCCGAAGGTCGCGACCGACCCGAACGGGGAGGAGCGGCGGGTGTGGGAGGGGGTTCTTTAGGCCCCCTGCGTGCCGGGGGGATGCGCCGGGGGGAATGCGGTCGAGAAGACTCGAACTTCCACGGGGTTTCCCCCACAAGCACCTCAAGCTTGCGCGTCTACCATTCCGCCACGACCGCACCGGGCGAGGGGGCGCGGTATAGCGGAAGCCCTGGCGGGCGGCAACGGGCGGGGTGCGAAGTGCGGATGCCGGGACTGAACAGTCCGCCTTCCTTGCCGTCGGCTCGCTGGGCAAGGCGCGCGAGCGCGTGCACGCCTCGCCCCGTCCACGGGACTTGCACGGCTACCGAGGCTTATGTTGATCGATTCCTGCCGGAAGACTCCCCATGCCCAAAATCGACATCGCCACCGTCCCCAAAATCCAAGGCACCGGCTACCCGCCCCCGTTCAACGCCCCCTGCGCCGAGCGCGTGCGCCAGCGGCTGGGGAATGCCGGGGGGCTCTCGGATTTCGGCGTCAACCTCATGCGCCTGCCGCCCGGCAACTGGTCCAGCCAGCGCCACTGGCATTCGCATGAGGACGAATTCGTCTTCGTGCTCGAAGGCGAGCTCACGCTGATCGAGGACGGCGGCGAGACCGTGTTGCGGGCCGGGGATTGCGCGGCGTTTCCGAAAAACTCGGGCAACGGGCATCACATGATCAACCGCTCCGGCGCGACGGCGGTGTATCTCGAAGTGGGATCGCGCTCCCCCGCCGATCTCACCACCTGCTCCGACATCGACATGATGAGCGCCAATGCCGATGGCCGGTTCGTGCACAAGGACGGCACGCCCTACGCGCCCTGATCGCCGCCGCCGGAACCGCCGCTCAGGCGCGCCAGGCGTGCGGCTGGAACGCTGCCTCCAGCGGCGGGTTGGCGACGTTGCCGGTGTAGTTGGTGATCGTCGAGGCGGCGATGACGGCGATGACCTCCAGCAGATGTTCCGTGCCGAAGCCGGCAGCGAGAAAGCGTGCGCGGTGCTGGGCGTCGATCCGCCCGCGCGTCTCGATCAGCGTGCGCGCCAGGGTCGAGAGCGCGCCGAGCTTTTCGTCCTGCGGCGCGCGGCCGGCGCGGATCGCGTCGACCTCCGCCCGGTCCACGCCCTGCTGCAACGCCAGCGCGGTGTGGAACGCGACGGCCCAGGGGCAGGCGTTCGTCACCGCGTTGGTGAGCAGCAGCACCTGGATCTGCGCTTCGGTGAAGCTGCCGCCATGGACCCAGCCGAACAGGCCGACGAGGCTGTCGATCAGCACCGGCGACGTCGCCATCACGCCGGCGATGTTGGGGATGATCCCGAACGCGGCGCGAAGGTCGCGCAGCGCCGGCCGCGACGCCTCCGGCGCGGAGTCGAGCGTGTAGACGGGAAACTCTTCCAATGGATCGAGCCTTTCGAACGGATTTCTTTGAGTGCGCGCGGCAATCCGCCTCCGGGCGGCGCGTCGTGCGAAGCCGATCTAGGCCCGCGCGGCGACGCCTGCTCGCCAAACACCCCACCTTCCGCGCCACGCGGCGGCGCGCCGCGCTACCGGCTGAAGCGCGCGCGATAGTCCTGCGGCGATGTCGCGAGCAGGCGCAGGAAGCTGCGCCGCATCGTCTCCTCCGTGCCGAAGCCGCATTGCCGCGCGATGCGCTTGATGGGGACCCGCGTGTCGGCGAGAAGCTGGCGCGCCGCCTCCACCCGCAGCCGGTCCACCGCCCGCGCCGGCGTCAGCCCCGTTGCCGCGAGATAGCGCCGGCTGAAGCTGCGCTCGCTCATCGCGGCCTGCGCGGCCAGCACCGGCAGCGACAGGTCGCGGCCGAGATTGGCATTGATCCAGGCGTGCAGCCGGCCGAACGGCTCGTCGCCGGATTGCAGCGAAAGGCTCGCGCTGAACTGCGCCTGGCCGCCCGGCCGCTTGAGGAACATCACCAGATAGCGCGCGACGGCCAGTGCCATGCTGCGCCCGAGATCCTCCTCCACCAGCGCCAGGGCGAGGTCGATGCCGGCGGTCACGCCCGCGGAGGTCCACAGCGCGCCGTCGCGCACGAAGATCGGGTCGGACTCCACGCGCACGGCGGGGAAGCTGCGCGCGAGGTCATCGCAGAACGACCAGTGCGTCGCCGCGCGGCGCCCGTCGAGCAGGCCCGTCGCCGCCAGCAGATAGGCGCCGGTGCAGACCGAGGCGGTGCGTCGCGCCGCCTGGGAACGGGCGCGGACCCAGCCGACCAGCGCGCCATCCCCCGCAGCCGCGTGCACGCCCGGGCCGCCGGCGATGATGAGCGTGTCCACCGGCGTGCCGAGGGGCGGGAGATCGGCGGTCGCGAGCACCACGCCGGCCGACGCGGTCACGCTCGGCGTCGCCCGCGCGACCACGCGGATCGCGTACGGCGGCGCGCCGCCCGCCTTGGCGACCATCTCGTTGGCCGTCGCGAAGACCTGCAGCGGTCCGGTGACGTCCAGCAACTGCACGTCCTTGAACGCGAGCGTCTCGATGAACGCGACCGTCTCGATCGCTCGCGCATCTGCGCGCGCTGGGATGGCTGGCGGGATTTGTGGGGTCTTTGGCATCGCCGCCGGCGGATGCTACGGCAAGGTGCTGGTGTCCAATCAAGCCCGCATGCAGGAGGCGCCGATGGTACCGGATGACACGCATCTTCAGATCGGATCGCTGGTGTTCGATGGAATGGACCAGCTCGATCTCACCGGACCGTTCGAGGTCCTGGCGCGCATCCCGAACTCGACCTACCGCCTGTATGGCAAGACCGCGGGCGCGGTGCGCGACGTGAGGGGGCTGCGGCTGCTGCCGGACGCGGACCTTGCCGCGGCGCCCGCGCTCGACGTGCTCCATGTCCCCGGCGGGTTCGGGCAGGACGCGCTGATGGAGGACGCGGTTGTCCTCGACTGGATTCGCACCCAGGCGGCGGGCGCGCGCGCGGTGTTCTCGGTCTGCACCGGTGCGCTGCTGTGCGGCGCGGCGGGCTTGCTGAAGGGGCGGCGCGCGACGACGCACTGGGCCTCGTTCCACCTGCTGCCGTTCTTCGGCGCGATCCCGGTGAACGAGCGCGTTGTCGTTGACGGCAACTGCGTGTTTGCCGCCGGGGTGACGGCGGGAATCGACGGCGCGCTGCGGCTCGCCGCCGAGCTGCGCGGCGTCGAAGCGGCGCAGGCGATCCAGCTCTACATGGTCTATGCACCGGAACCGCCGTTCGGCAGCGGCACGCCGGAGACCGCGCCGGCGGCGATCCTGGACAGCACGCGCGGCGCCATGACGGACATCACGGCGCAGCGTGAAGCGACCGCGCGGCGCGTTGCCGCCCGCCTCGGGGTGCAGGCGGAAGCCGGCGTGCGCCTCTGACCGTCGGTCTGCGTCCGGCCTGCGCACACGCCGCCCTCGCCTCGGGTTGACGCCACCCGCGCCCGCGGTCGATCCTGCCGCGTAACCGCCCGCGCGCCGCACGAACAGAATGTCCATCGCCCGCATCCGCAGCTTCGCCTTTTCCGGCATCGAGGCGATGCCGGTCGAGGTGCAGGTGCAGATCGCGCCGGGCCTGCCGGCCTTCCTCATCGTCGGCCTGCCGGACAAGGCGGTGGCGGAGGCGCGGGAGCGGGTGCGGGCCTCGCTCACCGCCATGGGGCTCGCGCTGCCGCCGAAGCGCGTGCTGATCAACCTCGCCCCCGCCGACCTGCTGAAGGAGGGCTCGCATTTCGACCTGCCGATCGCGCTCGCCGTGCTCGCCGCGATGGACGTGCTGCCGCGCGAGGAGATCGCGGAGTTCGCAGCCCTGGGCGAGCTTTCGCTCGACGCCTCGCTGAACGCCGTCGCGGGCGTGCTGCCGGCCGCGATCGCCGCCGAGAACGCCGGCCTCGGGCTGATCTGCCCGGCCGCGCAGGGCGGCGAGGCAGCGTGGTCCGGCGGCGGCAGCGTGCTCGCCCCCACCGACCTGCTCGCGCTGATCAACCATTTTCGCGGCCTGCAGGTGCTCGCCCCGGCCGAGCCGGGTGGCGTCGCCGAGCCCGGCATGACGCCCGACCTCGCCGATGTGCGCGGGATGGAGACGGCCAAGCGCGCGCTGGAAGTGGCGGCGGCCGGCGGGCACAACCTGCTGCTGATCGGCCCGCCCGGCGCCGGCAAGTCGATGCTCGCCGCCCGCCTACCCGGCCTGCTGCCGGACCTCACGCCGCGCGAGGCGCTGGAGGTGAGCATGGTTCACAGCGTCGCCGGCATGCTCGACGGCGGCCGGCTGCTGAAGCGCCCGCCGTATCGCGAGCCGCATCATTCGGCGAGCCAGGCGGCGCTGACCGGCGGCGGCAACCGTGCCCGCCCGGGCGAGGTGTCGCTCGCGCATCGGGGCGTGCTGTTTCTCGACGAGCTGCCCGAATTCCCGCGTGCAGCACTGGAGGCTTTGCGACAGCCGATGGAGAGCGGGCGCACCACGGTCGCGCGCGCGATGGCGCACGTGACGTATCCGGCCCGCTTTCAGCTCATCGCCGCGATGAACCCGTGCCGCTGCGGCCATCTCGGCGACGCCGCGCGCGAATGCGGCCGTGCGCCGCGCTGTGGCGAGGACTATCAGAACCGCATCAGCGGCCCGCTGCTCGACCGCATCGACCTCGTGCTGCAGGTGCAGCCGGTCGCGCCGGCCGAACTCTCCCACGCGCCCACCGGCGAGCCCACGCGCGTGATCGCGGAGCGGGTGGCGCGGGCACGGGAGGCGCAGCGCGGGCGTGGCGGCGAGGGCGGGGCGCTGACCAATGCCGAGGCCGATGCCGGCGCACTCGCGCTCGACGCCGAGGCGAAATCGCTCGCGGCGCAGGCGGCGGAACGGCTGCATCTCTCGCCGCGCGGCTATGCCCGCACCCTGCGCGTCGCGCGCAGCATCGCCGATCTTGCCGGCGAGACGGTGATCCGCCGGCGCGACGTGGCCGAGGCGCTGGCCTATCGCCACCGCCCCGCCGTCACGGTGCGTCCGGCGGCGAGCTGAAGGGAAGGAAACGGCCAGCCATGAAGCCTGCCATCGCCGTCGCGCTGGGGCCGTTGCTGGCGGCGGCCGCCGTCCTGCCCGCCGCCGCCGCGGAGACGGCCTGCGTCACCGGCGGCGCGTCCGTTCCCGCCGGCGCCAACACCACCGACCGCGCGGCCCCGTTCTTCATCGACACGACCGGCCTCGATCTGCGCACGTCGCCGCCGACCCGCGACCCGTCCAACCCGGACTATCCACATGCGCGCGAGCTTCCGGACGGAACGCTGCCGCAGGCGGGCGCGGAGGGGAACTTCATCATCGGCCCCACCCACACGCGGGCGCCGCAGACGGTGGCGCAGGCGGACGTGCCGCATGGCACCCTCCGGTCCTTCACCCTCTCGTCGCAGGACAGCGTCATCTACAATCCCGGCATGATTCGCGACGATCCGCCGCACTGCCGCGACGGCGCCGCGCGGGCTGCGCATGCGATGCCGGGCGACCCGTCGAACCTCGTTCTGACCGCCAGCCACGCGGGGCGGTGGGAGCGCACGATCGACGTCTATGTGCCGGCCGAGTACGTGCACGGCGAGGAGGCCCCCTTCATCGTCTTCGGCGACGGCAGCGCGGCCGGTTTCTATCCGGGGCGCGACCTGTTCACCACGCTCGACAATCTCATCCACGCGCATCGCCTGCCGCCGATGATCGCGATCGGCATCGGCGCCGGCGGACAGAACGCGCAGGGCAGCGAGCGGGGGCGCGAATACGACGCGGTCTCCGGCGCCTATGCGGAGTGGGTCGAGCGCGAGGTGCTGCCGCGGGTGGAACAGGTTGCCGACGTGCGGCTGACGAAAGACCCCGATGGCCGGGCGACGATGGGCATCAGCTCCAGCGGCGCCGCCGCCTTCACCATGGCCTGGTTCCACCCGGAGCTGTACCATCGGGTGCTCGCCTATTCGCCGACCATGGTGAACCAGCAATGGCCCCATGACCCGTCGCTGCCCGGTGGCGCGTGGGAATATCACGACCCCTGGCCCGGCCCGGCGACGCCGGCCGAGACCGTCACGGCGCTGGCCGTGGCCCCGACGACCGCGCCCGCCGGCGCGCCGCTCATTCCCAACAGCCCGGCGAGGCCGATCCGCTTCTGGTTCGAGGTGGGCGACCGGGACCTCTTCTACCCGATGCCGAACATGCCCGACGGCATGCACGACTGGGTGCTGGCGGATGAGCGGATGGCGGCGGTGCTGGCCGCGAAGGGCTATCACTACCAGTTCGTCTTCGCGCGCAACGCCGTGCATGTGGACCGCCCGACCGTGGCCCAGACCCTGCCCGAAGCCCTCGAATGGCTCTGGCAGGGGTATCCGGGCCGATAGCGGCGCGCCTCAGTCCGTCTTCGCGGCGTCGGGGTCCTTCTGGGCCTGCTCCAGCAACTGCACCGTCGTCTGGCGGTCGCCGGCGGCGAGCGCCTGGAGCGCCTTGGTGAGTGTCAGCACCAGCGGCTGCTTGCTGGGGTCACCGGCCCTGGAGATCGCGACCGCGCGGGTCAGCGCACGGCTCTCGGCACGCTCGATCGCCTCCTGCGCCTCGCCGGTGCGCCCCGCCGCGACCGCCCGTAGCGCGGCGGCAATGAAGGCGGAGGGCGGCGCGTTCTCGCTCACCGGCGGCGGCGGCAGTTGCGGGGACCACTGCGTATGCGTATCGCCCGCAGCAATATTGCTCGCGGCGCCGCTGCTCGGCTGCTTGCCCGGGAACTCCATCGTCGTCGAAGGCGTGGTCTGCGCCAGCGCGGGAATCGCGGCGGAAGCGAACAGGGCGGCAAGCAGCAGACGGGGCATGGCAGATCTCCCGGACGGTTGCGCAGGCTTAGACGAGAGGGGGCCGATGCGCTACGGCGTGATGCAACATTCGTCGCTGGCCGGGATGCTCGTCGCCGGATCGCATAGAGTTGACGGCCATCACAAGCAAGTCTCGTGTAGGTAAACGCGCCCTTTACAGGGCATCGACAAAAAATAAACGTGTTGTCAGGTAAGGGAACGGAGCAGCCTACCCGCTGCAGAGGGCTAGGCTGCTCGCAACGCGCACGCAGTAACCGTAGATTTTTGTTTGCATCGCGTCAATCGCCCTCGCGGAACGCGTCGGCGATGCGGCGCACTTGTCCTGTGTCGTCTACCAGCAATACGTCGAAGCGCACGCCGGCCCGGCCCCAGGATTCGTGGACGGCGAGGAGCGCCCCGGCGGCGGCGAGCAGCCGTGCACGCTGGCGCACGCTCAATGCCGCGGCGGCAACGGCGAGCGAGGGGCGGCGCTTGACCTAGGCGAACACGAGCAGCCCGTCGCGCTCGGCCACCACGTCGATCTCGCCCGCCGGGGTGCGCACCCGGCGCGCGAGGACGTGCCAGCCCTCGGCCGCCAGCGCCGCGCAGGCCAGCGCCTCGGCGTCGAGGCCACTCGCCTGGGCGCGGCGGCCGGTTGCGGCGCGGCGTCCGGTCATGCGGCCGGCGGCTCGGTCGGGGCGGACGGGAAGGTCATCGCCCTTCAGACCCGGCGCGGCGCCAGCTCCGGCTCCTCGGCGAGCGCCCATTCCTTGACCAGCGTGAAGGCCACGCCGAGCAGGGCCGGCCCCACGAAAACGCCGAGCAGGCCGAAGGCGAGCGCGCCGCCGAGCACGCCAAGCAGCGTGAGCAGGAACGGCAGGCGCGCGCCGCGGGAGATGAAATACGGCCGGATGATCGAATCGGCGCCGCTGACCGCGATCAGGCCGTAGGCGAACAGGAACAGGCCGCGCCAGGTGTGTCCCCCGGCGAGCAG
>JAFKFJ010000203.1 GCA_017307335.1 Alphaproteobacteria bacterium | reverse complement strand
AGTCGGCACTCTTGAGCACTAGATGTTGCGGGCGTTCTCCGGTCGCGATCAACAGCTCATGGTTGATGCGATCATTCCTGAAGAGGGTGCGGACAGTCGCCGTGCCGTTTGCGAATCGGAACTCTGCGGCCGTCCTGGCATCGGGTAGGTTCTCGGGCAGAATGGCGAGGCCAGTCGGCGCCGACAGGCCGAGGGCAATCGCGCGGTCAGAGACAGACGGATAGTCACGCACTACCACCGACATCGAATGCCTTCGATCACACTGACGCAACGAATAGGATACAGCTGGCGCAATCTAATCATGAACCGGCCGAGTCTCGCTACAAGGGTTGATCGTTGCCGGGAAACGGCCGGCACGTGCGCGATTTTTGAGACGGGAGCCGCTGCCGCTAGACGACACGGGCGCGAAACGGCCCGTGCTAACGGTGCTGAACGTCAGCTTTTCAGTTACGACCGATTGGCCGCCCCTTACCGGATTTGCCAGGATGCCGCCCATGGCGCCGAAAAAGCTGGCTTCCGTCTGCCCGCACGACTGCCCCTCAGACTGCGCGCTCGAAATCGAGGTCGCCGACAACAGCTAAAAGGCAATCGCAAGCCGCCGCTTGGCCGCCATGCTCGTGGCACCGCCGTCGCCCGGCATCCTCTCCACCGCCGCCCCTACTCCCGCACGAACGCATACGAGCACGGGCGGCCCTCGATCCGTGTGCCCGTGCCGGCCGCGCCGTGGAAATGGGCGTCGATGTTGTAGCCGTATTCGGTGCCCCTCGGCGTGTCGCGGCCGGGGACGTATTCCTTGGAGCCGGTGCGGCCGCTCGCATAGAGCTTCGCACTGCCATCCGCCGCGATCGTGCCGTCGAGGACCAGGGAGCTCGGCGCGCCCTCCGTGCCGCGCACGCCGTGCAGGTGGCCGTTGCGGACCTCGCTGACGAAGCGGAACGCGTAGCCGAGCGCGTCCCGCGCCGCCGCGCAGGAGACGGTGGTCTGCCAGCGTCCGTCGAACTTGTATGTCTCCGCCGCCGGGGCCGACGACCACCACAGCACGACGAAAAGCGCAGTCAGGCAGGCCGTGTTTCGTGCCATCGCGCCGCGACTGCCGGCAGGAGCGTCCGCCGCCACTCTGGCCTGCGCGCGCCGCCGGTCAACCGAACGGCCGGCGCGGTTCAGTCCGGGTTCATGGCCGCGAAGATCGCATCGTATCGCCCGTCCCGCTCGGCCCAGCGCCTGGCATGGTCGCGCGCCAGCAGCACCTCGCCGCGCGGATGCTCGCCCCGCTCCAGCAGCCGCATCACCTCCGCGACGTACGCGTCGAGCGGCATCGCGCGCGGGTCGGATTCCTGGTGCGGGCCGGTGAGCGCGGTCTGCACATAGGGCGGCGAAAGCTCCAGCACCTCGATGGGGATTTTGCGAAGCTGGTGGCGCAGCGAAATCAGCCAGGAGTGCAGGAACGCCTTGCTCGCGCAGTAGGTCGGGAACTCGGCGCGCGGCAGGAAGGCGAGGGCGGAGCTGGTCGCCATGATCGTCGCGCGCGGGCGCGCCTTCAGCATGGGCAGGAACGCCGCGGTCACGCGCAGCACGCCCAAAATGTTGGTCCCCACGACCGCCCGCGCGGCGGCGACATCCCAGCCCTCGGCGGCCATGTCCTCGGTCGCCGAGATGCCGGAACGACGGTGGCATCGGGCACCCCCGTCGGCGCGCTGAGATCGGGCGTGCCGCGTCCGCCCGATCCTGCCACGCCCGGGCGTTGCCGCCCCCGGCCGGATTTGCCAGGATGCCGCCCATGGCGCCGAAAAAGCTGGCTTCCGTCTGCCCGCACGACTGCCCCTCCACCTGCGCGCTCGAAATCGAGGTCGTCGCGGATGCGAACGGGGGGCGGGAGCGCATCGGCGCCGTGCACGGCGCGCGGGACAACAGCTACACGGCCGGCGTGATCTGCGCCAAGGTCGCCCGCTACGCGGAGCGCGCCAACCATCCCGACCGGCTGATGCGGCCGCTGCTGCGCACCGGCCCCAAGGGGTCGGGGCAGTTTCGCCCGATCGGGTGGGACGAGGCGCTCGACCGGGTCGCGGGGGCGTTCATCGAGGCCGCGCGGGCCCACGGGCCGGAGGCGGTGTGGCCCTATTATTACGCGGGAACGATGGGGCTGGTGCAGCGCGACGGCATCAACCGGCTGCGCCACGCCATGCGCTACTCCGGCCAGTACACGACCATCTGCACGATGACGGCCGAAACCGGGTGGAAGGCGGCCGTCGGCACGATCGCCGGCCCCGATCCGCGGGAGATGGCGCAGTCGGACCTGATCGTGGTCTGGGGCGGCAACCCCGTGAACACCCAGGTCAACGTGATGACGCACATCGCCCGCGCGCGGAAGGAGCGCGGGGCGAAGCTGGTGGTGATCGACCCGTATCGCACCGGCACGGCCCAGCAGGCCGACCTCCATCTGCCGCTGCGCCCCGGCACCGACGGCGCGCTCGCCTGCGCGGTGATGCACGTCGCCTTCCGCGACGGGCGCGCCGATCGCGACTACATGGCGAAATACGCCGACTGTCCGGACGCGCTGGAGCGGCATCTGGCAAGCCGCGGCCCGGAATGGGCGGCCGAGATCACCGGGCTGAAGGTGAGCGACATCGAGGCGTTCGCGCGCCTCTACACCACCACGCCGCGCAGCTACATCCGCGTGGGCTACGGCTTCTCCCGCATGCGCAACGGCAGCATCAGCATGCACGCGGTGGCCTGTCTGCCGACCGTGACCGGCGCCTGGCAGCACGTGGGCGGCGGCGCGTTCTGGAACAACCGCAGCATCTATCACTGGGACAAGACGCTGATCGAAGGCCTGGACGTGCGCGACCCCTCCATTCGCGTCATGGACATGAGCCGCATCGGTGCCGCGCTGACCGGCGATCGCAGCGAACTCGGCGACGGCCCGCCGGTGCACGCGATGCTGGTCCAGAGCACCAACCCGATCGTGGTCGCACCCGACTCCAACAAGGTGCGCCGCGGCTTCCTGCGCGACGACCTGTTCGTCTGCGTGCACGAGCAGTTCATGACGGACACCGCGCGCGTCGCCGATGTCGTGCTGCCCGCGACGATGTTCACCGAGCACGACGACCTCTATCAGGCCGGCGGCCACAGCCACCTCCAGCTCGGCCCGAAGCTGGTCGAGCCGCCGGGCGAATGCCGCTCCAACCACGAGGTGATCCAGGCGCTGGCGGCGCGGCTGGGGGCGCAGCATCCCGGCTTCGCCATGACGGCGCTGGAGATTGTCGACGCCACCCTGCGCGCCTCCGGCTGGCCGGGCGCGGAGGAACTGCGGCAGCGGCGCTGGATCGACGCGCAGGGCGATTTCCGGTCGTCGCACTTCCTCGACGGCTTCGCCTTCCCGGACGGCAAATTCCGCTTCGCGCCGGACTGGGCGGCGGCCGGCCCGAACCACGCCGGGCTGCCGGCCCTGCCCGACCACTTCGCGGCCACGGATGCCGCGACCAGGGACCGGCCGTTCCGGCTGGTTGCGGCGCCCGCGCGCCAGTTCCTGAACACGAGCTTCACCGAGAGCCCCACCGGGCGAAAGCGCGAAGGCCGCCCCACGGCGATGGTGCATCCGCAGGATGCCGCGCGGCTGGGGATCGTCGAGGGCGGTCGGGTGCGGCTCGGCAATGCGCGCGGCGAGATCGTGGTGCACGCGCGCCTGTTCGACGGCCTGCAGCCGGGCGTCGTGGTCGTCGAGAGCATCTGGCCGAACACGGATTTCGAAGGCGGCATCGGCGTGAACGCCCTCGTCAGCGACGAGGCCGCACTCCCCGCCGGCGGTGCCGCGTTTCACGACACCGCGGTCTGGGTAGAGGCGGTGGCGGCGGAGCTGGCCGTCGCCGCGGAGTAGGGCTACGCCCCGGCGGCCGGCGCCGGCACGTGCGGCGCGAGCGCGGCCTTCAGCGCCTCTTCCTTGGCGTGGTCGAACGAGGAGCTGACCACCGTTCCGCCGACGCCCTTCAGGTAGTCCAGCACCTTGTCGGTGGTCATCTTGCGGATCAGCAGGAACAGGCCGGCCTCGCCGGGCCGCAGGGCCTGGGCGGCGTCCTTCATCTTCGCGTCGTTGATGCCGACATCGGTCAGCGCCCCGCCGATCGCGCCGGAGGCGGCGCCGACCGCGACGCCGGCGAGCGGCATCAGGAACAGCGCGCCGATCAGCAGGCCCCAGAATGCCCCGCTCGCCGCGCCGAACGCGGTCGGGTGCATGAGCTGGTTCAGCTTCACGTGGCCGCTCGGGCTCTTGGTCGCGATCACCGCGTCGCCGACCTCGATCAGGTAGTCCTTCTGCAGTTCGAGGATCTTGCCGCGAACCTCTTCGGCCTTGGCCTCGGAGGGAAAGCTGATGAACACGAGATCGCTCATGGTCGCTTGTTCCTTCTGCTGTGCGGCGGGCCGTCGGCCGCCGTGATCGTGTGGCCCGCGGCCTCAGGACTCGCCACGCTTCCAGTTCGCCGCTTCCTCGGCGCTGGCGACGCCGCCATGGGCGGCCGACCAGGCGATCGGGCTCTCCAGGAAGCGCCGCACCTCGGCCAGTGCCGCCTCGTCGAAATACGGGCGGTCGCGGCACGCCTCCAGCACGTCCCACCAGGTGGCGAGATGGTGCAGCGTGATGTCCATGCGCGCGAGCGTCTCGAAGCTGCCCGGGAAGACGCCGTAGAAGAAGACCACGAAGGCGTGATGAACGATCACGCCGGCCTCCCGCAGCGCGGTGGCGAAGCGGACCTTGCTGCGCCCGTCGGTGGTCAGGTCCTCCACCAGCAGCGTGCGCCGGCCTTCCGGCACGTCGCCCTCGATCAGCGCGTTGCGCCCGAACCCCTTCGGCTGCTTGCGCACATAGGCCATCGGCGCGAGCATGCGGTCGGCGATCCAGGCGGCGAAGGGAATGCCGGCGGTCTCGCCGCCCGCCACCGCCTCGACGCTCTCGTAGCCGACATGGCGGTCGATCTTTTCCACCGCGAGTTCGCAGATCTTTTGCCGGGCGCGGGGAAAGGCGATGATGCGCCGGCAGTCGATATAGACGGGCGACTTCCAGCCCGAGGTGAATGTGTACGGCTCGGCAGGGCGGAAATTGACGGCCTTGATCTCCAGCAGGATGCGCGCGGTGGTCAGGGCGGCGTCGCGGTCCCAGTCGGTCGGGTGCAGCTTGGTCATCGCGCGATCTCCAGGGGCGGTCCCCTCTAGCGGCGCTGCGCCCCTCCGTCCATCGCTACCCGTGCGCCCATCGCCATGAGCGGCGTCCATCTGCGCCCGGGGGTCGAGGATGCGCCCGTCTGGGTGCTGGACGACACGGGCGTGGAGGCGGCGCCGGCGGTGGCGATCGCCGAGCGGCTGGGCGTGCGGTTCCGGCGCATCCCGCTGGTGTGGAACTGGATGGCGCATGTCGCCGGGCTGGCGCCGCACGGCTCGCTGATCGGGCTGGCCCCCCGGCTGCGCGGCGGTGCACTGCCCCGCAACGTCCTGCTGCCGCGGGGCGGGGCGATGGCCGCGGGCGGGAATGTCGCCGCCCCGCTCGCCCCGGCACGCGGCAGCGGCGGGCCGCACCTCGCCATCTGTGCCGGGCCGCGCGCGGCGGCGGTGGGGCTGTGGCTGAAGGCGCGGTTCGGCTGCCGGCTGGTGCAGTGCCTCGGCCCGGGGATCGGCGGGTGGCTGCGGGCTGGTGCGTTCGACCTGCTGGTGCTGCCCGAGCACGACCGCCCGCCCGGCCTGCCCAACGTGTTCCCCGTCTACGGCACGCCGCACCGCCTCTCGCCGCTGGCGCTGGGGCAGGCGGCCTCGGCCTGGGCGGAGCGGCTCGCCCACCTGCCGCGCCCGCGCGTGGCGCTGCTGGTCGGCGGCCGGGTGCGGGGGAGCGAGCTGCCCCCGGCGAGCGCGCATGCGCTCGGGCGGCGCGTGGCCCGGATGGCGGCGCGCCAGCACGGCAGCGTGCTCGCCGCCACCGCCCGGCGCACCGGCGGCGAGGCATCCGACGCGCTCGCGGCCGGGCTGGGGCGCGCGATGCACCTGCTCTATCGCTGGGGCGAGCCGGGCGAGGACCCGACGCTGGGCTTCCTCGCCACCGCCGACATGATCGTGGTCACCGCCGAGTCCGAGCGCGTGCTGGCGGAGGCATGCGCCACCGGCGCGCCGGTGTTCTATGCGCTGCCGGAACTGGCGGGGCCGCGGCAGCGGCGGATGCTGGACGGGCTGGTGCGGGCCGGCCACGTGCAGCCGCTGCGCGACACGCTGGCGCCGTTCTCGCGCACGCCCCTGGACGAGGCGGGTCGCGTGGCGCGCGAGGTTCTGCGCCGCTTCCCCATCGACTGAGCCACCCCCGCGCCGCCATAAGGGGGGAATGCCTGTCCCTTTCTGGCTGCCGGCCCTGCTGGGCTTCCTGACCGCCGTCGGTCCGGTTTCGACCGACATGTATCTCCCGGCCTTTCCAGCGATCGAAGCGAGCCTCGGCGGGCGGCCGGGGGCGGCGCAGGTGACGCTCGCGACGTGGTTTCTCGGCCTCGCGGCCGGGCAGATGACCCAGGGCACGCTCGCCGACCGGCTCGGCCGCCGCACGCCGCTGCTGGCCGGCACGGCGCTATACACGCTCGCGTCGGCCGGCTGCGCGCTGGCGCCGGACCTGTTCACGCTGGCCCTGATGCGGGCCCTGGCGGCCTTCGGCGGCTCGGCGAGCATGGTCATTCCGCGCGCGGTGGTGCGCGACCTCGCCGACGGGCAGGAGGCGGCGCGGCTGATGAGCCGGCTGTTCCTGGTGATGGGCGCGGCGCCGATCCTGGCGCCGACGCTGGGCGGATTCGTGCTGCGCTTCGCAGGCTGGCACGCGATCTTCTGGATCGCGGCGGTCTATGGCGTGATCTGCTGCGCGCTGGTCTGGCGCTTCCTGCCGGAGACGCTGCCGCTGGCGCGGCGGACGCGCATCGGCGCCGGCGGGCTGCTGAGCCGGTTCGCGACCATCCTGCGCGAGCGGGGGTTCGTCAGCCACACGCTGATGCTGGGCTGCACCGGCTTTGCGATGTTCGCCTATCTCGGCGGCTCGCCCGACACCTTCATCGTGCGCTTCGGGCTGGCGCCGAGCCGGTTCGGCATCCTGTTCGGCGCCTGCGCGGCGGGGTTCATCGGCGCCTCGCAGCTCAACCCGCGGCTCGGCGCATGGCTCGGCGCCGGCACGGTGATGCGCGCGGCGGTGCGGGTGGCGCTCGCCGCCTCGGTGGGGCTGGTCGGCTTCGCGGCGGCGGATGCGGGGCCGTGGTGGGCGCTGGCGGCGCTGGTGTGGGTGTGCATGGCCTGCATGGGCTTCTCCAACCCCAACGCCATGGTGGGCGCGCTGTCGCGCCACGCGGCGCATGCCGGCAGCGCCTCGGCCCTGATGGGCACGCTGCAATACCTGCTGGCGGCGATGAGCGGGCTGCTGGTAGGGCTCGCCGCCGACCACACGGCGCGGCCGATGGCGGCGCTGATCTTCCTGGGCTCGCTCGGTGCCGCCGCCGCCGACCTGTTCCGCCCGCGCCGGTGACGGTGGATGCGCAGCAGCGCAACGAGCTTGAACCGACCGGGCCGCACGCCCGTTCAGCTTGCGATCCGCAGAGGGAGGCAAACCGCATGAGCCCGAACGACACCTATCTGGCGGTCTTTCTCGGCAGCCGGAACAGTGCCCGCGCGCAGGCGTGGATGGCGCTGCCGGACGCCGAACGGCGCGCCAAGGAGCAGGAGGGTATGGCCGCCTGGAAGGCCTGGGCCGAACAGCACCAGGCGGCGATCGCGACCATGGGCGGGCCGCTGGGCAAGACCAAGGCGGTCACCGAACGCGGCATCGAGGACGTGAGCAACGCCGTGGGCGCCTTCATGGTCGTGCGCGCGGCCTCGCACGAGGCCGCCGCCCGGATGTTCGAGAAGCATCCGCATTTCACGATCTTCCCGGGCGAGGGCGTGGAGGTCATGCCGGTGCTGCCGATCCCCGGCGCCTGATATTTGGCGCCTGATATTTGGTGCCTGATATTTGACGGCTGATCGGTCGCGGCGCCCGTTCCGCCAAAGCAAGGGGACCCACGCGCATGCCCAACACCGTACGCCTGCACCGCGTCCTGGCGACCAGCCCGGCGAAGGTCTATCGCGCGTTCATCGAGGCCGACGCGCTCGCGAAATGGCTTCCGCCCAACGGCTTCGCCTGCACCGTGCACCACCTGGAGCCGAAGGTCGGCGGCACGTTCCGGATGTCGTTCCGGAACTTCACGACGGGCCAGAGCCATGCCTTCGGCGGCGAATATCTCGAACTCGTTCCGGGCCAGCGCCTGCGCTACACGGACCGCTTCGACGACCCCAACCTGCCGGGCGAGATCCGGGTGACGGTGGTGCTGACGAAAGTATCGGTCGGCACCGAGATGGAAATCGAGCAGTCGGGCCTGCCGGACGTCATTCCGCTGGAGGCGTGCTATCTCGGCTGGCAGGAATCGCTGCGCAACCTGGCACGGCTCGTGGAGCCGGAGATCGCGCAATAGCCGGCGCGATCGGGGCTTGCCCAGGGGCTTGCCTGAGCGGCCCGGAGCGGCAAGGCTGCGCGGCCTGGGCAGGCGGGAGAGGGGCGATGAACGATGCGATGACGGACACATCCGTGTGGGCCGACGGCGCGGCCTTTGTCGGCGGCGAGGTGGTGCCGATCGCCGAGGCGAAGATCCCGATCACCGCGTGGGGCTATCGCCGCTCCGACGTGACCTATGACGTGGTCGGCGTCTATCACGGCGCGTTCTTCCGCCTGAAGGACCATCTGCGCCGCTTCCGTGCCTCGATGAAATCGCTGCGGATGGAGCCGCCGGAAAGCGATGCCGACATCGCGCGCATCCTGACCGGCCTCGTGCGCCGCACCGGGTTGCGCGAGGCCTACGTGGCGATGGACTGCATGCGCGGCCGGCCGCCGCGCGGCGTGCCCTATCACCCGGCCTATGCGCCGGCCAGCCTGCTGTGCTTCGCCATTCCCTGGGTGTGGCTGTTCAGCGAGGAGCAGCAGGCGCGCGGCGTGCACGCAATGATCGCGAAGACGCCGCGCATCGCGCCGGAATCCGTCGACCCCACGGTGAAGAACTTTCACTGGGGCGACCTGACCAAGGCCGCGTTCGAGGCGCATGACGCGGGGTTCGAGGCGGCGGTGCTGCTCGACGCCGAGGGGATGGTGACCGAGGGGCCGGGCTACAACGTGTTCGCGGTGATCGACGGCGCCGTGGTGACGCCCGATCGCGGCGCGCTGGAGGGCATCACCCGGCTCTCGGTGTTCGAGCTGTCCGACGAACTCGGCATCGCGCATGCGGCGCGGCCGATCAGCGCCGCGGAGTTCGCCAACGCCGACGAGATCTTCTTCGCGACGACCGCGGGCGGGATCATGCCGGTGAGCCGGCTCGGCCGGCGCATCCTCGGCAACGACCGGCCCGGCCCGGTCAGCGCCCGCCTGCGCGAAGTGTTCTGGGAGAAGCGCCGCCGGGGCTGGCACGCGACGCCGATCGACTACGACGCGGCGGACTGAATTTCACGCGCGCCGGCGCACCGGCTTCTTCGCCGGCCGCACGGCGGCCTTTTTGCTGCGCGCCGGGGCTGCGCGGGGCTTCGCGGTGTCGCTGCCCTTCAGGCTGGCCCGCAGCGCCGCCATCAGGTCGATGACCTTGCCGCGCTCCGGCTCCTCCTCCGGGGCCGCGATGCCCTCGCCGCGCAGCTTCGCCTCGATCAGCTCCCGCAGCCGCGCCTCGTAGCGGTCCTCGACGTCCGCAGGGTCGTAGCGGCCGCTCTGCCGCCCGATGAGCTGCACGGCGAGCTTGACCATCTCGGGGTCGGGCTTGATGCCCTCCAGCCCGGCGAACAGCGGCCCCGGGTCGTTGAGGTCGCGGGCCTCGTTCAGCGTGTGCGCGACCAGCCCTTCGTCGAGCGGCATGATCGCGACCGGCCGTTCCCGCCCGGCGAGCACGACGCGCGCCAGCGCCACGCGCCCGGTCTTCGCGATCGCCTCGCGCAGCACCACGAACACGTCCTCGCCGGCATCGCCGTCGGGCGCCACGTAGTAGCTCGCGTCGTAGTGCAGCGGGTCGATCGCGGCGGCGCCGACGAACTTGGTGACGTTCAGGACCGAGGAACTCTCCACGCGGGCACTGGCGAAATCCTCGTCGGTGAGCAGCAGGTACTGGTCCTTCTTGAACTCATAGCCCTTCACCAGATCGCGCCGCGCCACCGGCTCATCGGTCTCCGCATCCTGGGTGACCATGCGGATGCGATGGCCCGTGGCCGGGTTGATGAGGTGGAAATGCAGCTCCCCCCGCTCGCGATGCGCGCTGTAGAGGGCGACCGGGCAGGAGACCAGGGCCACCCGCAGCAGGCCGCGCCAGATGGGCCGTTGTTCCGCCACCGCACGCCCCTCCTTCGCCACTCCCCAAACGCAAGGCGCCGCCGCGCGTTGCGCTCAAACCATGGCGCAACCCGGTTCCGCCCGCGATCCCTCGCTCGACGCCTATACGAAGAAGCGGAATTTCCGCGCGACGCCGGAGCCGCGCGGGCGGGTGCCGCGGGGTGCGGCGGGCGGGAAGCTGTCCTTCGTGGTGCAGAAGCACCGCGCGCACCGCGCCGGGCTGCACTGGGATTTCCGGCTGGAGCACGATGGCGTGCTGTGGAGCTGGGCGGTGCGCGCCGGCCCCTCGCTCGACCCGGCCGACAAGCGCCTTGCGATCCATGTCGAGGATCATCCGCTCGACTACGCCGGCTTTCAGGGGGAGATCCCGGAGGGCGAGTATGGGGCGGGCACGGTGGAGACCTGGGACCGTGGCACCTGGACGCCGCTCGACGACGACCCCGCGGAGGGCATGCGCAAGGGCGCGCTGCATTTCACCCTGGACGGGGCGCGGCTGCGCGGCCGTTTCACCCTCGCGCGCATGCGCACGCGCGAGAAGCGGCGGCAGGAGGCGTGGCTGCTGATCAAGGGCCATGACGCCGAGGCGCGGGAGGGCGTGGACGCGACGGCGCTGGAGCAGCAGCGGCCGCTCGCGCCGCCGCCCCGACCGGCCACGCGGCGCGGGGCGCCGGTGTCGGCGCCGATGCCGGGGGCGAAGCGCGGGGCGCTGCCGGAGAGCCAGGCGCCGGAACTCGCCTCGATCGCGGAGGAGCCGCCGGAGCGCGGTGCTTGGCTGAGCGAGATCAAGTTCGACGGCTACCGGCTGCTGGTCTGGCTCGACCATGGCCGCGTGCGCCTGCGCACCCGCACCGGGCAGGACTGGACCGCGCGGCTGCCGGCGCTGGCGCGGGCGGTGGCAGGGCTGAAGGTGGAAGCGGCGCTGCTGGATGGCGAGCTGGTGGCGCTGCGCGAGGACGGGACGTCGAATTTTCCCGACCTGCAGGCGGCGCTGTCCGCCGGCCGCGACGGGCAGTTGTTCTACTATGTCTTCGACCTGCTGCATCTCGACGGCTGGGACCTGCGGCCCTGCGCGCTGCGCGACCGCAAGGCGGCGCTGGAAAAACTCGCCGACTGGGGCAGCATGCTCCGCTACAGCACCCATGTCGAGGGTGACAGCGCGGCGGTGCGGCGTCGTGCCTGCGCGATGAACCTGGAGGGCATTCTCTGCAAGCGCGCCGACGCGCCATATCGGCCGGGGCGCGGGCGCGACTGGCTGAAGCTGAAATGCCAGGGGCGGGAGGAGTTCGTCGTCCTCGGCTGGACGCCGCCCGCGGGCTCGCGGCGCGGTTTCGGGGCGCTGCATCTCGGCTACTACGATCCCGAGGGCGCGCTGCACTATGCGGGTGGCGTCGGCAGCGGGTTCGATGCCAGGGAACTGACGGCACTGCACAAGCGGCTGGACCCGCTGGCGGCGCCGATGCCGAAGCTGCTGGTTTCACGGGAGCCGGTCGATGCCGCCATCAACTGGGTGCGTCCGGATCTGGTCGCGGAAGTCCAGTTCGCCGCCTGGTCCGGCGGCGGGCGCCTGCGGCAAGCCGTGTTTCTCGGGCTGCGCGAGGACAAGCCGGCGCGCGACGTGGTGCGCGCGATAGCCGATCCCGCTTCGGCGCGCACGGCGTTCGCCGGGCGCGCGCGGGCGGCGCACCGGGGCGCGCGCATCGTGACCGCGCGGGCGCCGGAGAAGCGGGCGGCGACGGTGGAGGGGGTCGCGATCACCCACCCCGACCGGCCGCTGTGGCCGGGAGTCACCAAGCAGGACCTTGCGGAATACTGGCAGCGCGTGGCGGCGGCGGCGCTGCCCGGGCTGGTGCGCCGGCCGCTCGCGGTCGTGCGCTGCCCCGAGGGCATCGACGGCGAGCACTTCTTCCAGAAGCACGGCCACCATGCCCTGCCGCCGCAGATCCGCGAGGGCAAGGCGGAGGGCGCGCCCTATCTCGCGATCGACGATGCCGCCGGGCTGGTCGCCTGCGCGCAGATGTCCGCGATCGAGCTGCATTGCTGGGGTGCCACCGAGGCCGACCCGGCGCACCCCGACCGCGTGGTGTTCGACCTCGATCCCGGCGAGGGCGTGGCCTTTCGCGATGTGGTCACGGCCGCGCTGGAGGTTCGCGACCGGCTGCGGCGCCTCGGCCTGACCTCGTTCTGCCGCACCACCGGCGGCAAGGGGCTGCACGTGGTGGTCCCGCTCACGCCCGCCGCGGCATGGCCGGAGGTGAAGGCGTGGAGCCGCGCTTTCGCCGAGGTGATGGGCGCGGAGCAGCCGGAGCGGTATCTCACCAAGGTCGCGAAGGCGGAGCGGCGGGGGCGCATTCTGATCGACTGGCTGCGCAATGCGCCGGGGGCGACGGCCATCGCCTCGTTCTGTCCGCGCGCGCGGCCGGGGGCGACGGTGGCGACGCCGCTGGCGTGGGAGGAAGTCACGCCGCGCCTCGATCCCGTCGCGTTCACGCTGCAGACCGTGCCGGCGCGCATCGCCAGGCGCGGGCATGCGCCGTGGCAAGGGTTCGAGGCGCTGCAGCAGCGCCTGCCGCAGCCCGCGGCGCGCCCGGCCGCGCGCCGCGCGAGCGCGCCCAAGACGTCGTCCAAGGCGTCGGGAGCCCGCATCGTGCACGCACCCAAGCCGCGTCGGCGCTGAATTCCTACTGCGCCTCGCGCTTGCCCTCGGCCGGCGTCGGCGCGCGCCGGGTCTCGCGGATCAGCGCCGCGCAGTTGTTGTCTTCGCCGAGCCCGAGCTGGATCGTGGGCAGCAACGCAGCGAGCGGGGTGAGCAGCGCGCCGAGCACGCCGGCCGCCGCGCCGCGCGCCACCGTCTCCGCGCCCGGACGGATCGAGGGGTTCTTCAGCGTGCCGCCGATGTTGATCGGGCCTGGCAGCGAGCCGATGGAGAAATGCTTGGCCTCGGTCTTGAGCTGCAGGTCGAGCGCCTCGGAGCGGAGATTGATGGTGCCGGAGCCGGTGACATTCGCCGCCTTGGTGTCGAGCACCATCACGCGCGTATCGACGATGCCGCGCCTGAGCACGAAGTTCGTCACCATGCAGCGGATGGGCGTGCGCTGCGGGATGCCGAGCGCGGAGAGCAGGGCATTGGCGAACTCCAGCCCCGAGAGATCGACCAGCAGCGCACTGATGTCGCCGCCGGACATGAACAGCTTCAGGTCGCCGTCGCCGTGGCCGAGAATCTCGGCGACGGAGCGGCCGGTGCCCTCGATCTCGGCGCGGCCGCCGATGGTGCCGGCGCCACCGAAGATATGCGTCGCCGCCATCAGCCGGTGCAGATCGACGCGGTTGAAGTCCACCGTCGTGTGGGTCCGCAGCGCCGTGTCGTTCTGCGGCACCGCGGTCACATCGGCCTCGATCCCGCCGCTGCCGACGGCGAGCCGCGCCGGATGCACGCGCACCGCGCCGTCCTTGATGGTGACGTGTGCCACGATGTTGTCGAACGGCATGGAGCGGCCCTTGATGTGTTCGCCCTTGTAGCGCACGTCGACGTCGGCGAAGCGCAGCTTCGGAAGCGCGAGCGGCACGTCGGGCAGCAGCTTCGGGCTGGCGCGCTGCTTCGCCAGCTCCTTCTTCTGCTCGGGCGTGGTGACACCGCCCGGCGTCGCGCCGAGGACGCCGGCGAAGTCGTCGAGGTCGATGCTGTGCGAGACGAAATCGCCGCTGAGCTGCGGACGCTCGGGGCCGGGCGCCATGCTCGCCTCCCCGGCGATGTCGGAATGCCCGATCCGGCCGTCGATCTTGCGCAGATTGGCGCGCCGGTCAGCGAAGTCCACGTCGCTGGTGAGGCGGAACGGCGGGGTCTGCGGCAGCGCCACGCCGCTGAGGGGCGTGAGCCGGTCGAGCGACGGGCCGTGCACCTCGAGCGTCAGATCGGCGCCGGCGAGTGCCATCGGGTTCCGCACCGTGCCCTTCAGCGTCACCTGCGTGCCGCCGTTGGCGAGATGCAGATCGACCGGATAGGGGCGGTCCGTGTCGCGCAGCGACAGCAGGGTGCCGCCGGTGAACCGCCCGGTGATCGGCTGCGCGGCGTAGGTGCCGTGGATGTCCGCTGTCAGCACATCCCCTTCACGCTCGTCGCGCGGCACGGGGCCCGGCGCGGGGCGGGTGGCGACGTCGAGGGTGAAGTCCGACTTCAGCGACGGCACGAGGGCATGCACATGACTGTCGTTGATCACCAGCCGGCCGATGTCGGGCAGCGGTGCCGGCGGTTTCTGATCGCCACCGGCGCCGCCGGTCGGGAAGGTCCAGTTGTTGCGGCCATCGGCAAGCTGCGTGGCGGCGATGTTGGCGCGATCGACGACGATTGCGGGCAGCACGAGCTTCCGGCTGCGGATGTAGGCGAGCGCATCGACGGTGACGGCCAGTTTCTCGATGCGTGCAAGTGGCGCGTCCGCCGGGAAGTCGGGTGGATTGGCGACGATGATTCCGTCCGCTTCCAGCACCGGCGCACGCGCGAGGCGCAGATGCAGGTGCTGGACCGTCACCGGCCGGCCGAGCGCCTGGGATGCCATGCGCTGCACCGGCGGGATGAACCAGTCCCAGTTCCAGACCAGCGCGAGCACGATCACGGCCACGACGATCACGCCCAGGACGGAAACCCATACGCGCCGTCGTCGTGACATGACCCGCCTGACCTATCTGTTCGCCGCCGGCGTCGCGGCCGTGCACGTGATTCGTGTCAGATGACGCCGACGAGTAGCAATATGATGACGACAATCAACACGAGGCCCAATCCGCCGGACGGGTAGTAGCCCCATGCCGCGCTGTACGGCCAGGTCGGCAGGGCGCCGAGAAGCAGCAGGATCAGGATGATCAACAACAGCGTTCGCATCTGTGATCCGTCGTGAAATCCGGGAGAAGAACGCGACACGCGTTGCGAAGTTGCTCGCCCAAACGGAGTCCAGGCGCGCCGGCTCAGCTCTCCAGCAGGTGCCCGAACGCGCGCAGCGGCCGCAGCCGGTCGCAGACGATCTTGATGATCGCAAGCATCGGCACCGCGAGCACCATGCCGGGCACGCCCCACATCCACGACCAGAAGATCAGCGACAGTATCACCGCGACCGGGTTGATGGTGAAACGGCGCGCCATCACCATCGGCGTGATGATCTCGCCCTCGACGAGGTGGATGATGAGGTAGAGCCCGGCGGGAAGGAGTGCCAGCCACACCGCGCCCTTCGCGACCACGCCGACCGCAGCGAACAGCACGATGGCGCAGATCGGCCCGAGAATCGGCACGTAGTTCACGCAGAATGCCAGCGTGCCCCACAGCGCCGGACCCGGCACGCCCGTCGCCCACATCACCAGCGCCGTCGCCACGCCGACCACGGCGTTGATGACCGTTGCCGTCACCAGATAGCTCGACAGGTCGCGCTCGATATGCAGCGACAGCTCGACCACTTCGCGCTTGTCGCGGAAGCGGGGCAGGATCTCGACCGCGCGGCGAAGGAAGGTTTCGCCGAACACCAGAAGGTAGAACAGGATCAGCAACACTTGCAGCAGCGTGGAGGCGACATTGCCGGTGCTGCTGAATACCGCGGTGATCCACGCCGCCGGCTGCAGCATACCGCCGATCGCCTTGGCCTCGAAGTTGATGCCGATATGCCCGAGCGCGGTCTGCGCGCGCTGTGCGGGCTCGCGCAGCAGCGCGAAGCTGTCCTGCAACTTCGTCCAGGCGTCGGGAAGTTGCTCGGCCCAGCTTGCGGCCGGCGAGGAGAGCAGCATGCCGAGCCCGGCGAGCGTCGCGACGACGACCCCGATTGCCAGCAGCGCGCCGGCCACGCGTGGCACCCGCAGGCGCTCCAGCAACCGCACCAGCGGCTGCAGCAGCAGCTTCAGCACGATCGCCAGCACCACAGGCAGGAAGAAGCCGCGCGCGACATAGAGCGCCGTGAGCACGGTGAACAGGAACAGCGCGCCCTGAAAGACGGTGCGCACGTCCTGCGGCAGCGGCATCTGGACGTCGTCGGCAGCCGGCCGCTCCTCGACGACGGGCTTCGCCGCCGGCTCCAGGCCGAACGGCTCGACCCGAGTGTCGGTCGCGATTCTCTCAGACATTCTGCATCCGTCGCATCTTACAAGCGTGACACCCATACGCACGAGCTATGGCTCGGTTCGGCGGTCCGTACGAAGTCCATCCGGCGCTGCGGAACCGGCGTTCGACTTGCGCATTATCCGTCCGTCCAGCAGCGCGAGGAACCGTCATGCCACGGGGAGACAAGTCCAAGTATACCGACAAGCAGGAGCGTCAGGCAGACCATATCGCGCAGAGCTACGAAAGCCGCGGGGTTTCCGACGATGAGGCGGAGCGTCGCGCCTGGGCGACGGTCAACAAGGAAGCCGGCGGCGGCAAGAAGAGCGGTTCCGGCCGTGGGCATGCGGTGAATCGCGCGCCGTCGCGCAAGGGCGGCCGGCTCGGCGGCAAGGCTTCCGCGGCACGCCCGACCGCAGCGCGCTCGGCCGCTGCGAAGAAGGCCGCGGCAACGCGCAAGCGGCGGGCGAAGTAACAGCATTCCGGGGGCAGCGGCATACCAGGAGCGCCCAGCAATGGTGACGGTTGGTGCGAGCGATTTTTGCCGGAACTTCGGCCACTATCGCTTGCTGTCGGAGCGAGAGACGGTGCGCATTTGCGTGGCCGGTGACGTCGTCGGCTACTTCCTGGGGCCCGCTGATTTCGAGCGTGCAAAGCGGCTGCTCGAACACGACCGGCAGGTGCCCAGCGCGCAGGTGTCCAGCGCGCCCGTGCCGCTCCCCCGCAACACGTCATAGCGGTGCCGCGCTATTCGGTGTGCGGGGGTTTGTCCGGTCTCACCTGGCTCGGATGATGGTGGACAGTTTCTGACTGGTAGCGCTCCGAGGTGGGCAGACCCGTCGGTTCGTCCAGATCGTCCATCGTCCCGCTGGCGGGGACGCCCGGGGGCGGATCGGCGCCCGGCGGCCGCGTGACGCTCTGGTCGCGCTTCACCCAACGCTGGGGCATGGCGCAATCTCCTTGTTCGATGGTTCGGGCCTGTTCGATAGTTCGGAAATGCGGTGTCGCTCAGCCGGTCCAGCGCGATGAATCGATGACGTTGTCGTCCCGCTGTACCACTGCAATCGCGGTGGCACCCGCCCCCCGCATGACGTCTTCGGCCACGCTGCGACGTTCCGGCGACGTCACGCGCACGGCGAGGACGAGCGTGCCCTCGGAGGCCGCCCGCTTCTGCTTGTTATAGTCCGAGGCCGCGCCGATCGAATTTTCCGCGACTTCCGCGAGGGCGGCGCCGCCGAGCCCGCCCGCGACAGCGGCTGCTGCCGCCGGCGCGAGTGCACCGCCGCTTGCCGCGACCGCGCCGCCCGCGACCAGCGCGCCGATCGCGCCGGCCATGCCGCCGTGGAGCGTGCGCATCTGCCGCGCATCGTCCTCGGTCGTCACTGGCGCCGCGCTGCCCTCCGGCGTGTCGAGCGGCGCCGGCAGGGCGGTGCCAGGCAGGCTCAGATCGGCATGATCGAAGCCGTTGCTGCGCAACCGGCCGATTGCCTGCTCCAGCGCTGCTTCGCTTGCAAAGCGCCCATGCACTTCCTCAATGGATCCGGCAAGCGGCGGACCCGGCGTGGCCGTTGTACGTTCCGCCATGGCGGGCTCCTCTCGAGCAATGCGGTCAGAACGGAAACGCAGGCGGCGCGCCGGAGGTTTCTCCGGCGCGCCGCTGTGCTGCTCCGCGAGCAATCGCGTGGTGGGGCGCGCTATGCCGCGCGCTGTGTCGCTTGCGGATTCACCCGGCGTGTCGCCAGCTCGTTCAACAGCGCATCCGCCTTCTTCTCCTCCGCGAGCGTCTGCTCGAGCGGGCCGACGGCTTCCTTGGCACCGCACGCCTTCGCCCAGGCGAGAAGCATCCCGTAGCGGGCGATCTCGTAGTGCTCTACTGCCTGCGCACAGCCGATCAGGCCGGCGTCGCGGACCGGGCCGGGTTCGGTTGCCTGGACGATCTCCTCGCCCTCTCCGATCAGCCCGACAATCGCCTCGCAGGTGACGCCGCGTGCCCGCTCGCCCAACGCCTCGAACACCTGCTGCAGCCGCTCCACGTGGTGTTCTGTCTGCTCGCGATGCTCGGTCAGCGCCTGCTTCAACTCCTCAGCCTGCGCGGCCCGCGCCATTTTCGGCAGGGCTTTCAGGATCTGACGCTCGGCATAGTACATGTCGCGCACGAAGTGCACGAGCAACTCGTTCATCGTCTTCATCGCAGCACTCCTTCAGGTCCACGCTGCAAAAAATAGCGGCGGCGGCCGCGCGGGGGAGGAACCGCGCGTACCGTCGCCGCTGCGAGGGTTGTCAGATGGCGACGAACTCAGCGGCGATCGCCGCCGCTATGCTGGCCGCCTTTGTGGCCCGCCTCGGCCGCGCGCTCGCGATCCTGGGCGAAGTTGCCGCGGTTGTGCTCTGCGCCACCGCCGCCGCCGCTGTGCTGGCCGCCCTTGTGGCCCGCCTCGGCTGCGCGCTCGCGATCCTGGGCGAAGTTACCAGGATTGTCTTGCGCTCGTGTCATGAAGTACTCCTTCCGTTGGACCATGGCTGTCGGAGGTCCGTGGCTGAGACTTCCCTGAACGACGCCTCGCGCATCGCGTTCAGGGCGTCGCCGACAAATAGAGTTGTAGGGATCCAAGAGGGAGTCGAAAGAAACTCCGGCCCTGGCTACCGAACCTCTGCTCCGATCAATCCTTTAGAAAAGTCGAGATCAGACCATGGCTGTTCAAAAGCACGACGACGCGGGGATGTCCGGCCCGCGCCCCGCGCCTGGGTCGAACGTCGCCCGATATGGACGGATCGCGCCGCTCTATGATGTGCTGGATCTTCCGTTTGAGCGACGGCGCTATCGCCCTTTGCGCCCGCTCATGTTCGAGAGTCTGCACGGGCGGCTGCTGGACGCGGGCGTCGGCACCGGCCGGAACTGCCCCTTCTACCCGCCGGACGCGGTGGTCTCAGCGATCGACAGCAGCCCCGCCATGCTCGCCCGTGCGCGGCGCCGGTGCCAAACCGTCGCGGCTGCTGGCCGGCTCTACAGAATGGACGTCACCAGCCTTGCCTTCCCGACGGGGGAGTTCGACGCCGCAGTCGCGACCTTCCTCTTCTGCGTTCTGCCGGATCAGCAACAGCATCCCGCGCTTCGCGAGCTTGGCCGGGTCGTCAGGAGAGGAGGGCTGATCCGGCTTCTCGAGTACGTCCGGCCGACGCAGACCCTGCGCCGGATCATCTCGAGAATATGGCAGCCCTGGATCGCCTGGGCGTATGGCGCCGGGTTCGACCGCAACACCGAAAGCTACGTCCCCGGTGCAGGCCTCGAACTGATCGAAAGCCGCTATGTCGTGGATGACTTGATAAAGCTGCTTACGATCCGCGTTCCCTGACGGTCGCGGCGGGGACGGCGCCAGCGCTCCGACCGCGACGTGCCTGGATCGCGCCGCCGTGCTGCTGCAGATAGTCCATCATCTTCGCGCAGAAGTGCCGAAGGTGCCGCTGCAGGGCGTCGGCAGCGGCCCCGGCTGACCGCCGACCTCGCCTCGGGGCGACCCCGCATCGGGCTGTCATACTTCCTCGATGGACTGACCGCGATCCTGCTGGGCGGCATGGTGGTGAAATTCGCTCAGCCCAACGTGCGCGGCACGCTAGTGGGCGTATTGTTGCTCGGTGAGCTGGTCAGCGGCACGGCGCTCCTCGGATGGCCGGACTGGCAGCGGCAGGTGATCAAGGGATGCCTGCTGCTGGGGGCGGCATCGTCGTGCGCCGGCGGTCGTCGGCGGCGGGCGAGGGAGGGTCGGAGCCGTCATGACGGCGCCGGCCGAGTTGGAGGCTGACAGCGAGCGACGTGTTATCGGAGCAACGAGATGGTAGATTACATCATTGTGGGTGCCGGTTCAGCCGGATGCGTGCTGGCCAACCGCCTGTCGGCAGATCCCGGCGTGAAGGTCACGCTGCTGGAGGCCGGCGGCAAGGACAGGAACCCCTTCATCCGCATGCCGGCGGGCTATCTCGCGCTGATGAAGTCAGGCTCCGTCGATTGGGGCTACCACACCGAGCCGCAGCCGCACATGGATCAGCGCGTCATGTTCTGGCCGCGCGGCAAGGTGCTGGGCGGATCGAGCTCGATCAACGGCATGGTCTACATCCGCGGCCATTCGTCCGACTATGACCTGTGGGCGCAGCTCGGCAACCGCGGCTGGTCGTACGACGACTGCATGCCATACTTCAAGCGTTCCGAGGGCCGCGAGCTCGGCGCCAGCGAATACCATGGCGGCGACGGGCCGCTGCTGGTGTCGCGCCTGCCGGAGCTGACGCACCCGCTGACCAAGGCGTGGTTCGCCGCCGGCGGGCAGGCGGGCTTTCCGATGACCGACGATTTCAACGGCGTGCAGCAGGAAGGCTTCGGCCCGGTCGACAGCACGATCTCGGGAAATCAGCGCGCGAGCGCCGCACGCTGCTATCTGCGTCCGGTCATGAATCGGCCGAACCTGACGGTGATCACTTGCGCGCTTGCGGCGCGCGTGCTGATCGAGCGTGGCCGCGCGGTCGGCGTGGAATACATCAAGGACGGCAGCCTGCATGCGCTGCGGGCGGCGCGCGAGGTGATCCTGTGCGGCGGCGCCATCAACTCGCCACAGCTGCTGCAAATCTCCGGTGTTGGCGACCCGGACCATCTGCATTCGATTGGCGTGAATGTGGTGCACGCGCTGAAGGGAGTAGGGCGCAACCTGCAGGACCATCTTGCGGCCGGGGTCAAGCAGCGCTGCTCGCAGCCGATCTCGTTCCTGCCGCACACCCGCCCGATCGGCGCGACCAAGGCGTTCATCCAGTATTTCCTGACCAAGACCGGGCCGGCGACGTCGCACGGCCTGCAGTCAATGGCCTTCGTCAAGTCGCGCCCCGACATCATCGCGCCCGACCTGCAGTACTTCTTCGTGCTGCTGATCTACAGCGACCATGGCCGCAAGATCCATAACGAGCACGGCTTCATGGCCTACTTCAACCTTTCGCGGCCGGAGAGCCGCGGCACGATCATGGCGCGTTCGCCAGACCCGCGCCAGCACCCGGCGATCGAGCCGAACTATCTGGAGGCGCAGGAGGACATCCGCGTCATGCGCGACGGCATCAAGATCGGCCGCGACATCATCGCGCAGAAGGCGTTCGACGCGTATCGAGGAGTGGAATACGGACCCGGCCCGCAAGTCAGGACGGATGCCGAGATCGACGCCTATGTCCGCGCGACGGCGGAGACGATCTATCACCCGGTCGGCACCTGCAAGATGGGCTCCGACCCGCTGGCGGTGGTGGACGACCAGTTGCGCGTGCACGGGCTGGAAGGGTTGCGCGTCATCGACGCTTCCATCATGCCGCGCCTGGTCAGTGGCAACACCAACGCGCCGACCATCATGATCGCCGAAAAGGGTGCGGACTTCATCCTCGGGCGGCCGGCCCTGCCGCCATTCCACGCCACCGCCGCGGCGGCCTGATCGCCCGCACGGCCGGCCGCGCCGCTATGCCCGCCGGCGGACGAACACGCGCGAGCTGGCCGGCACCTGGTCTCAGGCATAGGAGACAGAGCATGGAGACGCCGACGGCCGATGTCGTCGCCCGTTGCGCTTGACACGGCAAGGAGCCAATCGGGTGAGGTGCTGGCGCTCGCAATCGAGGGCTCCGACCAGCCACTGCAGCTTTCCTATGCCGCCGTGATGAATTCGGCGGCGCGCTCTGCGACCATGATCGTTGGTGCATTCGTGTTGCCCGAAACCATGGTCGGAAACACCGAGGCGTCGGCAACCCGCAAGCCCTCGACACCGCGCACCCGAAGCGTAGGATCGACGACAGCGAGTTCGTCGGTGCCCATCCGGCAGGTGCACGCGGGGTGATACAGCGTCGTGCAATGGGCCCGTATGTAGTCGGCGATCGTTGCGTCGTCCCGCGCGTCGGCGCTGGGCGTAATCTCGTGCGCAATAACATCGGCCAGAGGCGCGCTCGCCGCAATGCGGCGATTCAGCCTGACACCCAGCGTCATGGTGGCGAGATCTGATCGGCCTGCGTCGCCCACAAAATAGCGTGGATCCAGTGCGGGATACTCGATCGGATCGGCCGATCGCAGACGCAGCGTCCCTCGGCTGCTTGGGCGCTGCAGGGTTGCATGAAGGGTAACGCCCGGTGCGCCTGCAATGTAGCGCGCATGGTCGCGATTGCCCGAGATTACGCCATACAGCTGGAGATCTGGTTCGGCCACATCCGGCCTGCTGCGCGCGAAGCCACCGGCCGCAGCCCAGTTGGAGGTCATCGGCCCCGTACGCGTCGCATCCCATGCGCGAAGCGCAGCATTGATCTCCTCGGCGGTCATGCCGCCGATTCCGACCCGTTCGCCGGCAGCGAACGTGATCGGAATGTTGATGTGGTCCTGAAGATTGCGTCCCACGCCGGGCAAGTCGTGAACTGGAGTTACGCCAACGGCGCGCAGCTCATCGGCCGGTCCGATCCCGGAGAGCAGCAGTAGTTGTGGTGAGCCGATGGCGCCCGCGCATAGTACCACTTGATCTGCGCGCGCCTCGTGGCGCTCGCCGTCGCGCAGGTAGGCGACGCCCACGGCACGCCCGCCTTCGATCAGGACGCGAAGGATGAGCACGCCAGTCTGCAAAGTTAGGTTGGGCCGATCGAGCGCCGGCCGCAGGAAGCTTTTCCCGGTTCCAAATCGTTCGCCACCCTTCACCGTCAACTGAAAGAAGCCGACGCCCTCCTGCGTGGGGCCGTTGAAGTCGTCGTTGTTCGGCAGTCCGGCTGCCTGTGCCGCCGCGTGCCACAGGCGCTCCGTGGGATCGACATAGGGAACATCCGAAATGGTGAGGGGGCCGCCGGTCCGATGATACGGAGAGTTGCCCAGCCGGGCGTTGTCCTCGCTCTTCAGAAAGCGCGGAAGCACGTCGTTCCAGCCCCACCCCGGACAGCCGCCGGCCTGCCATCCATCGTAGTCAGAGGGCAGGCCGCGAATGTAGATCATCGCATTCAGGGCGCCCGATCCGCCGACCATTCGGCCGCGCGGCCAAAACATGCGGCGCATCTTGCATCCGATCTGCGGCTCGGTGTGATAGCCCCAATCGACGGCCGTGTTGAACATGGCAACCCAGTTCGCAGGGATATCGGAATCCCTTGGCGCCGGCCGCCCGGCCTCCAGCAACAGCACGCGCCGATGCGGATTTTCCGACAGTCGTGCCGCCAGTACGCAGCCGGCGGAGCCCGCACCCACAATGATCACGTCGTCGCCCATGCGCTCAGTCCCTTTTCGATCCGGGCGGAACCATAGTGGCCGCGGCGTCGTGGCCGCCACCCCGGCCCTATCGCGAGGCACCCACCAGCAGGAAGGTCGGCTTGTCGCGCTCTTCTTCCATCTCCGGTCGCGCCGCGATCTGCGCCTCCGTCGGGCAGAATTCCACGACCTGCGATACGTGAAAACCCGTTCGAAGAAGAAGCGTGAGGATCGTCCCCAGGGTGCGGTGGTACTTGGCGACGTCGGCCGCGAGCCAGTCGGTGACGCGCCGCCCTTCGACGGAATAGCTGTTCAATGGCCAGACCCTGCGCCCGTCCTCGCCCTCTATCCAGCCCGGCCGGATGGGCGCCGTGTGGATGGGGTGCTCGATCGAGAAGACGAGGCGCCCGTTCGGCGCGAGTGCGCGGTGAATGACGCCGGCGAGGCGGTCGAGGTCTACGATGTAGTGCAGGGCAAGGGAACTGTACGCCAGATCGAATGCACCTTCCGGCAGCACCAGCGCTTCAAGGTCGCACTGCCGATATTCGACAGCCGGATCGGCCGCGTCCGCGGCGGCACGGGCAAGCATTCGCTCCGAAACGTCCAGGCCGAGCACGCGCGCCGCCCCCTGCGCGGCCGCCCACCGACAGAACCAACCGAAGCCACAGCCAAGATCAACGATGCGCCGGCCGCGCAGGTCGGGCAGCATGCCGCGCAGCACCGGCCACTCCGGGGCCGCATCCAGGCCGTGCAGGGAGCGCGGCAGGCGGGAGTAGGCCGCGAAGAAATCGGGCCGGTCGTAGAGGGAGGGTACCGTCATCCTGACGCAGGACTATAGACGGATCACAGCGACGCCGCGCCCCCGCGTGAGCAACGCCAGCATGTCGGTCAGCAGCCGCACGGCCTGCGTCGGCTGCACGAAGGTCTGCCGCGGCAGGTTGTCCGCCACCGCTTCCATCCGCACGCGGTCATGGCCGCCCAGCCGCGCCAGCGCGCCGCCTGCGTGCTCCGCCTCGCGCCGCTCGGCCCCCGCCGTGCATGGCGTGGTGCGCTGGCGGACGGTCGATCCGGCGCCGTGGCTGCGGGGAGAGTTTCGTGTCTCGCTCAACGAGGACAGGGTCGGACGCGAGCTGCCCCCGTCATCTTCAAGTTCAGCCCGGATCGCGGCGACGCCGGCGTGCTGCACGTCCGCCAGCTCCGCCACGTGCCGTCGCAGCACGGCGCCCGGCCAGTCGTGCTCGCGGGCGAGCATCCGCAGCAGGGTCTGCGGGTCGCGCTGAAGCTGCGCAAACGCCGCCGTCAGGGCGACCCGCACATCGGAGGTGGGAACAGGGAGCCCCGCCTCGATCGCGTTTTCGCGCTCGGCGCGCCGTGCCTTGGCGAGCGCGAGCCGCTGGACGGGCGAGTCCGCCTGCTGATCGTCCGCGCGAGCTGGCGGGCGGCGGGCGCGCGAGCAGTGCGTCAGGAGTGTGCCAATCGACCCTGCATGTTCCTGCCGCGTTCACGCGAGCATCTCCATCGATGCGTCTCGGCGACGCAACGGGAGTGGCGGGAAACTGCGCGGATTTCTGCGGTTTTCGGTGGTGCTGCTGGACAGGATTGAACTGTCGACCTCTCCCTTACCAAGGGAGTGCTCTACCACTGAGCTACAGCAGCCCGTTGCGCCGGCGGCGGAGCCGATGGCGGGGCGCAATCTGCTGGCATCCGGGCGACAGATCAAGCCTCTGCTGTGGATATCCCGCGTGACGCGGCGGGATCGCGCCGGTCGATCGCGAACCAGCGCATCAGCCGCAGCCGACCCTCGCGGAGCAGGTGGATGCGGCGCAGCCACCGTTCGGCTTCGGCGACGAGTGCCGCCGCGTGTGGCGGGTCCGGGCGGTCGCGGTCGAACTGGTGCAGCGCCAGCCGCCAACCGGCGAGTGCCAGGTGCATGTGGTGGGTCGTCAGGTCCTCGGCGACCCGTACCTCGAACCCGAGCCGCGCGAGCGCCCGGCCGATCAGCGCCGGCGAGGGCGGTAGCGCCGCCGCGGGATCCAGCCGGCGCCAGGCTGCGACCGCCGCCTCTGCCGGGTCCAGCGGCGCCGGCGCCACGGTCTGCAGCAGCGCGATCTGCCCGCCCGGCCGCAGTGCGAGTGTCATGGCCGCGATCGTATCCTCGGGCCGCGCCACGCCCAGCGCGTCGATCGCTAGCGCGTGGTGGAAGGCATGGCGCCGGAAGGTGGGCGCGGCCGGATCCCAGGGCTGCATCGACGCCCGCTTGGCGAGCACGGCGCCCGCCCGCTGCACCCGCCGCGTTGCCACCCGCAGCAGCCACGGATCGGCCTCGCAGGCGCACACCCAGGCCCCCAGATCCCCTGCCAGCCGCAGCGCCGGTCCGCCACTCGCGCCACCCAGCAGGAGCAGTGAGGAGGCGGCGGAGAGGCCGAGCGGCAGGGCGAGACGAAGGATTTCCTGGCCGCCGCCGGGCGTCAGGAACCCTTCACCCCAGAGCGTCTCGACGAGATTGAGCCGGATTTGTGTCCAGGCCGGCGCCGGGTGATCGGGTGAGGACACATCCGCGGCGTGCGCCGGCGCGGGATCGAGCGAGCCGATCGCCTCGGCCGCGGCGTCGGCCACGCCACCACGCGCGCGCCCGAGCCAGTTGCGCAACTCCGCGAGCCGCATCCCGCACTACCCGCTGCCGTGGTCCCAGACTGCGATGCCAACGGTTAACGAAATCCTGCCCCGCGGGTTGACGGCACGCCTGCGTGCACGCGATGTGCGCGCGGGCAAGTGAGAGAGCGGGGCGGATGGACGGCGGGTCGCGCGCAACCTGGACCGCGTTTCTGGTCATGGCGTTCGTGGTCGTCGGCCTTGCCGGCGTGTTCGCGAGCTATGCCGTTCCGCTGCCGCTCGCCCGCGCCCTGGCCCGCGAGGCCACGCTGGACGCGGCGCAGGCAGCGGCGCGCGGCCCGGACCCGGCGGCCGCGCTCGAGGCACTGCGCCCCCGGCTGGGCGAGAGCGCCGATGCGCTGCTGCCGGTCGGCGGCGACATGCTGGCGCGCATCGCCGCGGAACGCACCGCCATGCGCGCGCGGTTCGCCGCAGAGGCGGCCGCGGAAGCACGGCGCGCGCGGCTCATCATCATCGTCGTGACGCTGATGGGCGCCGTGTTCGGGGCCGCGGTGCTGCGCATGGCGCGGGGCAGCTGACCGCGCCGCCTCGCTCAGTCGAGCCGGAAGGCGAGGATGACGCTGCCACGCTTGGTGCCGATCAGGCCATTGCCGCCTGCGCCCACCACCACGTACTGTTTGCCGTCCACCTCATAGGACGAGGGCGGCGCGTTCACGCCGGCGCCGGCCTGGAACTGCCACAGCACCGCGCCGGTCTCGGCGTCGAAGGCACGGAAGAAGCCGTCGCCCTGGCCGGCGAACAGCAGTTCGCCGGCGGTTGCCAACGTCCCGCCCATCATCGGGTGACGGGTCTTGACCACCCATCGGATGCGGCCGGTGTTGTAGTCGACCGCGGTCAGGTTGCCCCACTGCGGTTCCTCAAGGTAGTGCACCCAGCCGCCGAGCCGCAGCTTGCCGGAATCGTGGTCCTCGCCATCCTCGCCGCGCGAGGCGGCGTCCGCGGGCTCGGCGTCGAAGAAGGATTTCACCCAGCGCTTGAACGACGGGCGGTTGCCCTTCGCGACGAGCCGGTCCATGGCCTGCACGAGATTCTCGGTATAGGCGAGGTTGAGCGATTCATTGATCGCCACGGCCGACCACTCGGTGCCGCCGTTCGAGCCCGGCATCATGCGCGTGCCGGCATGCGTCGGTGGCGTCCAGAGACCCTCCTGCGGCACCAGCGCCTCGGAAAACCGGATCAGGCTGCAATCCTTGCGCCGGTGCACGAACAGATGCCCGACCTTGCCGGCGTGCAGCACGCCGGGCACGATCTTGCCGTCGTTGTCCCTGACGTCGACCAGAACGGTCGGGCTGACGTCGTCGATGTCCCAGACGTCGTGCGGCACGTATTGGAAGTGGCAGACATATTTGCCGGTGTCGAGGTCGATCGAGACCAGGCTGTCGGTGTAGAGATTGTCGCCCGGTCGCAGCGCGCCGTTGAAGTCCGGGTTGGGATTGCCGACCACGAAGAATATGCGCCGGGTGGCCAGATCGACCGAGGGATTCTGCCAGACCGCGCCACCGAGCGTCGCGTACGGGTCGCCGTTCTCGGCGTAGTCCTTTTTCTCGGCCTCGATATCACGGTGCATGTCGCGGCCGGTGGCGTCCGTGGTCGCCCAGACGCCCTGCGAATTCTCGGGGATCGTATGGAATGTCCAGAGCAGCTTGCCGTTCGCTGCATCGAACGCCTTGACGAAGCCGCGGGTGGGAAACTCGCCGCCGTTGGTGCCTATGATGATCTTCCCGTCCACGGCGGTCGGCGCCATGGTCTCGCTGTAGCCCATTTCGGGGTCGGCGATTTCGATGTCCCACACGCGCTTGCCGGTGCGCCGGTCCAGCGCGACGAGCCGTGAGTCGAGGGTGGCGAAGTAGACGCGATCACCATCCACCGCGACGCCACGATTGTTCGGGCCGCAGCAATAGTTCGAAATCGGGCCACGGCGATGACGATACGCCCAGATCTGCCTGCCGGTCCGCGCGTCGAGCGCGAAGACATGGTTGAAGGATGTCGTCACGTACATCACGCCGTCGACAACGATCGGCGCCGTCTCCATCGGTGCGACCAGATCGGTCTGGAACACCCAGGCGAGATGCAGCCGCCGGACATTTTCGCGGTTGATCTGTGCGTTCGGATAGAACCGTGTCTGCCGGTAGCTACCCTGCGTGTGCAGGAAGTTCTTGCCGTCGTGCTCTGCGTTGCTGAGCATCTCCTGCGTCACCGTCGGCCATGCGAGGGGACGGGGAGCGTCTCCCGGTTCCTGGGCCACGCCGACGCCGCACCACAGCGGCAGTGCAGCCGCCAACAACGCCAGAGTCGCAACCCGCGCCATCCGCTTCCTCGCCGTCAGAGAGATACCTGCCGGGTGAACGCCACCGGCATCGCCGGGCACGGTGGCAAAGGCGCGCGCGGCACCAGGGCGGCATTGCGCCGCGTGGATCTCGCTTCGTCACAGATCATCGACGCTGCTTGTTCCGACGCCGAACCCCGCGCCGCCCATCGTGAACGAGTCGCCTGAACAGATCAGTAGTCGCAATGCCTCCGTCGTCGCAATCCATGGGTTTGCCCGGAGACAAAACATGCTCGTGAGCAGCACGACCCTGAGGGCACCCGATCAGGGACCGAACCGGTTCGACTTCGGAAAGCCGCTGGGCGCGAGGCGGCCGGCCTGTGCCCGTTCGCCCATCCAATCGCGCAGATGTGCTTCGACGCGCGAACGCTCGCCGGATTTCCAGCTCAGGCCGTCGGCAAGCCGGAAGACGCGCGCATCGGCCACCCCGCCCTCCTTGTACCGCTGCAGCATGACGCCGGCGCCGCGCGCCAGCACCGGCATCTGGTCAAGGGGAAAGATCAACAGCTTGCGATTCCGCCCGACGATCGCGACGTGGTCGCCCTCCGCCGGCACGCAGATTGCCGCCTCCTCGCCAGCGCGCAGGTTGAGGACCTGCTTGCCCGTTCGCTTCTCCGCGAGCAGATCGTCCGCCTTGACGATGAAGCCGCGACCGGAGGTGGAGACAACGAGGTGCGGCGCGTCGTCGCGCAGCACGAACAGCGTGATGATCGCATCCTCGTTCGCGAGTTCGACCAGAAGCCGCACCGGTTGGCCGTCGCCCCGGCCGCGCGGCAGGTCGGCCGCGCGCAGCGTGTAGGCGCGGCCGTTGCTCGCGAACAGGCAGAGCCGGTCGGTGGTCTCGCAGGCCAGCAGCAGGTGCGGCCGGTCGCCTTCCTTGAACTTCAGCTCGCGCTCGTCCGCCACCGCACCGCGCACCGCACGAATCCAGCCTTTTTCGGAGAGAATGACGGTGATCGACTCGCGCTCGACCAGCGCCGCCTCATCCACTTCGACCGCCGCCGGCGCCGCCGCCAGCACGGTGCGGCGGATGCCGAGCGGCGCGGCGCCGAATTTCGTTCGGGTCGCCTGCAACTCCTCCTCGATGCGCTGCCAGCGCCGTGTTTCGTCGCCGAGCAGCGCGCGCAACTCCCCGCGTTCGCGGGCGAGCGCCTTGTGCTCGCGGCGGATCTCCATTTCCTCCAGCCGGCGCAAGCTGCGCAGGCGCATGTTCAGGATCGCCTCAGCCTGCACGTCGGTGAGGCCGAACGTTGCCATCATCACCGGCTTCGGCTCGTCCTCGCTGCGCAGGATGCGGATCAGCTCATCGAGATTGAGGAAGACGAGCAGGAACCCGTCGAGCACTTCCAGTCGCCGCTCGATCGCGGCCAGACGGTGCTGGCTGCGGCGCAGCAGCACGGCGTGGCGATGGTCGAGCCAGGCCCGCAGCACGGCACGCAGGCCCATCACGCGCGGTGTGCGGTCGGCGCCGAGGACGTTCATGTTGAGCGGGAAGCGGCTTTCCAGCGGGGTCGCGCGGAACAGGGTTTCCATCAGCACTGCAGCTTCAACACTGCGGTTCTTCGGCTCCAGCACCAGGCGCACGACATCGGTGCTTTCGTCGCGCACGTTGCCGAGCAGCGGCAGCTTGCGCTGCTCCAGCAGTTCCGCGATCTGCTCGACCAGCCGCGCCTTCTGCACCTGGTACGGGATCTCGCTGACGACAATGCTCCACGTGCCGTGCTTGCCGCGCTCCACGTCCCATTTGGCGCGCAGGCGAAATCCGCCGCGGCCGGTCTCGTACGCCTGCTCGATCGCCGCCGGTTCTTCGACCAGGATGCCGCCGGTCGGAAAGTCGGGCCCCGGCATGTGACGGAGCAGGGTCGCGGTGCTCGCGTCCGGGTCGTGCACGAGCGCAATCGCGGCGGCACAGATCTCGGCTGCGTTGTGCGGCGGGATCGAGGTCGCCATGCCGACCGCGATGCCGGCGGCGCCATTGGCGAGCAGATTGGGAAAAGCGCCAGGCAGGACGACGGGTTCCTGTTCCTCGCCGTCATAAGTGGGGCGGAAATCGACCGCATCCTCGTCGATGCCGGCGAGCAGCGCCTGGGCAACGGCGGTCAGTCGCGCCTCCGTGTACCGCATGGCCGCGGCGTTGTCGCCGTCGATGTTGCCGAAATTGCCTTGGCCTTCCACCAGCGGATAGCGAACCGCGAAATCCTGCGCCAGCCGCACCAGCGTGTCGTAGACTGCGGCGTCACCATGCGGGTGGAACTTGCCGATGACATCGCCCACCACGCGCGCGCATTTCTTGAAGCCGGCCGCGGGATCGAGGCGAAGCTGGTGCATGGCGTAGATCAGCCGCCGGTGCACCGGCTTCAGCCCGTCGCGCACGTCCGGCAGCGAGCGCGACATGATGGTGGAGAGCGCGTAGGCGAGATACCGCTCCGACAGCGCATCCGCCAGCGGCGTGTCCTGCACGTGGCCGATGGTGTCATCAGGCATGCGTCGCCTCCGCGAGAACTGCGACGCGGTCGTAGAGCGCCAGCCGCGCCGCCGGCAAGGGGCGGTGGTGGTGCCCGAACGCGTCACGCGCGAGGAAATGCCCGGTCAGGCGCAGCCCGTCGCGCCAGTCCGCGGCGTCGCCCACGCGGTCGTTGCGCATGGCGTCGTCGTGCAGGAATGCCGGCAGCGGCAGCAGCCGTTCGCGCCACGCCCCCGCCGCCACGTCCGTCACCGCACGGCCGGTGCGCGGCGAGACCCAGGCGAGGCCGGCCGTCGCGCCGGTGACCGCGCAGGATGCGAGATCGAGTCCGTAGCCGAGGTCGGCGAGCAAGGCGGCCTCCCACCGCACCATCTCGGCGAGCACCGGCGGCCCCGCGGCGAGTCGCGCGAGCAGTTGCAGCAGCCCCGCGAACACGCGCGGATGCGCCTCGCGTTCCGGCAGCGCGCCCTCGGCCACGGCGCAGGC
>JAFKFJ010000202.1 GCA_017307335.1 Alphaproteobacteria bacterium | reverse complement strand
CCCGATACGACCGGTGCGCTCACACCTTCTTCTCCGCCATCTGCATCGCCGCCATCTTCAGCTTCTGGCTCAGGCAATGAGTCCTGACGCTAGCTTTCCTCCTCGAACTGCGACACGAGATCGAACATAGATCGACTAATCGCATCGACGATGCGGTCAGCGCCAAGCTCCAAGCTTGTTGCATCAATTTCAACGATGCGATCAAGCAACTGTTCGGCGCGCAATACGCCCTCGAACGCCGGTTGCCGATCGCCCTGCAATTCGTGACCTTCAGCCCGGACCAGCGCGCGATCCTGAAGAAGGCCGGCGGCCTGCCGCGTAACGTCGAGGCCATGATGGACGGATTTGAGGGCCGCCTGACGCCGGAGCAGCAGGCTGATCCGCGCTACGCCTTCCGCGTCTTCATGGTCGGCAGGACGGCCAACCGCGCCCCGAGCGCCGATCTGGCCGTCGAAATCGTACCGCCAGGATCGGAGGTGGCGGAAAAGTTCAACATCGCCCTCAAGGAGGTCGAGAAGAAGAAATACCTGCCGAGCGAGATCGTGAGCCTGATGAAGGGCGAAGGCTGGGATCGGTTCACGATGGACAGTCACACAAAGCTCTGGAAGAAGCTCGACGCCAAGAATCTGGCGAAGGGTTACGGGGCCATCGCGGTCGGCAAGACTTGGTGCTGGTACGAGACATGGCTGAACCGGGTTCGGGAGGAGTTCGAGCAGCATCCAGACCGGTACCGCACCGATCCTGCGATGGAGACCTGACAGCGGTGTCGATCAAGCCGACCTTTGCGGCCGGACGGCACGGTCAAGCTTCTGACGAAGAACAAATTGTCCGTATCCGCGCTCGTCTGGCGTCGCTCGAAGCCGAGCGGGTCGAACTCGAAGCTTCACTCGCTGAAATCGAGCGGCGAAAGGCGGCGGCGCAACCTATCGGTCCCCGCTCGATCTCGGTCGTGAACGCTCCGACCGTGACCACCGCATCGCCGACGGCTGACAAGGTGGCTGTCTTCCGCCGCCTCTTCGCCGGCCGAACCGACGTGTTTCCGCTCCGCTGGGAGAACGCAAAGACGGGAAAAGCGGGCTGGACGAAATCATCGATCGACATTTGCGCGGTGGCGAGGGCGCGCGCGCCTTCGTCGCCGGCGTCTATCCAATGCTGCCGGATGAGACCTGCTGGTTTCTGGCCGCCGATTTCGACAAGGAAAGCTGGGCGGCTGACGCCATGGCGATGGTTGAAACCTGCAAGGCGAAAGGCGTACCCGCCGCCCTCGAACGTTCCCGCTCCGGTAACGGCGCCCATGTCTGGATTTTCTTTTCTGAGCCTGTCCCGGCGCGCGCAGCCCGTCAGCTCGGCGCCGCGATCATGACGGAGACAATGGAGCGGCGACCAGAAATCGGCTTCGCTTCCTATGACCACTTCTTTCCAAGCCAAGACATCATGCCGGTCGGCGGATTCGGCAATCTGATCGCGCTGCCATTGCAGCGCAGGGCACGCGAACATGGAAACAGCGTATTTCTCGACGAGACTCTTCGGCCCTACGACGATCAATGGGCGTTCCTGTCGTCAGCTCCGCGGCTGTCCGCCGACGCAGTCTTGGGCCTGGTCGCTGACGCGGAGGCGCGAGGCCGGGTATTGGGCGTGCGCATGCCGGTGGAGGGTGAGGACGCCGAAGAGCCGTGGCGCATGACGCCTTCCCGTCGCCGGGATCCCGGACCAATCAATGCGCTCATGCCAAGCAATGTCGGCGTCGTCATTGCCGATCAGGTCTACATCGATCGGACCGAACTGCCATCAGCGATGACAGCGCGCTTGATGCGTTTGGCCGCGTTCCAAAATCCGGAATTCTACCGCGCGCAATCCATGCGCTTCCCGACCTTCGATAAGCCCCGAATCATCTTTTGCGCCGAACTTCACCCGCGCCACGTTGGCTTGCCACGGGGTTGTTTTGATGAGGCCATTGAACTGATCCGCGCCCATGGCGCCGAGGCGGTGGTGGAAGACCTGCGAATCTCAGGAGCGCCGCTTCCGACCGATGTCTGTTTCCAGGGGGCGCTATATGGCCCGCAGGTCAAGGCGTTCGACGCGCTCGCGCCCCACGATACCGGCGTGCTGGCGGCGACCACCGCTTTCGGCAAGACGGTCGTGGCCGCCGCGCTTATCGCCGAGCGGGCGCGCAATACGCTGATCCTCGTCCATCGCCGAGAGCTGCTCGCCCAATGGGTTGAGCGCCTCAAGACATTCCTTGATATCGATCCAAAGCGTATTGGGGTCATCGGCGGCGGCCGGCGCAAACCAACAGGCATCATCGATGTCGCGCTGATCCAGAGTCTCGTGCGCCGAGGTGAGGTGTCTGATCTGGTCGCCGATTAAGGCCATCTGGTCGTCGACGAGTGCCACCACCTTTCGGCGGCAAGCTTTGAGCTGGTGGCGAGGCGCGCGAAGGCGCGTTATGTTCTTGGCCTGTCCGCGACCGTCGCTCGCAAGGACGGACACCATCCCATCATCTTTATGCAGTGCGGCGCCGTGAGACACCGCGTCGATGCTCGCGCGCAAGCCGCCCAACGAGGCGTTGCTCACCGAGCTAAGCATAGGACGACAAAATTCGAGTTGCCGCCATCTTTGGCGACCTCCGACCGCCCTGCCATGCCGGCGGTCTATGCCGCCCTCGCTCAGGACGAGCCGCGCAATGACTTGATTTTCGATGACGTGCTCAAGGCGCTGGAGGCGAAACGCTCGCCGCTTGTACTGACTGAACGCAAGGACCATCTCGAATATCTGCAAAGCCGCTTCTCGCGCTTTGTGCGTCATCTGGTTGTCCTTCGAGGTGGGATGTCGGCCGCCGAACGCAGGGCGTCCGATGTCGCATTGCGTATGCCCGACGATGAGGAGCGCCTCATCCTGGCGACCGGACGCTACATAGGGGAAGGCTTCGACGATCCCAGGCTCGACACGCTCTTCCTGACGATGCCCATTTCCTGGAAGGGCACTTTGGCCCAGTATGTTGGCCGCCTGCATCGCCAGCACGGTGGAAAGACCGAAGTTGTCGTTGTCGATTACGTCGATGAAGCGGTGCCCATATTGGCGCGAATGGCGGCAAAACGTCGAACGGGCTATCGAGCCCTTGGGTATACCCTCGAATGATGCGTGTGGTGTCCCGACGCCAGATCGGCTCGTCGGGCGAGGCCAGCCCCGTTTCCAACGATCTGCCCATTCATAGGGCTATGGCGTAGACGTAGTTCTCATCATCGCCAACGGCGGCGCTCCAAGTTTTCCCTAGGAAAATCAAAGCGTTATGATAGGGCCGCCGCAAGGCGGCCCTTCGCTTTTGGTGCTTACATTTCTTAGTCTGAAAAAATGTAAGCATTATGTAAGCAGTTGAGGGAAAACGCGGGGCGGTTCCAGCGTGTTTGGGCGGGCATCCTCGCCCTGTCGTGCTCCCAACTGCCTGCGCCTGTGGGCGCAGCGTCATGCTGGCAGCCTTGAATTAGCCCTGGTCTCTATTAAGGTATATGGCGATATGCTTTAATAACGGCCCAGGCTAATTAAAGGATCGCGTGTGCCGAACGGAGAGAACCAAAGGCTCGGGGCCTATGTCGAAACGAGCGCGGGAGGCGAGCGCGTGCGGGCCTATGTGCCTGCCCCACTGCCGCCGAATCCGCCGCTCGAACTCGGACGGTTCATGCAGGTCTACGAACGCGCCATTGCCGCGGTCGGGCGCCTCGACGGCGTGACGACGATCCTGCCCTCGACGCCTTTGTTCCTCTACATGTACGTCCGCAAGGAAGCCCTCCTCTCGTCACAGATCGAGGGGACGCAATCCTCGCTGTCCGATCTGCTGCTGTTCGAAAATCACGAGGCGCCGGCGGTCGAGCTCGACGACGTCACCGAGGTCTCGAACTACGTCGCGGCGATCGAGCACGGCGTCTCCCGGATGCGCGGCGGATTTCCCCTCTCGCTCCGGCTGATCCGCGAAATGCACGCCATCCTGCTCAAGTCCGGACGGAGCGCCGCGAAGCAGCCGGGCGAGTTCCGCCGCTCGCAGAACTGGATCGGCGGAACCCGGCCCGGCAACGCGCTGTTCGTGCCGCCGCCGCCGAACCGGCTGGACGAATGCCTCGATGCGCTCGAGCGCTTCCTGCACAGCGAGGATACGGCGCTGCCCCCGCTCATCCGGGCGGGCCTGGCCCACGTCCAGTTCGAGACGATCCACCCCTTCCTCGACGGCAACGGGCGCCTGGGTCGGCTGCTCATCACGCTGATCCTGTGCGAGGCGGGGGTGCTGCGCGAGCCAATCCTCTATCTCAGCCTGTTCCTGAAATCCAGGCGCGACGACTATTACCGGCTCCTGCAGGAGGTCCGCCAGGCTGGGACCTGGGAGACCTGGATGGAGTTCTTCCTGACCGGCGTCGCTGAGACCGCTGAACAAGCCGCCGCGACCGCGCGCGATCTCATCGCCATGTTCGATGCTCACCGACAGCAGATCGCCGGCCTCGGTCGCGCGGCCCCATCCGCGCTCCGCGTCCACGAATTGATGCAAGCCAGCCCGATCGTCACCATCCAGACTGTCTCCGAGAAACTCGCCGTCTCTTTCCCGACCGCCAGCACGGCGCTGGAAAATCTGGCCAAGATCGGTGTCGTGCGCGAGACCACGGGACGGCAACGCGGCCGGATCTACGCCTATTCGGACTATCTGGCCTTGCTCGATCGCGGCACGGATCCGTTGCCGGCCTGACGCGCAGGGGAAGATCGAAAACCAAGCGCAACGTATATCGAGATGGAGGCGAACAGGGAGGGGCGGCAAAGTTTGTAGGAGGCGTCGGCGCGTATGCGGGCCGACGATGTGAACGGCGTGGACATAGAGCTTCGTGATTTGCGTTTGGCGCTCGTAACGTCACAGCACCGCAGCCTGCGACAGGCGGCGGAAGCTCTGAACATACGCCCATCGACCCTGAGTCGCCGGCTGCACGAGATCGAGCGCCAGCTCGGCGTGGTGTTGTTCGAAAGGACGAATGGCGGTACCCGTCTCACCACGGTGGGACTGGAGTTCGTCGCGAGCGCCAAGCGGATACTCGACGACGTGGATACGGAACTCCAGCGGCTCAGGAGCAGGAGCCGTGGCGAACTTGGCCTGCTGGCGATCGGCGTTCATGCCTCTCCTTCGGCAGGAAACATGCACACGACGCTGGTCGAATACCATCGGCGCTTTCCGGATGTGGATGTGCGCACGGTCGATGGAAGCCACGAGCGGCTCCTTTGCGCCCTCGCGGGCAATGGCGTCGATGTCGCGATCATGACCGGCCAAGCGACGGCGTGGGACGGCCGCGTACTTCCACTATGGAGCGAGATTGCGCGTGAGCTGCTGGCAGAAATGCAACGGCCCCCGCACATAGAGAAACGATGGACAGTGCCAGCCGCATGGGCAGATGAGTATCGTCACAAGTCATCAGAACGAAGTCCCTTCCGATCGTGGAGCTTCAGTTACGTGTTGCGCGCCGTCATGGTGTGAAATTCTCGTACGCAACAGCAGCCGGTTAAGAGTGAACGCGGGGCCAGTGCTGACTTCGAAGTCGAAGAGCGGCATGGGCTGCCCCCGTCCGCGAACGTTCGCGAGACGACACGGGCAGGGCAAGCGCAAGATGTGGTCCCCAAGCGGGCCCGTGATCGTCGTGCGTTTGCTAGTCTCCTGAGGACGGCCGGCTCATGGTGCGGTCGACGTTGCGGACGCGCCGCCCTGGCGGCGTGCCCGCGTATCGATCGTTTGCAGACCGACGCCGCCGCGGGCTGTGGGTCAAGTTCGGCCGCGCTCGTTCGTCTCTCGTGCCGACGGAGTCGACATCATGGAACGTAATAGTAATAGCCACCGGGGGCGTAGACGACCGGCGGCGCCGCATAGACTACGGGCGGCGGTGCGACATAGACGGGGTGCGAGGCGGCGGCGACACCGACGGCAGTGCCCACCGCGAGTCCTGCCACGGCACCGGCGGCAACGCCGCCACCGTAACAGCAGGGGCCCCAACCCCAGCCTGGGCGCCCCCAGCCGTTGACGGTCGCCGTGCCACCGTGTGGTCCGGTGACCGTCCATCCCCACCCTCTGGCGTCCGCCGGGGCCGCTGCGACGATTGCCCCGACCGCCAGGAGCGAGGCCAGAATGACTCCGCGACTTATCATGTAAGCCTCTTCTTCCAGTGCGAGCCATGCCGCACAAGCCTGATACGCAGCAGGCCCGGCTTCGCGACACCGAGAAGGCAAAGTTTCTACGCGTTGCCATGCAACACCGAACATGCGTGTCGGAAACGTCGTGTCCCATGGGACCTGACTCGGTGCCCCGAAGGTACCCGCGCCATCGTGCCGGCTTCGCCGTACGTCCGGGCCACCCCTTGGCCCAGACTCCGACATCACCGAGCGCCGCAAAGCGGCCACTCGGACCTGGATCTTCTGGATGACAAACTCCCTCCGGAAGAGGGGGATCGACGCCGAGACGCCGTATCAATCGCAGAAGCTATTCAGCCGAGACGTTTCACGGCAAAACCGAGGTGGTGACGCGCTCCGCAGGACATCCTGTACAAGCAGCTCCACTCGTCAGATACGAATCTGCCCGACGCAAGCCTGTTTTCCGGTGCAAGGGGTCTGATCCGGAGCGGTGACGCACAGCCCTCAGAAGAGGCCCACGCTTCCTGCCTTGTTGGATGCATAACAGGACAAAGACGCAATCACGATGAACTGCTCTCGTCACGACGACGCTCCCCCTGTCGCAGTCGCTGCCTCCGGGGAATGGCGGTTCGCCTCAAGTCAGGCCGCAACGTGCGCTTCCCTGGCAACCGCTACGCTCGAGGAGCTCCTGAGAGACCTCTGCAGGAGCGCCATCATAGCTGCTGGTCGCCGTGGACTTTCAATGTGTATCGACCTGAAAACTGAAGGGACCTGTCCGTTTACCCACGATATCGCAGTCCTTCGGGCGGTCGACGAGCTGCTTTCCAACGCCCTGGAACACGGTTTCTATGCCCGCCAACGTGGACGTGTCTTAGTCCATGTCGTCGGTGGTGCTGCTACCGGAGTGCAAATCACCGTGGGAGACGATGGCTGGGGATTTGGCGCTGGAGCAATCATTGATGGCAACGGGTTTCATCTGCTCCGCCAGATCGGCGAGCTCTCGCTCGGACGCCCGAGCGGAGTGTTGTGGGCGCGAACGGTCGTCACCGTCCGCATACCTCTCCACCGCCCTGATAGGTCTTCTGCGCTGCCGCGCGCTGTTGAGCTCCGGACCTTACGCGCGCTCGGATTGGCGGGTGCAACCGACGAGACCCGTTTATTGGAGGTGCGCAGCCATATGGCTTCTTTTCATTCGTTGCAGTGAGCGAGTGCCAAGCGAGTATGCCGCGGCATCGTGCAAGAACGGCCCGGCCTTGGCGAGCTGTCGCAACAGAAGCACTCATGACTGGATGAGGTTACAGAGTTGGTCGACTGAAACGTCGGATCTCCTACGAATTGACGTTTCGGCTGCGTTCACCAACTGACAGGGCTGACCGCCCCTGTGGCTACTCGGCCTGATGGGCCGAGCGTTGTCCAGGCAAGCCGATGCCGGCCACAAGGAGAGTGTCGCGATTCGTGACTGGATAGCCGTGGGCTTCACCCCGCAGTCCGAGTCCCGGCGCAGACGGCGCGACATCGTGAGGCTCGCGAAAGGACTCCAGTTCAGAACTGGCGACAATAGAGGCACCCCGGGTAATAACCATAATAGCTACGATACGGAGAGTACCATTGATATGTGTAACAGGTGTAGTACATTCGCGGTGTTGCAGCGGGCGCTGGCATTTCTGTGCGCATACACGTTGCCGCGACCCGAGTGGGTCGGTGGATCTGTGGGTGTACCGCAGCTACGGCGTGCGGATGACGCGGCGGTTTCGGTTTGCCGACCACAGCGACATGCGAACGAAGCTTCGGCAGTGCGACTGCCATCGGCGTCCGACGTAGCGGCTCGGCGGGCGCCACTGCCTGACCCGTTGGCATTTCCGATGCCTTCATCTGCGGCATTTGCGGCACCGCCTGCGCTACCATCACCTGATGCGCCTCCGTGTCGGTTGATCCAATCGCGGCGTGCTGGCGGTGCAATTCCTGATAGGCACCAGCACCAGCGCCGCCGAGTACCAGCAAGGTTCCTAGATACCATGCCAAAACACTACGCGGAGTCATCAGCGATCTCCATCGTAGACGCCAGGAGAACTGACATCGAAGACATGCTTCGCCAGTGCCGCGCGCAGACTCGCGGGAACGGCAGCTCTTTCTCTATGGTTTTGGCGGAGACGGCACAACCATTGGCGCGGCAGGCACGTAGACGACGCTGGGAGGCGGTGTCGTGTAGACCACGGGAGGAGGCACCGCATACACCACGGGCGGCGGTGCCACATACGTCACCCGAGGTGGCGGTGGCGCCGTCGGTGCGATCTGTTCGCCGTTCGCGATCATGCATTGTGTGTAGGCATTGTTGTATCGATTCTGTGTCGAGGCAGCCGCATTTCGCCCGGACGCGGAACCGAGGATGGTGCCAGCGAGCAGCCCGCCACCCCCTCCAATTGCTGCGCCAGTACCGGCGTGACCCGAAGCGGAACCAATCAGCGCGCCCGCAGCCGCGCCGACTCCGGTTCCGATCGCCGCACCCGCCACGCTGTTTCTCGCCGCGGCCTGCCCCGGGGTTTGCCCACCTATCTGGCCGGTGGCATACTGACGGCATGTCGTCTCGTGCTGCTGGAACAAGGCGAAGCTCTCGCCCTTGGCCGGCAGGGCCAGGACGGTCGGTCCTGCTGGCTCACGAGCGGCACATGCCGTCATTCCCACCATGATGACAGTAGGAAGCAGCCGCATCAGCCAAGGATTGCGGCTTGCGACCGTTGAACTCATGGCCTTCAACTCCTGCAAAGAATTGGAGGTGGCGAGAGGCGGGAGCCGTACGAGGTGCCTGGTGGCGCCGCCAATGACGGCGCCGTCTAGGCAACCGCCAGTGGCCTCCGCTTACTATTCCCCTTCGATCTACGCCTACACGCGCAACGCACTGTTGGAATCGCATTCGGTACGCAGCGCAATCGCATGCCACGTCTCATCTCCAGTATGCGGGCACCCAGGCCCGGCCCACCCAATGACCGGGAACCCGGACCCGCCTCGGTGGAGGCGGAGCGACATAGACGGCAGGGGGCCGCGTGACGAGGATGGCTGGAGGCGCCGCGCCGACAACACGCGGTGCCACCACAACGGCCGGCGATGGTGGGACCATAGCAACTGGTGCCGTGACGATAGGCGGTTGGGCGGCCACTGGGGTGGGTACCGCGGCGGCTGGGGGTGGCAGGACGACGGAGGGGGCGACGCCGAGGGGTGACGGTGCCGGCGGGACCGCTGCCACGACAGGTGGCGGCGCTATCGCCGGCGGCGATGCCACCACAACCGGGGGCCGGAATGTGGCCAGCGGCGGCGCAACTGCGACGACCGGAGAGGGCGGCCGGCTCCCCGTTACGACCGCGGTTCCGCCCGTCGATACGACGTGCCCCGGTGTGGTGCGGACGGGCGTGCTTTCATGCACCACGACTGTGCGGTGGGGGCGAACCGTGATTCCTGTCTCTGTACACCGTCCAGCGCCGCAGGAAGCGGTCGCCGAATGGCTGATGCTCCGGCCGCCGGGCCCCGTGACGGTTCCAGTTGACGAGAATTGCCCCGGCGCCGTCCGCGTCACGCTGTGCGAGGTTGTCGCGGTCCGACCGTTGGGTCCGGTGACCGTCCCAGTGCGCGAGCAGGTCCCGGCCGCACAACTGGTCGACGTCGTATGCGCGATGGTCCGGCCGTCAGGTCCGGTCTCCGTGCTGGATGTCGAGAACTGCCCGGGGGCGGTACGCGTGACAGTGTCGGACGTTGTGGCGGTCCGGCCGCTTGGTCCAGTCAGCGTTTCCTCATGCGAACAGGAGCCGCCACCACACGTCGTCTGGCCAGAAGCAGTGGCTGATCTGCCAAGCGGTCCCTGCACAACGTGTGAGGATGACACTTGTCCCGGCGCCGTCCGTGCCACGTTGCGTGCATGCCACCACTCGGCCGATGCCGGGACCGTTCCGAATGCAAGAATTGCACATACGGCAGCGACCTGATGCACGACGGTCGCGGTCATCTCCGTGAATCTTTGGCTTGACACATATGAACCACGATTATTGACGCTCTGCACTGGCTGCCTGCAATGCCTGCCGGCACGAGGAGGAGAGCTAAACGGCGTTCTGCTGCAAGCCGGCTATGATCCGGTCGCCGCCCGACTGAACACCAGAGCAGAAAGAACGGCAGTCGGCCTCACAAGCCTGCCGAAAGTTCCGTGCGTCGGCACCGGATTGTTGCCGGGCAAACGCCACGGATGAGACAGCACTCAAGCTGAAGACGGCAGCTATGACGATGGCCAGAGCAACCCTTGACGCTATGAGGTTTCGATAGACGTTCGCGGTGGCCAGGGCGTCGAGAGACGTGTCTTCGGCGCGACGGCCGATCACGCGGTCTCGGATGCGGCACATTCGCATGCAGCCTCTTCCGTCTGGAAGGCGGCCCTTTGCTGCCCTCGATGCTGCATGATACGCACCCTGCGTGGTGTTCCCCCCATGCCAGCCGATGATATTTCCGCCCCGGGGGAAAGCGCTCGCCACGACGTAGCATAGCACGCGTGGCGAGGAGGTGCCGCTACGTCGTGCTCGGGCGGGGAATGCCTCGGAAATGGAGACTGACGATCGGCTACGTCTACGGCGGGTGCGGCAGACGTCTCGACCATGCCATGTCCGGAGGCGTCCGGCGGCGGCGCGAAGCTGCCGCCACCTGCAGCCGATTTTTGCGAGACCGTCTGCCGTGTGGGCGGCGAATCCAGATCGTATTCGCTTGGCAGGGTGGATTTGCCATGCGTGGCATTCAGTACGAGTCGGATCTGTCGCGGTCGCTGCCACGCTCGCGGTCTCTTGTGCCGCTCCGCCTGTCCCCGCTTCCTCGGTCGCCGGCCCGTACCCTCCTCCTCCAGCCCCCGCTCTCGCACGCTGCACCACAGAATATAGTGCTCTGCTCGACGTCGCCGACCTCGCCCGACGGTACGGACCCTCTGCGGGTGTTTTCGTGGATCCCCTCGCTGACCTGTTTGACCAGCTCGACAGGTGCCTCTCCACCATGCCGGCTCCAGGCGAAGGCGCCGCCCCGGCCGTCACCCGCGTCGGCACTGAAAGGCGTTGCACTTCCTGTATCCCTGGCAAGGAGAGCCGGATCTGATGGCGAGCGGTTCCCCGGATGCTCGCAGCGCGAACTCTACTGAAAAATTGCACTTCGCGGGTCGAAGGAGCAGTCCGCAAAATGCATGACGATTTCCGAGACCCAAGCCCGGGATGGCTTCGCGCCCACCGAGCGGGCGTACATCCGCCGCGAACTCGACATCGGTCCACCCGCGCCGGAGTATGCCATCTTGCATCGCTGGGTTGTTGACCGACGCTGGGCCAGGCGCAGCATACCGACGGGCCCGAACTGCAAGCTTACGCCATCTCGATGGTCAACGCCCGAAGCTCTTCGTCGAGGTCGCTCAGATCAGAAAGGGCGCCCGCGAACTCCGACTTCCCGAGAGCCACCCAGATGCGTGCGACCCGATCGGACAGGTCATGCAATGTGCATGGGAATCTGGCCGTCTCTGCCAGGGCTCCTTTCTCGTTGATGAGGTAACGTCGGTTGAGCGCGAACAGAATTTGCCCGACGCAAGACAGTGCCCGGTAAACGCAGCCCGCGATGTGGGTCTGCTCGCCACGCGCAATCGCGGTCTCGCCGATCTTGATGCTGAACCCGATCTCCCATAGAAACATCTTCAGCAGCGCCGCTCGAAACTTCTCGGGATATGGCGAGGTTAGGTCCTTCAGCCGGGCGATGGCACCTTGAGGGTCATACAGCGGCCGACAGAGCGCAACCTCTCCCATCCAGATCGCGCTGCAGAAGCCGTGAGGATGTCCAGGCTGGTAATCCATGGAGATACGCTCCGCCCGTCCAGGAAAAGCTGAGCGAGTCCCGCCCGGCGGGGGATCCAGCTTGGCGAGATGATTGAGCACGCTGTGCTCGCCGTCCTCGGCGGTGCCAGTCAGGGGTCCCGCCGCGTCCCACTTTTGTGGGTGACCTGCCGCAGGAAGCCCATCTCGCGCCGACGCTTGTCCTCCGGCCTTCCGGCCAGCCTGCAGCAGTGTGCTTTCATGGAAGGCGATGTCGGCTTCCATCCCCGCAAGCTCCTTGCGGAGTTCCGCAGTGCGGTCCGCCACACCGGCGTAGGCGGGATCGATCAGCCTGGCGACGTCTTGCACTGTCATCGACTGGCGAGAGGAGTCCTGCCCGACACGGTCCTCGCCCGCGATGGCGTTGAGCATGTCGGCGTCGAACAGCCAGAACGTGCGCCGGAGCTGCTTGCGCGGCGTCTCCCCGGGCTCTGCCTCGCGGGCCTGCCTCGATTGCCTGCCGCCGCCGTTCCCGGGCTTCACGGACTTTCACCTGGAATCGATCCTTGAAGGAAGCCAGTGCACGCGTCCGCTGCCGTTCCGGCAACTGTGGCGAGCGAGAAGACGCCAGGAGACGACAGCGCTTCCTGTCTTTGTTTCAGATGCACCTGATCGAGGGCCGAAGCAGTTTCAACGGTGAAGATCGCGCTTCGCTATCATCTTAAATCGAGGGGGTGATCACGACCTGCCGTAGAGAAATATTTCGGGCTGTGCGAGGGGGCCTGGCATTGCCTGTGCGTATCACGCAACGTCGGGGTGGCAATGGGCTGCCCTCTGAACAGAAGGCAAGTATACCAATGCAGTGCCATCCAACCCCATGCCTTGTGTCAGCCCGGTTGATGGTTACGTTCGTAATGAACGGCCTGGTGCGATTGTCGCTGGCGACTCGCCGTTTGGCGGAGGAGAGCAAATTCGCGGCAACGGGCACGCTGGATTTGGCGGTCTGTTCTTCACGGTCAAGGAGGTACGCCGTGATTGCTGTCGTCGCGCTGATTGAGCTGGGTAGCAGCATCGGTCAGGCGGCTGCTCAACAGGCAGCAAAGGGATCGGCGCGGCAAGCGTGCGCTGCTGATTACCAGCAGTTTTGCTCCGGCGTGCAACCAGGTGGCGGACGCATCGTCGCATGCCTGAAGCAGAACGCCGCGAGGCTGTCGCCGGCCTGTCAGCAGGCACTGGGCGCGGCAAAGGCGGGCCGGCCGGCACCCGGTTCCGGCTCCTGAGTCCGCTCCGTACGGCGGTTGGGCTCGCCGCGAAGCCTGTGGGGGAGATCGCGCGTCGCCGGGCGAGATGCCGTCCACTGTTCAACTGGAGGGATTGTTTCGGCCCACAGTGCAAGAGGCTGCAGCGATTGGCCAACTGCCTTGCTTTGAGCACCGTTGGCCACTTGGGGACCGAACGGCCTACCTGGTGAGGAGAAGCCGGCCGAGCCTCGTATCATGGAGAGGGCGGCAGCACTCGCCGTCACCGTGTTCCGCAGTCCAGGAGCCGCAATGTTTCATCGGCACTCGTTAGTCCTGTATCTGTTTCCTCTGGTCATCGGCGCTGTCGCGTTCGAGATCGGGTGGTACCGCCTTGTTCGCAGGCGCGCCTATCCATGGCGGGAGCTGCTCGCGAGTGTTGCCATCTACGTGTTGCGCTTGCCGGCACGGCTGCTCAGGCCTCTCATCGTGGCGCCGCTCACTTTCTTTGTATGGCCCCATCGTCTCACGACCATTCCTCTCGATACCGCGTGGGGCCTGGTGCTTCTTTTTCTGGGTGTGGAGCTTGCCTACTATTGGTCGCATCGTGCCGCCCACGAGGTGCGATGGCTATGGGCGTCGCATGTCGTGCATCACACGCCGGATCATATCCATCTCGCAAGCGCCTTCCGCCTCGGAGCAACGGAAATCATCTCCGGCAATTGGCTGTTCCGACTGCCGCTCTTTCTGCTCGGACTCAATCCCTTGGCCGTCGGGGGCATGCTGGCCATCAATCTTGCCTACCAGTTTTGGCTGCACACCGATCTCGTCGGCCGGCTTGGTCCGCTCGAATGGATTCTCAACACGCCGTCCCATCACCGCGTGCATCACGCCTCGAACCGCGAATATCTCGATCGCAACTATGGCGGCATCTTGATCATCTGGGATCGGCTATTCGGCACGTTCGCGAAAGAACAACCGGAGATCGTGATCACTTACGGCCTGGTGCATCCAGTCGGCAGTCTCAATCCGTTCAGCATTCTGTTTCACGAGTGGATTGCGATGGCGCGTGGCGTCGTTCGCGCGCAGTCGTGGCGAGAACGGCTGGCTCAACTCTTCGGACGGCCGGGAACCTCCGTGGCGTAGGCGGCAGCACGATTCGCGCGACGCTATCCGAGGGGGGATTCCCCTGCAGGCCGCGTATCAGGGCCTGAGCATCATTGGTGGTGATTCTACTTCGTCCCAGCCCGAGAGGGACCAGCACGTCATGTTCGGCACTCCGAAACATCAGATGACGAACCGCGGCCTTCTGGCTGCCACGCTTGTTCTGGCGCTTGGCCTTGATGGCTGCATGGGCGCCGGCTTGCTGGCCAGGGCCGCGGGCAAGACTCTGTTCGGAGAGAAGGAGAAACCGCCAGCCGAAAGAATTGCCACGGCACAGGAACAAGCGATCTCGGCCGTCCATGGGGGGAATCCCGGCACGCCGATCGCGTGGAGTGATGCGAAATCCGGCATTGAAGGAGCCTTGTTGGTGGCAGCGGGTGGCGAGGTCGCGAACGGCTGCCGCGCCTATCAACAGACCGTCATTCTCGCGGGCGAAACCCTCCAGGGAAGGCTCGTGGCTTGCTCCGGCGGTGACGGCAAGTGGAAGCTCTCCGGAACGGCCGGCCAGATGAAACAGTGAGGCGCGAATGCGTCGTAGTGAGCGCTGAGCGGCCAGACTGTGAACCCGCCGCCCGCCGGCTAGCGGAGATATACCAGCGTTTCGACAGTGTACGGGGCGTGAGCAACGATACGATCGCTGACGGCCACGCGCCTGCCGGTTCCGGCAAGGCGATGTCATCCGCGACGGCGGTGCCCCCCGGCGGGCGGATCCATTCGGCTGCGGCGGCGTGCCCGAATGTCTACACGCACGACTGAAGCGGCGGCGGCCCGACGACCGTGCGCGCTCCATTGGTTCGCCGGGGCGGGTGACGGTCGCAAAAATGGGGGAATTCGGCCAGATACACCGTATCATGGGCGTGCATGGCGAGGACGGCGCTCGTGGAATCTGACTATGCAGGAGAGATCGGACTATGGGCGGGGTGGCTCTCCGGCGTCGCGTGTGCGGCTGACTTTGGCAGGCTCGTCATGACCGGGCAGCGCGCGTACGCCGACGCGCCGGAGGCGAAGCTTCTCTCCTGGTCGGCGGATGGCGACAGGCGCGCGTTCGACGAGATTGTCACACGCCACGGACCGTTCGCGCTGCGTGTCGCGCTACGCCTTGTTCCGGATCCGCCGACCGCCGAGGAGGTCGTGCAGGAGGCAATGGTACGGGCTTGGTCCCAGGCAAGCCGCTTCGATCCGGACCGCGCCCGCTTCACGACCTGGCTCTACCGAATCGTCGTGAACCTGTGCATCGACCAACGCCGCCGTCTGAGGCCTGACCCGATGCCAGATGATTTCGATACCATGGACCCAGTCGCCGGGGCGGATGAGATGATGCAAGCCAACGAACGGCGTGCTGCCCTGGTGGGCGCACTCAAGGAACTGCCGGTGACGCAACGGGCGGCGATGACGTTGGTCTACGACGAGGGGCTATCTGGCGCCGAGGCGGCACGCGTACTCGGGGTGTCAGCCAAGGCCGTGGAACGCCTGCTGGCCCGTGCCCGGACGTATTTGCGAGAACGTCTGGTCCCGGAGCACGATTGGAAAGAGACCTAGACATGCTCACGTTCAGGCGGTTCAGGGCGCTGGCCGACAGCTATGGCGCGGACCTGCGGCGTTGGCCGGAAAAGGCCCGCGGCGACGCCCAGGCGCTGCTGGACGTCTCCGCCGAGGCTCGCGCTTTGCTGGATGAGGTCCGGCGACTGGATCAGGTGATCGAGGAGGCCAGCGCCCGGGAGGATTCCGTGCTGGGCCAGGCCGGCGACCCGGCAGCGGCGCTCGCCAGGTTGCGGGCCGGTGTGGAAGCGCGGATTGCTTCTTCAGCGAGGCCCCAGCCGATGAGACGACCCTTCGCCGGATTACTGGCGCGCGTGCGTGAGGCGGTGCTCTTGCCGGATCTGCGCCGTGCCGGCGTGATGGCCGCTGGTGGGATCGCGCTCATCGCAGGGCTCTGGGTCGGCGGGATGCATACCACGACGCCCGCGGCGGGCACGATGCTGACGTTGCTTCAGCCGGCGCCGCTTTCAGTACTGGCAGAATAACATGGGCATGATCAGTCTCGCCCGCAGCGGACGGGGTAGGCGGTCGGTCGTGCTCGCAGCGTCGATCGTGCTGAACATCTTTCTTGCCGCGGTGATCGGTGGACACCTGCTGCGCAACCACTTCGCCGAAGTGGGACCGCGAGGGCTGTTGGTGCGCGCGCTTGCACGCGCCGAGGCATCCCTCTCTCCTGCGGATGCGGCCGCGTTCCGCGCTGTTCTGCATCGCGACGCGCCACAATACGAGCCCGCTGCGAAACAGCTTTCCGCAGCGCGCGGGCAACTCGAAGACACAATCACGGCAGAGCAGTTTGACGAAGACGCCGTACGCCAGGCCTTGGCCACGTGGCGCGTGGCGTCTGACCACTTCTTCGACGCCTTCAGTGAGCCGCTCGTTGACGCGCTGGCCAAGATCTCGCCGGACGGCAGGCTGAGGCTCGTTACGGAACGTGACGCTGAGCGGCGGGGAATTCCCGCGCATTGAGTCCGCCCGCCTGTAGAAGTGCTCCGGGAGGATGGATCTGCCCGCGAGGGCTGTTTTGATCGCAATGGCACGGGCGGTTCGCGACATCGGCTGTCGCAGACGGTGATTTGGTCCGTATCAGGACTGTGCGGCATCGGCCTCGCAGGGGACTAAGGAATGCAGGGGTGACTCGCAATTTCATGTTGGCCTCCCTCCTGATCATGGGAACTGCTGGGATGGCCGTCCCATCAGCCGAGGCTCAAGGGATGGACGTACTGGGGACCCCCACGGTGCTGTGGTGACCCACTGGGGCTGGGGTCCACGCGAATGCTGCTACGGCGCGGAAGTCGTCGCAGAAGCCGTCATCGGGCTTGGCGTCGGCACAGCGGTCGGTGTGGCGGCGGCCGCGCGGCCGATGGCGCCGTCCGTGGTGTACGCGCCACCGCCCATGATCTATGCCGCGCCATCGGTAGTGTATCCGCCCGGCTACTATTACATTCCTTGACGCGTGTATTCTACTGCCATCGCTGATCCCCGGTGGCAACCTCGCGACCCCGACTGCTCATCCTGTCTGGGGCCGCCCTATTCAGGGACCGGCACTGATCCACGAGCCGTGGCGCGAAGGTTATCGACATGAGTAAGCTCACGAAGATTGCAATTCTGCCGGCGATGATGTGCATGACCGCGCTTGGCTCGTCCGTCGGCACCGCACCGGGCTACGCAGCAACATCGTCGTCTCCGGATGCCTCCAGGCCGAACGTCATCATCATCCTGGCCGACGACCTGGGCTATGCCGACACATCGGCGAATCCGGGCGGCCGGTTCGAGACACCGAACATCGACCGGATCGCCGAGCAAGGCGTGCGGTTCACCGACGGCTACGCGACAGCGCCGGTGTGCGCGCCGTCGCGGGCCGGTCTCCTGACAGGGCGTTACCCAGAGCGTTTCGGATTCGAATATAACGTCGGCGGCGCGCCACGCGCGTTACGAGAGGGACTCGGCTTGTCGACCGACCAGATCACCATCGCGCAACTGTTGAAGGATGCTGGATATCACACTGGCTTGATCGGCAAATGGCACGAAGGCGAACAGAGCCAGTTCTATCCGATGAATCGTGGCTTCGATGAGTTCGTGGGTTTCCTGCCGGGCGCGTCGTCCTACATCGATCCGACGCTACCTGGCGTGCATCTGGCATTCCGCGGCTTCAGCGATGACATTCTGCATTCGCTGGTACTCGGAAAGACGCGGCAGATCGACAGGGCCGCTCTGGGCGCGACGGTGGGCAAGGAACTCGCCACCAAGGGCGCCGCCGCCAACGATCAAAAGCTGGCGAAGGCAGGCGCGAGATTGGCCAGTACCTTTGAGCGCAGACCGCTCAATCAGATCGTCGAGGGCGCCGACCACCACGTCGTGCACAACGAGGATCAGTACCTGACGGACTATTTCGCCGATCGTGCGGCACGCTACATCACAGAAAACGCCAAGGGCGGCAAGCCGTATTTCCTCTATCTCGCCTTCAACGCGCCGCATATGCCTTTCATGGTTACCGACAAGTACTACGACCGCTTTCCCGAGATCAAGGATCACCAGTTGCGCGTCTATGCGGCGATGATCGCTGCGCTGGACGATGGAATCGGCGAGGTCCTCAATGCCGTCAAACAGTCCGGGGAGGCAGACAACACGATGATTGTGTTTGCCTCGGACAACGGATGTGCCGCGTACATTCCGGGCCTCTGCAGCAACACGCCGCTCAGGGGCGGCAAGCTGTCGTTCTACGAAGGAGGCATCCGCGTTCCCTTCCTGATGAGCTGGCCGGGCCACATCACGCCCGGAACGGTCTACCACAATCCCGTGTCGCTGATGGATGTACTGCCCACGGCGCTGGCCGCGTCCGGCGGGAAGCTGCCGACCGATCGACCCTATGACGGTGTCGATCTCATGCCGTACCTGTCCGGGCGGATCGCGGGCCCACCGCACGACATGCTGATATGGCAGAGCAAGCCGCTCGTCGCGATCCGCCTGGGGGAGTGGAAGCTCCGGGAAACCGAGAAGGATGCCAACACCTCCGTCTACGGCCATTACAAGCTGCTGTTTAACCTTAGGGACGATCGCAACGAGTCGACCAACCTGTCGCAGAAGGATGCTGACAAACTCAGGGAATTGGAAGACCTGCTCCATGAGTGGGAGATCCCGATGGTCGCGCCGAAATGGCCCACGAAACGCCCCGTCACGTACCAGATCGATGGCATCACCTTCACCCTTCCAGTCTGACGGTCCCGGCTGATGGCGCGGCCGCGGGAGACTGGGTCCACAGGTTTCGAGCGCGTTTCGGCTTTCCACGTGATGGCTAATACCAACCCGCGGCGTGTCTGACTCACGAGGGGGGATTCCCGACGCGGGACGTTGTGTGATTCATCATGGCGATCAGGGAGAGATTCGCCATGGCCGCGCCGATCATGCTCCGTCAGGACTTCACCGCCGCTCAGCTTCGCCAACAGGCGCGGCGCAGCCACGATGCTGGGCAGGCGCGGCGGCTGCTGGCGCTGGCGACGATCTATGACGGCGGTTCGCGCAGCGACGCCGCGCGCGTCGGAGGGGTCACCCTGCAGATCGTCCGCGACTGGGTGGTCCGGTTCAACGCCGAAGGTCCGGCGGGGCTGGTGAACCGCCAGGCCGCCGGCCGCGCGCCGACGCTGAACGGCGCGCAGCGCGAGGCGCTTGTCGCCATGGTCAAGAAGGGACCGGACCCGGCCATCCACGGCGTGGTGCGCCGGCGGCTGGTCGATCTGGCGCAGTGGCTCTGGGATGAGTTTCGCGTTTCGCTCAATGAGGACACGGTCGGGCGCGAACTGCGCAAGCTCGGGTCTCGCAAGCTGTCAGCCCGCCCGCGTCACCACGCCCAGGAGCCCGGCAGCCTGGCGGCATTCAAAAAAAGTTCCACGCCGCGCTGGCGGAGATCGGCCAGAGCATCGGTCACGGCAAGCGCGTAGAGGTCTGGTTCCAGGACGAGGTCAGGATCGGCCAGAAGAACGGCATCACCCGCCGCTGGGCAGAGCGTGGCAGCCGCCCGGCGGCGGCGCAGGACCAGCGCCTCGGCCTATCTGTTCGGGGCGATCTGCCCCGCCGAGGGCAAGCGGGCGGCGCTCGTGCTGCCCCGATGTACCATCGCGGCGATGAACCTGCATCTGGCCGAGATCGCTCGTGCCGTCGCCGCCGACGCGCATGCCGTTCTGCTGCTGGATCAGGCTGGGTGGCACATGAGCCAAAAGGTCCTCGTGCCACCCAACATCACGCTGATGCCGCTGCCGCCCCGCGCGCCCGGGCTCAACCCGGTCGAGAACATCTGGCAGTTCATGCAGCAGAACTGGCTGTCCAACCGGGTCTTTACCTCACACCGCGACATCGTCGACCACTGCTGCCATGCCTGGAACCGACGCGTCGATCAGCCCTGGCGCATCATGTCCATCGGGCTGCGCAATTGGGCACATGCGTCGTCATCAACGCGGATTGGTATTAGAGCATGATGTCTTTAAAGGGTGCTATGTACTTTTGCACGGGTAGGTCTTAATGGAGATGAATGTCTCCTGTTGCACCACGCAAGCCGTATCCGTCTGATGTCAGCGACGAGGAATGGTCGCTGGTTGTGCCGTATCTGACGCTGATGAAGGAGGACGCGCCGCAGCGAGAGCATTCGATGCGGGAGCTGTTCAACGGCCTGCGCTACGTCATCCGTTGTGGCATCGCGTGGCGCGCCATGCCGAATGGTCTGCCCCTCTGGCATGCGGTTCACCAGCAGACGCATCGCTGGTTGGCGGCAGGATGTTTCGAGGCGCTGGCGCAGGATCTGCGCGCCATGTTGCGCCTGGCGGCCGGACGCAAGGAGGAGCCGACTGCCGCGATCATCGACAGCCGGACGCTGCGATCGACGCCGGAGAGCGGCACACGCGCCGGCTATGACGGCGCCAAGCGCAAGCGCGGGTCGAAGGTCCACATGGCGGTCGACACGCTGGGACACTTGCTGGCTCTGCACGTGACGCCGGCTGATGTCGGCGATCGGCAGGCCGTCGCCCGGCTTGCCGCCGATATTCGGGATGCCACCGGCGACAGCGTCGAGCTTGCTTATGTCGACCAAGGCTACACCGGCGAAGCGACCGCAGAGGCTGCCGCAGCCGAGGGCATCGCGCTGCACGTCGTGAAACTGCCCGCGGCAAAGCGCGGGTTTGTCTTGCTGCCGCGACGCTGGGTCGTCGAACGATCCTTCGCCTGGGCTACCCGTTGTCGGCGCCTCGTCAAAGACTACGAGCGATATGCCGAAACCCTCGCAGGCTTCCACGTCATCGCCTTCGTCGGATACATGCTCAAGCATGTCGCAGCAATGATCCAAGGTGCACAACACCCTCTAGCCGGCGCGATCCTCCGCGCCGATGCCGAGCTGCTTCAGCTTGCGGTGCAGCGCGCTCCGCTCCATGCCGACGAAGCCGGCGGTGCGGCTGATATTGCCGCCGAACCGCAGAAGCTGCGCCTGGAGATACTGCGTCTCGAACATGTCGCGCGCCTCGCGCAGCGGCAGCGCCATGATGTCGGCGTTCGGGTCAGAGTTGAACAGCGCCGGCGTGGCGCTGCCGATCTCCGGCGGCAGCATCTCGGCGCGGATCGCGTCGGCCGGGCCGCCCGGCGCCATGATGAGCAGCCAGTCCACCACGTTGCGCAACTGCCGCGCGTTGCCGGGCCATTCATAAGCCTGCAGCGCCGTCAGCGCGTCGGTCGAAAGCTCGCGCGACGGCACGCCGGAGCTTTCTGCCGAACGGCGCACGAAATGCTGCGTCAGCGCGGGAATATCCTCCCGCCGTTCCTTCAGCGCCGGCACCTTCAGCGGCACGACGGCGAGGCGGTAGAACAGATCCTCGCGGAATCGCCCGGCCGCGATTTCGGCGTGCAGGTCGCGGTTGGTGGTGGAAAGCACGCGCACGTCCACCTTCACCCGGCTGCCGCCGCCGATGCGCTCGAAGGTCTGGTCCTGCAGCGCGCGCACGATCTTGCCCTGCGTCTCCAGCGGCATGTCGGAGACTTCGTCGAGCAGCAGCGTGCCGCCATGCGCCCGCTCCAGCACGCCGGCGCGGCGCGGCTGCGTCAGCGGGTCGCTGCCGGCCTCGACCCCGAACAGCTCCTCCTCGAAGCGTGCCGGATTGAGAATGGCGCAGTTGAGCACGACGAACGGCCCGTCGGCGCGGCGCGAGCGCGCGTGGATCATGCGCGCCACCACTTCCTTGCCGCAGCCTGCCGGCCCCTGGATCAACACGCGCGAGCCGGTGGGCGCCACCTTCTCCACCTGTGCGCGCAACTGCGCGATCACGTGGCTGCTGCCTGTCAGCTCCATCTCGGGGCCGGCGCGCAGGCGCAACTCGGCATTCTCGCGCGCGAGCTGCGCTGCCTCCAGCGCGCGGCGCACCACCAGCAGCAACCGGTCGCTCTGGAACGGCTTCTCGATGAAGTCATACGCGCCGTGCTGGATCGCGGACACCGCCATCTCGATGGTGCCGTGGCCGGAGATCATCACCACCGGTACCTGCGGCTCCTCCCGGTGCAGCGCCTGCAGGATGCCGATCCCGTCGAGTTTCGATCCCTGCAGCCACACATCGAGCACGACCAGACCGGGGCGGCGGATACGGAACGCGGCCAGTGCGGCGTCCGAGTCGCCCGCCTGCCGTGTCTCGTAGCCTTCGTCGCGCAGAATGCCCTCCACCAGCAGGCGGATGTCGGGCTCGTCGTCGACGATCAGAATCTCATGCGCCATCGCTCGCCCTCTGTGGCAGGCACAGGGTCGCGACCGTTCCCGGCCCCGGCCAGTCCGCCCGCGGCACCCGGTCTTCGAGTACGATTCGGCCACCGTGGTCTTCAAGAATCTTCTTCACGATCGCCAGCCCGAGACCGGTTCCCTTCGGCTTGTGCGTTACATATGGCTCGGTCAAGCGCGCGCGATCATCGCCGGGCAGCCCCACGCCGTCGTCGGCGACGGCGAGGCACACCTCCGAGTCTCGGCTGCTGACGGAGAGTTCGATCCGTCCCGCGCCCTTGCGCATCGCCACCGCGTCGGCCGCATTCTGCAGCAGATTGGTCAGCGCCTGGCCCAGCAAACGCCGATCACAGGGTGCGACCGGCCCACGCTCCGGGATGTCACTCGCATACGTGATCGCGGGATGTGCCGTGCGCGGCAGCACCAGCGCCTCGCGCGCCACCCGCCCGATATCCTCGGGGCGCATCACCGGCTGCGGCATGCGCGCAAAGGCGGAGAACTCGTCGACCATGCGCCGGATGTCGCCGACGTGCCGCACGATGGTGTCGGCGCATTGCGTGAATATTTCCGGGTCCGAGGCAATCTCCCGCGCGAAGCGCTTCTTCAGCCGTTCGGCAGAAAGCTGGATGGGCGTCAGCGGGTTCTTGATCTCGTGCGCGATGCGGCGCGCCACATCGGCCCAGGCGGCCTTGCGCTGGGCGGATTGCAGCTCGGTAATGTCATCGAAGGTGACGACGAAACCGAATCCGCGCCCGCTCTCGCCCGAGTCGCGGCGGCGCTCGGCGCCGATGCGCACCAGCAGCGTGCGCCGCGCCTGCGCCGGGCCGTGCTGCACCTCGGCCGTGTGCGGCCGCTCCGGCACCGCCGCCGCCTCCGCCATCAGCGCCGCAAACTCCGGCACCACCTCGGCGAGCGGCCGGCCGATCGCGGCGAGGAGGTCGATCTCCAGGAAATTGCTCGCCGCGCGATTCGGCAGCTCGATCCGCCCCTGCTCATCGAGCCCGATCACGCCCGCCGAAACGCCCGCCAGCACCGCCTCGGTGAACCGGCGGCGCGCGTCGATCTGGCTGTAGGCGTCCATCAGCTCCGCGCGCTGCGCGGCGAGCTGCCCGGTCATGCGGTTGAAGGCGCGCGAAAGCCCGGCCAGCTCGTCGCCCGAAATCCCCTCCGGCACGCGCACGGCGAGGTCGCCCGCGCGCACCCGCTCCGCCGCCTGGATCAGCCGGCCCAGCGGCCGCGCGATCTGGTTGGCCAGCACGAGCCCGATCAGCACCGCCGCGAGCAGCACGAGCAGCGCCACGACGGCGAAGATCAGCGCCAGCGTCACCTGCAGGCCCGACCGGTTCTCGTCGAGGCGGTTGTATTCGGCGACCGCCTTCTCGGTGCGCGCCATGTGATCGAGAATGCCGGGATCGACCGGCCGGCCGATCAGCAGCATCAGCATCGGCGTCGAGTCGAGCGCGACCACCGCCCGCACGCGCGTGGATTCGTCAGTGCCGAGCACCACCACCTCGCCGCTCTTGGCCTGCTCGGTCGCCCAGGCCGGCGGCGGCGAGACGCCCATGCCCGCCATCAGCCCGGCGGAGGCAACGACCTGGCCGGTCACCGGCTCGAACACCACCGCCTCGGTCAGCCCGCGCAATGCGGTCTGGCTCGCCAGCACCTCGCCGAACGCATTGGCATCCGACGCCAGCAGCGCGCCCGCGCGCGCGAGGTCGTTGGCCATGCCGAGCGCGTCGGCGCGGATGTTGTTGCGGTGCTCCTCGAGGTAGCCGCGGCTCGCCTGCAGGCTCTCCTGCAGCGCCGTGCGCACGCGGTCGTTGAACCAGGCCTGAATGCCGAGGTCGAAGAAGAAGGTGGCGAACACCGCGACGACGATCGCGGGCACCACCGCGACGCCGCTGAACAGCAGCACCAGCCGCACATGCAGCCGCGACCCCGCCGAGCCGCGCCGCCGCTCCACCGCCACGCGCGTGAGCCGCCCCGCCAGCACGCTGCCCAGCAGCAGCAGCACGACGAGGTTGGCGAGCACCAGCCCGAACACGGCGTTCTGCTTGACGCCGAAGGAAAGCCCGCCCGCCAGCACGACGAAGGTCGCGATGCCGAGCACGAGCGCGACGGCGGCGAGGATCAGCGTGACCGACTTGCCCAGCAGCAGGTCGGCGACGCTGCGCAGGCGTCCGCTGCGGGCCGAGGCGCTGGGGCGCAGACCGAGGCTCGCGCGGCTGAACGGAGCGTTCATGGCGCCGCTCGCATCCGCTGTGCCGGCCCGCTCAGGCGATCCCGCGCACGACCGGAATTTCCAGGTCGCGAATCTTCTTGCGCAACGTGTTGCGGTTCAATCCCAGCATCGCCGCCGCCTTGATCTGGTTGCCGCGCGTCGCCGCCAGCGTCATGGTGATCAGCGGCCGCTCCACCTCGGCCAGCACCTGGTCGTACATGTCCGCGGGCGCAATCCCGTCGCGATGCGCGGCAAGGAACTGGCGGATGTGCCGCTCCACCGCGCGCGCCAGCGGCTCCGCGGTGCCGCCGCCGGCCGGCGGCTCGGCCAGCAGCGCCGGCTCCGGCTCACGCAGCTCGGCGCCGATCGCGCCCGCCCCGATCACCTCGTCGGGGCAGAGCGCCGCCAGCCGGCGCATCAGGTTCTCCAGCTCGCGCACATTGCCGGGCCAGCGATGGCTGCGCAGCGCCTCCACCGCGCCGCCGTCGAGCGTCTTGGCCGGCAGCCCGTCGGCGCGCGCGCGCTCCAGGAAATGCCGTGCCAGGTCGGCGATGTCCTCGGTCCGCTCGCGCAGCGGCGGCAGACGGATCGGCACCACGTTCAGCCGGTAGAACAGGTCCTCGCGGAACAGCCCCTGCCGGATCGACTGGCGCAGGTCGCGGTGCGTCGCGGCGATGATGCGCACATTGGCGCGGATCGGCTGCCGCCCGCCGACGGTCGTGAACTCGCCCTCCTGCAGCACCCGCAGCAGCCGCGTCTGCGCCTCCGGCGGCATGTCGCCGATCTCGTCGAGGAACAGCGTGCCGCCGTTCGCCTGCTCGAAGCGGCCCTGGTTGCGGTTGGTGGCGCCGGTGAACGCGCCGCGCTCGTGGCCGAACAGCTCGCTCTCGATCAGCTCGCGCGGGATCGCCGCCATGTTGATCGCGACGAACTGTCCGCTGCGGCGGCGGCCGTAGTCGTGCAGCGCGCGCGCCACCAGTTCCTTGCCGGTGCCGCTCTCGCCGTTGATCATCACGGTCAGGTCGGTCGTCGTCAGCCGCGCGATGGTGCGATAGATCTCCTGCATCGCCGGGCTGCGGCCGATCAGCGGCAGCTTCTCGTCGGCGTCGCGCGGTGCCGCTTCCGGCGCGGCCGCGCTGCTCGGCGCGGCCAGCGCGCGGCCGACGACCGCCAGCAGCTCCTGCAGGTCGAACGGCTTGGGCAGATACTCGAATGCGCCGCGCTGCGTCGCCTTCACCGCGGTCATCAGCGTGGACTGCGCGCTCATCACCACCACGCGCAGATCCGGCCGCACGCGACGGATGCGGGGGATGAGGTCGAGCCCGTTCTCGTCCGGCATCACCACGTCGGTGATGACGAGATCGCCCTCGCCCTCTTCCACCCAGCGCCACAATGTCGCGGCGTTGGAGGTCGTGCGCACCTGGTAGCCGGAGCGCCCGAGCGCCTGGGTCAGCACGGTGCGGATCGAGCGGTCGTCGTCGGCGACGAGCACGGTGGGCGGCGTCATCGTTACAGCCCTCCGGCGTCTTCGTGGATCACCGGCAGGTGCAGCCGGAATTCGGTGCGGCCGGGCCGGCTGTCGACCTCGATCAGGCCGCCGTGGTCGGCGACGATCTTGGCGACCAGCGCGAGCCCGAGCCCGCTGCCGGATGGTTTCGAGCTCACGAACGGATCGAACAGGTTGGGACGGATGTCCTCCGGAATGCCCGGCCCGTCGTCGCGCACTGCGACCAGCAGCGGCAGGTGCAGGCGCTGATCGCTGCCCGGCACCGCGAGGCGCACGCCGTGCTGGAACCCGGTGGTCAGCGTGATCTCGCCGCTCGGCGGCCCCGCCGCGGTGATCGCCTCGGCGGCGTTCTTCACCAGGTTGAGCAGCACCTGGATGAGCTGGTCACGGTTGCCGAGCACCGGCGGCAGCGACGGGTCGTAGGATTCGTGGATGCGGATATGCGCCGCGAACCCGCTCTGCGCGAGCCGGCGGACATGCTCCAGCACGCGGTGGATGTTCACCGGCTGGCGCTCGATCGGCTTCTCGCCGAAGATCTCCATCCGGTCGACGAGCGCGCGGATGCGGTCGGCCTCGTCGCGGATCAGCACGGTCAGCTCGCGGTCGCCCTCGCCCACGCTGCTTTCCAGAAGCTGCGCGGCGCCGCGGATGCCCGACAGCGGGTTCTTCACCTCGTGCGCCAGGATCGCCGCCATGCCGGTCACGCTGCGCGCGGCGCTGCGGAACGTGAGCTGCCGGTCCAGCGCGCGCGCGGCCGAGGCGTCCTGCAGCACCAGCAGCACGGCCCCCGGCTCCTCGGGCAGCGGCGAGCCCTGCACGGTGATCCCCTGCTTGTGCAGGCGCGGACCTTCGAGCGTCAGGTCGTGGTCGCTGATCGTCAGCTCGCTCTCGCGCACCACCTCGATCAGCCGCAGCAACGGGCTGTCGGCGGCGATGAGGTCGGTCAGCACGTGCTGCGCGAGCTGCGCCAGCGACAGGCCCAGGAACTGCTCCGCCGCATGGTTGGCGTAGCGGACACGGTTGGTCGCGTCGAGCAGCACCACCGGCACCGGCAGCGCCGACAGCAGGGCGGCATGGTCGGGCTGCCGCCCTGAATCGCGGCCGACGACGGAGAGCACGCCGCGGGCGAAGCTGCGCCTCACGCCGCCTCCGGAAGCGAGATGTCGAGCGTGCGCGCCACGCCGCGGGCGATCAACGGGTCGTAGAAGGCATCGATCAGCCGCAGCACCGCGGGCACCTCGGCCAGCCGGTTGAGCGTGGCGCGGAACTCGGCCGAGCCGGGCAGGCCGCGCGAGTACCAGGCGAGATGCTTGCGCGCCAGCCGCAGCCCCGCCTCGGTGCCAAAATGCAGCAGCACCGCCGCGTAGTGTTCGAGCAGGATCGCCTTCTGCCGCGCCAGCCCCGGCTCGGGCAGGCGGGCGCGGGTGCGCAGGAAATGCGCGACCTGCGCCGGGAACCACGGCCGTCCGTAGCAGCCGCGGCCGAGCATCACGCCGTCGGCGCCGGAGCGGCGCAGCGCCTCGTCGGCCGCGTCCTCGCTCACGATGTCGCCGTTGCAGATCACGGGAATGCCGACGGCCGCCTTCACCTCGCCCACGAAGTCCCAGTCGGCGTGGCCGGTATAGAAAGCCTGCCGCGTGCGCCCGTGCACCGTCACCATGCGGATGCCGCACGCCTCGGCGATGCGCGCAAGGCGCGGGGCGTTGCGGTGCGCGTGGTCCCAGCCGGTGCGCATCTTCAGCGTCACCGGCAGCGCCACCGCCTTCACGGTCGCTTCCAGGATGCGCGCGGCGGCGGCCTCGTCGCGCATCAGCGCGCTCCCCGCGGCCTGGCCCACGGCAACCTTCTTCACCGGGCAGCCGAAATTGATGTCGATCAGGTCGGCGCCGCGACCGGCGGCGATGCGCGCCGCCTCGGCCATCGCCGCCGGCTCGCAGCCGGCGAGCTGGATCGAGGTGGGGCTGCCCTCCACCTCCGCCATCCGCTGGGTGGTACGGTTCTCATGGATCATCGCCCAGGAGGCGATCATTTCGGAGACCACAAGACCGGCCCCGAGCCGGCGCGCCAGGGCGCGGAACGGCAGGTCGGTCACGCCGGACATGGGGGCCAGGATCACCGGCGTCTCAAGCCGCACCCGATCGAGCGTGATTGGGCCCAACGTGCTCGAACGCAGCGCCGGTGGCTGCCCGCTTTGGTTCGTGCTGCCCATGATTTGGGCAGAATAGGCGCAACCCCCGTTGACGCGCAACACGGCGGAGACGAATCTGTGGCCGCCATGACACAAGCGAGAACCGCGGCCCTGCTGCTTGCTGCCGGCAGCGGCGTACGGCTCGGCGCCCCCACGCCCAAGCAGTTCCTGCCGCTCGCCGGCCGCGCGGTGCTGCGCCACGCGGCGGAGCGGCTGGCCGGGCTCGATCTGATGCTGCCGGTCGGACCGGCCGAGCCGGTCGCGGCGGCGCTCGCCGGCCTGCCCCACCTGCCGCCGGTCGCCGGCGGCGCCACCCGGCAGGAGAGCGTGCGGCGGGGGCTGGAGGCGCTGGCGCCGCATGCACCGGACCTCGTCTTCATCCACGACGGCTGCCGCCCGTTTTTCCCCGCCGCCACGATCCCCGCGCTGCACGCGGCACTCGCGACCTGCGACGGCGCGATCCCGGCGGTGCCGGTGGCCGAGACGCTGAAGCGCGCCGCGGACGGGCGGATCGCGGCGACGGTTCCGCGCGAGTCCCTGCACCGGGCGCAGACCCCGCAGGCATTCCGCTTCCCTCTCCTGCTCGCCCTGCACCGCGCGGCGGACGAGGGTGCCACGGACGATGCGGCGATCCTGGAGGCGGCCGGCTACGCGGTGGCGCTGGTGTCCGGCAGCGAGGACAACATCAAGCTGACCTATCCGGAGGATTTCGTGCGCCTCGAACGCATCCTGGGCGCGAGCGTGCCGCGCGTCGGCACCGGGTTCGACGTGCACGCCCTCGTGGCCGGGCGGCGGCTGGTGCTGTGCGGGGTGGAGGTTGCGCACGAATTCGGCCTCGCCGGCCATTCCGACGCCGATGTCGGCATCCACGCGCTGTGCGACGCGATCTACGGGGCGCTTGCCGAGGGCGATATCGGCCGGCACTTCCCGCCCTCCGAAGCCGCCTGGCACAATGCCGATTCGCGCCGCTTCCTGGCCCATGCCGCGGAACGGATCGCGGCACGCGGCGGGCGGCTCGCGAATGCCGACGTGACGCTGATCTGCGAACGCCCCAAGATCACCCCGCACGCCCCGGCGATGATCGCCCGCCTCGCCGAACTGCTGCGCGTGGCGCCGGGCCGGATCAGCGTGAAGGCCACCACCACCGAGCGGCTGGGCTTCACCGGCCGCATGGAGGGCATCGCCGCCCAGGCGGTGGCCACAATATTGCTGCCCGATTAGGCAAACCGGAGACCCACCATGCCCGTCACCGCCCCGCCCGCCGAGACCGCCTGGCTGCTGCATCACGTGCTCGGGTTCGACTCGATGGACGAGGCGGAAACCCTTGCCGTGCTCGAGGAATCCACCAAGCTGGCCGAAGGCGTGCTGGCCCCGCTGGACGCCCCGGGCGACCGTGCCGGCGCGCGTTTCGAGGCCGGCCAGGTCACCCTGCCGGACGGCTTCCCCGCCGCCTTCCACGCCTATGCCGCGGGCGGCTGGGTCGGCATCGCCGCCGCCGAGGCGCATGGCGGCCATGGCCTGCCGGAGGTGGTGGCGCTGGCGGCGTTCGAGCCGGTGTCGTCCGCCAACATGGCCTTCGGCCTGTGCCCGCTGCTGACTCAGGACGCCATCAAGCTGCTGGAAACGCACGGTACCGCCGACCAGCAGACCCGACTGCTGCGCCCCATGGTGGAAGGCCGCTGGACCGGCACGATGTGCCTGACCGAGCCACAATCCGGCTCCGACCTGTCCGGCGTGCGCACCCGCGCGGAGCCCGACGGGGACGGCTACCGGATCACCGGGCAGAAGATCTACATCACCTATGGCGAGCACGGGATGACCGAGAACATCCTGCACTTGGTGCTCGCCCGCCTGCCCGGCGCGCCGCCCGGAAGTGCCGGGATTTCGCTGTTCGCGGTGCCGAAATTCCTGCCGAATCGGGCCAGAAACGCCGCGATTTGCGTCTCAATCGAGCATAAACTGGGCATCCACGCGAGCCCGACCTGCGTCATGGCGTTCGAGGGCGCGCTCGGTGAACTGGTCGGGCCGCCGCATCGCGGGCTCGCGTGCATGTTCGCCATGATGAACGCCGCCCGCCTCGGCGTGGCCACCCAGGGGGTGGCGGTGGCCGAGCGCGCGTTCCGTCGCGCCGCCGCCTTCGCCGCCGAACGCCGCCAGGGCGGCGCCAGCATCGACCAGCACCCGGATGTGCGCCGCATGCTGTGGACCATGCGCGCGCTGGCGCTGGGCGGCCGGCTGCTGACGCTGTACGCGGCGCTGGCGGAGGGACCGCGCGGCGACCTGCTGATCCCGGTGGCCAAGGCGTGGAGCACCGATGCGGGGGTGGAGGCGGCCAGCTTGGGCATCCAGGTGCATGGCGGCATGGGCTTCGTGGAGGAGACCGGCGCCGCCCAGCACCTGCGCGGCGCCCCGATCGCGCCGATCTACGAGGGAACCAACGGCATCCAGTCCCTCACCCTGCTGCGGCGCGGCCTGCTGCGCGACCAGGGGGCGGCGGTGGCGGCACTGCTGGACGAGATCGACGCCGAGGCGCCGTCGCTGGCCGGGGCGGTGGCGGCCATCCGCGCCGCCTCCGCCTGGCTGCGCGGCGCCGAGCCGCGCGCCGCCGAGGCGGGGGCCAGCCCGTTCCTGCAGATGCTCGGCACGCTGACGGCCGGCTGGCTGTGCGCGCGGGTGCTGGCCCAGGGCGACGCGCCGGCGGCGGCGCGCAGCGCCGCCTCGGTGTTCCTGGACCAGATCGTGCCGCGCATCGGCATGCAGGGGGCGATGCTGGCGGCCCCGTCCGAGGCGCTGGTCGGCGCCGGCGCGATCGCGTAAACCGGATATCCCATCGGAGGTCCAGAAATGCGCTTTTCCCCGCCCCTGCTGGCCGCGTGCTTCGCCGCCGGCCTCGCCCTGACCGGCTGCAGCACGGTCAAGGAGAACACCGGCGCCTGCCCGGTGCCGCCGCCGCTGAAAACCGAGGAGCGGCCGAAGCCGCCGGTGAGCGAGGACACGCAGATCTGGCAGCCCGGCCATTGGGATTGGAACGGCAGCGGCTACACCTGGCGCGAGGGCGCGTGGATCAAGCGCGCCGGCGGCGGCAATCTGTGGATGGACGGTCATTGGGAGCGCGACCGGGTGCCCGCCCCCTGCTACTGGGTGCCGGCGCACTGGGTGCAGTAACACCCCCCGAACGGGGCGGGCGCACGCTTATGTGAGCCGCCTGCCCCTGGCGGGCTGAGGATGGCGATGTCTAATACGACGCGTCACTTCGAGGCAT
>JAFKFJ010000165.1 GCA_017307335.1 Alphaproteobacteria bacterium | reverse complement strand
TGCCGGTCGAGACGCACGGCCATCGTGCGCACGCCGCGCAGTGCGAGCCAACAATCATCGGGGCTCGCGTACTGACCGAGGGCGAGCGTCGTGGTGCGCACGCGCTCCCAGTCCGCCTCGCGGTTCACCGTCACCGCGCCGAGGCAGACATCGGAGTGCCCGACGACGTATTTGGTCAGCGCCTGGATGGAGACATCGACGTTGTGCACGAACGGCTGGAAGAAATGGATGCCCCAGGTGTTGTCCATCATCACCGTCGCGCCCCGCGCGTGTGCGGCCGCCGCGAGCGCGGGCACGTCCTGCACCTCGAACGTGTGGCTGCCGGGGCTTTCGAGGTAGACGACGGTGGTGTTCGACTGCATCAGCGCGGTGAGCCCGGCCGCGTCGATCAGCGGGGCGTAGAACGTGGTCGTGACGCCGAGCCGGCGCAGCATGCCCTCCGCGAAGACGCGCCCCGGCCCGTAGACCGAATCCGGCATCAGCATGTGGTCGCCGGACTTGAGGTAGGCGAGCAGCGGGGTGGTGATGGCGGCGAGGCCGGAACTGACGATCTGGCAGCGCGTGCCGCCCTCGATCTCGGCGACGGCGTCTTCCAGCGACCAGTGCGTGGGCGTGCCCATCACGCCGTACATCAGCCGCTGCTCCAGCCGCTGCCGCGGCGAGGAGCTGCGCGACGCGATGTCGGGATAGAGCACGGTCGAGCCGCGATGCACCGCCGGGTTGACGAACCCGTGGGCGCGCGTGCCGGCGCGCCCGACATGGCTCAGGCGCGTGTGCCAGTCGAGGCTGGCGTCTTCGGGCGGCGGCAGCGGGCTTTCGGGCATGCGCGGCGGTCCTGCGGAACGAGGCGCTCTATGAAGCCCGCGCCGGGGCTGCTGGCAAGCCGCGGCGGCCGGGGATCAGGTCTCCACCGGCGTGTCGGTCCGTCCGCCCCATTCGGTCCATGATCCATCATATACGGCGCCCCGCGGCAGCCCGGCGCGGGCGAGGCCCAAGGTGAGCACGGTTGCCGAGACGCCGGACCCGCAGCTCGTGATCACCGGCCGCGTGCCGTCCACGCCGGCGGCCGCGAAGCGCGCCCGCAGCGCCTCCGGCGCCAGCAGCGTGCCGTCCGGCGCCATGAGCTCGGTGAAGGGCAGGCTGGCCGCGCCCGGAATGTGGCCGCCGCGCAGCCCGGCGCGCGGCTCCGGCACCTGGGCGGCGAAGCGGGCGGCGCTGCGCGCGTCGAGCACGAGGGCGGCGCGGCTCTCCACGTTGTCGCGCAGGTCCCCCAGGCCGCGGACGCGGTCGGCGCGGAAATCGGCGTGGAAGTTGCCCGGCGCCGGCGCGGGCGGCGCCCCGGCTTCGACCGGCCGTCCCTCGGCGCGCCATTTCGGCAGCCCGCCATCGAGCACCGCCGCGCGGTCGTGGCCGAACAGTCCCATCAGCCACCAGCCGCGGCCGGCGGAGAAGATGCCGCGCTGGTCGTAGAAGACAAGGAAGTCCGCATCGTTCACGCCGAGTGCCCGCACCAGCCGCTCGAACCGCCCGGCGGAGGGGATCATGTGCGGCAGGTCGGTGTCGGGATCGGCGATCTCGTCGATGTCGAAGAACCGCGCGCCGGGGATGTGCGCGGCCACGAACTCGGCGCGCGCGTTGCGGTTCTCGTTGGGCAGGTAGAGCGTCGCGTCGAACAGGCGCAACCCTGCATCGCCCCGATGGGCTGCCAGCCACTCGGTGCTCACCAGCGGATCGGTCATGACGTTCCCCATTCCTGGCGCACCTGCTCGCGCTTCAGGCCGAACCAGAGCAGGGCGATGGCGGTGACGGAATTGACGAAGCGGCCGGCCACGGCCGCCTCGATCGCGGCGGCGGCGGGCCAGACGCGCAGGCGGATGTCCTCCTCCTCGTGCGCGAGGCCGAACGCGCCGGCGAGCCCCTCGGCATCGGCCGGCGGAGCGGTGACCTCGCCCACATAGATCGCGACATGCTCGTCGCAGCCGCCGGGGGTGAGCAGGAAGTCGCCGACCGGACGTAGCCGGCTCGGGCGCTGGCCCATCTCCTCCTCCGCCTCGCGCAGGATGGTCGCCTCCGGCCCCTCGTCGCCGTCGCAGAGCCCGGCGGGCAGTTCCACCAGCACCGGATCGACCCCGGCGGCGAGGGCGGGGAGGCGGAACTGCTCGATCAGCACCACCGCGTCGGCACGCGGGTCGTAGGGCAGGAACGCCGCCGCCCGGCCGCGCCGCCACAGCTCCCACCGTCGCGGCCCCGACATCGCGCCGTCGAAGCGGCGCTGGCGGAAGCGCACGACCTGCAGCGGGAATCGCCCCTGCCAGACCGTCTCTGCCGAATCGATCGTGACGTCGGGATGCGCGGGCAGGGTGAGGGGGGCGGGCATGGCGCCGCACCCTATCGGCGCCGGCCCGTGCGATCCAGAGCCCGCCGCCCTATAAGCACGGGCATGAGCGACCTTCCCACCCCGACCGGCCCGCTCGCGGGCCTGCGCGTGTTCGACCTGACCCGGGTGCTGGCCGGCCCGACCTGCGTGCAGATGCTGGCCGATCTCGGTGCCGAGGTGATCAAGATCGAGAAGCCCGGCAGCGGCGACGACACCCGCGGCTTCGCCCCACCCTACCTGCCCGGCTCGCGCGAAAGCGCCTATTTCGCCGGCGTCAACCGCAACAAGTTCTCCGTGACGCTCGACATCGCACAGCCGGAAGGGCAGGCGATCGCGCACCGACTGCTGGCGATGTGCGACATCCTGGCGGAGAACTTCAAGGCCGGCGGTCTGGCGCGCTACGGGCTCGGGTACGAGCAGGTGCACGCGGCCCATCCAGGCCTGATCTATTGCTCCATCACCGGCTTCGGACAGACGGGTCCGTATGCCGCGCGCCCGGGTTATGACAGCCTCGTGCAGGCGATGGGCGGGGTGATGAGCCTGACCGGCGAGCCGGACGGCATGCCGCAGAAGGTGGGCGTGCCGGTCGCCGACCTGTTCGCCGGCCTCTACGGCTGCATCGGCATCCTCGCGGCCCTTCGCCACCGCGAGCGTACCGGCGAGGGGCAGCACATCGACATCGGGATGCTCGACACGCACGTCGCGTGGCTCGCCAACCAGGGCATGAACTACCTGGCCACCGGCGAGGACCCGCCGCGGCTGGGCAACCAGCATCCGAACATCGTCCCCTACCAGGTGTTCGCGACCGCCGACGGGCACGTCGTGCTCTCGGTCGGCAACGACGCCACGTTCCGCCGCTTCTGCGAGGCGTTCGGGCTCAGCGCCCTGCTCGACGACGCACGTTTTGCAACGAACGCCGCGCGGGTGCAGAACCGCCAGCTCGTCACCGACACGCTCGCCCCGGTGCTGCGCGGGCAGCCCAGCGCGTGGTGGCTGGAGCGGCTGGAGGCGCTTTCGATCGGCTGCGGCCCGATCAACCGGCTCTCGGAAGTCTTCGCTGACCCGCAGGTGCAGGCGCGCGGCATGGTGGTCGAGATGCCGCACGCCGCGGCCGAGGGCGGGCAGGTCCGCGTGATCGCGAACCCGGTGCGGCTGTCGGCGACGCCGGTCGACTACCGCATCCCACCGCCGCTGCTGGGCGAGCACACGGAAGCGATGCTGTCCCGGCTGCTCGGCATGGAGGCGGCGGAGGTGTCGGCGCTGCGCGAGAAGGGCGTGGTTTGACGCTGCGCGCCGGCGCGCCGGCGCTCGGCCGCCGCGCGCTGCTCGCCGGCCTGCTCGCTGGCTGTGCGACCCCCGCGATCGTCCTGCAACCCGGTCCGGCGGAGACCAACATCGCCGTGGTCGGGCGCGGCTGGCATACCGATCTGTGCCTCGCCCGCGACGACATCCACCCGCCGCTGTCAACGCTGGCCCACGATCTCCCGGCGGCGCAGTTCCTTTCGTTCGGGTTCGGCGAACGGCAATACCTGCTCAGCGCCGATCCCGGTGTCGGCGAAATGCTCTCCGCGCTGCTGCCGAGCCGCTCGGCGTTGCTGATGACCGCGCTGCGCACGACGCCGGAGGAGGCGTTCGGCGCCGCCAACGTGGTGCGGCTCGGCGTGAGCCGGGTGGCGGCGGCGAACGTCGCGGGGTTCATCTGGGAATCGCTGGAGCTTTCGCCGCAGGGCACGCCGATCCGGCTGCGCGACGGCCCCTATCCGGGCAGCGTGTTCTATGCCGGCAGCGGCACCTATGACGCGCTCACGACCTGCAACACCTGGACCGAGCAGGGGTTGCGCCGCGCCGGGCTGCCCTTCAACGGGCGCGACCTGTTCGCGAGCTCGGTCATGGCGCAGGCGCGCCGGGTGGCGGCCGCACAGGAGGGCACGCTTGTGTGCAGCGCACAGCGTCCGTGTTGACACCGCCGCCCCGGCACTCCAGCCTGCATCCATCCGAGGGGTGTCCCGGCAAGGGGCTGAGAGACCGACGGTCGCGGGAACGCGGCGGCGCGGCAACCCTTAGAACCTGATCCGGGTCACGCCGGCGTAGGGACGGGAACGCGCCTCTTCTCTCCGCCCGTCGCCGCCCGCGAGTCCGTGCTGAGAGGATGCGCCATGAACGTGCAGGTCAAGCCAGCCGCCGTCACCACCGGCCCCATCGCCGGCTCGTGCAAGGTGTTCACAAGCCCCGCGGACCGGCCCGACATCCTGGTGCCGTTCCGGGAGGTGGCGTTCCATCCCACGGCGAACGAAGCGCCGCTGCGGCTTTACGACACCTCCGGCCCCTATACCGACCCGGCGGTGCGCATCGACCTCG
>JAFKFJ010000164.1 GCA_017307335.1 Alphaproteobacteria bacterium | reverse complement strand
CGCGCCGTTGCAGCGGCGCGCCGACATCGCCGGACAGCCGCACCGCCTCGTGCAGGACCAGCCGTCCGCCGCGGCGGACGCGGATCGTGTCGGCCAGCCGCAGCGATGCCACGTGCTCGCCCATGGCCGCGCGGCCGAACACGAGGCTCTCCACGCCGAGGAATGCCGCGTCGGCGGCCATCTCGATATCCAGCCGCCGGTCGAGCGCCGCGCCGTCGAACAGGATCGCTTCCTGCGCCAGCCACTCCGCCGCGGCGCCGTCCGCCAGCGCCAGCCGCGTCGCCACCCGCGCCGGCGTGTCTGCCGCGCGCGCCCGATAGAAACGTTCCGCCGCCTGCGAGGTGAATGTGGCGCGGGCGCCGGCCTCCACCGCCAGGTCGAGCGTCAGCGCATCGCCGCCCGCGATGCCGCCCGAGGAATTGAGCGTCACCGCCTCGAACCATCCGGCGGCGTGCGGAAACCGGGCCTTCAGGCACCCTTCCTGCCGCAGGTCCGCCAGCGCGCTGACGGCGCCGCGCTGCCGAACCACGATGCGCAGCGCGCCGCGGGCGCGCTGCAGTTCGGCCGCGGCGCTCACCGCCGGTGTGGTTCGCGCCGGCTATTCCGCCAGCGTTTCGCCGCTGCCGCCGAACTCCTTCGGAAAATCCTTGAACTTCGGCAGCCCGTCACGGATCGGCAGCACCGCCTCGGCGTAGTTGACGTGCGCGACCGGGCGGAACGGGAAGCCGGGCGTGGTCGCCGCGTAGACGTCGATCATCCCGAATCCCGGATGGTCCGTCATCACGTGCCCGCCGCACTGCGTGCAGAACTGACGCTGGCTGCCGGGGGTCTTGGCATACGTGCCGAGCTTGTCGGCGCCCGCGGTCACCTTCACGCTCGCCGGCGCCCAGAGCACAAAAGCATTGACCGGCCCTGCCGACCAGGCGCGGCACGACGTGCAATGGCAATAGCCCATGACGGTCGGCTCGCCGGTCACTTCGACCTGCACGGCACCGCAGAAACATCCACCTGAATACGACGCGGACATGCGCGCTCCTTTCCTCCCGTGTCATCAAGACAAGGGGGCGGACCTTAGGCGCTCGGCTCCCGCTGCACAACGGGCCGCACGGCGGGGCGCTTCAGATCGAGAGATGCCGGCGCACCTCGTGTTCGTCCAGCGCCTCGCGCCGTCCGGCAAGCACGATGTCGCCGCGATCCATCACCACGATGCGCTGCGCCAGTTCCTGCGCGAAATCGAAATACTGTTCCACCAGCAGGATCGCCATGTCGCCGCGCGCCCGCAGCAGCCCGATGACGCGCCCGATATCCTTGATGATCGAGGGCTGGATGCCCTCGGTCGGCTCGTCAAGCACCAGCAGGCGCGGCCGCATGACGAGCGCGCGCGCGATGGCGAGCTGCTGCTGCTGCCCGCCGGACAGATCGCCGCCACGGCGGCGCAGCATGTTCTTCAGCACCGGGAACAGTTCGAACGCATCGTCCGGCAGCTTGCGCGCGCGGCGCGGCAGCACGGCGAACCCGGTTTCGAGATTCTCGCGAACGGTCAGCAGCGGGAAGATGTCGCGCCCCTGCGGTACCCACGCGATCCCGCGCCGCGCCCGCTCATACGGCGCAAGCTTCGTGATGTCCTCACCGTTCCAGACGATCGCGCCGGCGCTCACCGGATGCGCGCCGGTGATCGCGCGCAGGAGGCTCGTCTTGCCGACACCATTGCGGCCGAGCAGGCAGGTGATCTCGCCCGCCGTCGCGGTCAGCGACACATCGCGCAGCGCGATCGCCGCGCCGTAGTGCAGCGTCACGCCACGCACTTCAAGCATCATGGCTCTCCAACCGCCGCGCCCTCACCCCGACCCTCTCCCGCGAGCGGGAGAGGGGGCAGCGCGAGATTTGTGTCCCTCTCCCGCATGCGGGAGAGGGTGGCGCGAAGCGCCGGGTGAGGGCGCGCCGCATCACCGCCCCAGATAGACTTCGATCACACGCGGGTCGGCGCTGACATGGTCGATGCTGCCCTCGGACAGCACCGAGCCCTCGTGCAGCACCGTGACCTTCACGCCGAGCGCACGCACGCACGCCATGTCGTGCTCGACCACGAGCACGCTGCGAGGGCGGTTGATCTCGCGCAGCAGCTCCGCCGTCTGCTCCGTCTCCGCGTCCGTCATGCCGGCGACCGGCTCATCCACCAGCAGCAGTTGCGGCTCCTGTGCCAGCAGCATGCCGATCTCCAGCCACTGCTTCTGCCCATGCGAAAGGTCGCCGGCGCGGCGGTCGCGATGCTCGGCGAGACGGATCGTGTTGAGGATTTCGCGAATGCGGTCGCGCTCCTCGTCAGTCTCCCGCGCCCAGAGCGTGAAGCGCGGCCGGCGGTCGCCGGCCAGCGCCAGCAGCAGGTTGTCCCAGACCGTGTGCGGCTCGAACACCGTCGGCTTCTGGAACTTCCGGCCGATGCCGAGCGCCGCGATCGCCGGCTCGTCCATGCGGGTGAGGTCGGTGCCCTGGCCGAACTCGACGCGGCCGGTGTCCGGGCGGGTCTTGCCGGTGATGACGTCCATCATCGTGGTCTTGCCGGCGCCGTTCGGTCCGATCACGGCGCGCATCTCGCCCCGCTCCAGCACCAGCGAGAGCGCGTTGAGCGCACGAAACCCGTCGAAGCTCACGGTTACACCGTCGAGATACAGCAGCGTGTCGGCATGGTCGGTCATTCCGCCGGCTCCGGTGCGGGCGTGGTCGCCGCGGGCCGCGCCCGGCCGCGCGTGAGCAGCCCCATGATCCCGCCCGGCAGCAGCAGGGTGACCAGGATGAACAGCGCGCCGAGCGCGAACAGCCACAGCTCAGGCAGCGCGCCGGTGAACACGGTCTTGCCCAGGTTCACCAGCACCGCCCCCAGCACCGCGCCCGCCAGCGTACCGCGCCCGCCTACCGCGACCCAGATCACCGCCTCGATGGAGTTTGCAGGCGAAAACTCGCTTGGATTGATGATGCCGACCTGCGGCACATAGAGCGCCCCGCCCACGCCCGCGATGACCGCCGACAGCACCCACACGAACAGCTTGTACCGTTCGGGCCGGTAGCCGAGGAAGCGGGTGCGGCTCTCGGTGTCGCGCACCGCGATCAGCACCTTTCCGAACCGCGACGTCACCGTGTAGCGCGCGATCAGCAGCGCGATGCAGAGAAATACCGCGGTCGCCACCAGCAGGCCGCAGCGCGTCGTCTCCGCCTGCAGCGGGATGCCGAACATGTCCTTGAAGTCGGTCAGCCCGTTGTTGCCGCCGAAACCCATGTCGTTGCGGAAGAACGCCAGCAGCAGCGCATAGGTCAGCGCCTGCGTGATGATCGAGAGATACACGCCCGAGACGCGGCTGCGGAAGGCGAGCCAGCCGAAGATCAGCGCGAGCACGGCCGGCACCAGCAGCACCATCAGGATCGCGAACGCCGCGTTGTCGAACCCGTGCCAGTACCAGGGCAGCTCCTTCCAGTTCAGGAACACCATGAAGTCGGGCAGGATCGCGTTGCCGTACACGCCGCGCGTGCCGATCTGGCGCATCAGGTACATGCCCATCGCGTAGCCGCCGAGCGCGAAGAACGCGGCGTGGCCCAGGCTCAGGATGCCGGCGAATCCCCAGACCAGATCGACGGCCAGTGCCAGCATCGCATACGACAGATACTTGCCGACGAGGGCCACGGTGTAGGTGGGCACATGCATCGCCGAGGTCGCCGGCACCGCCAGGTTCAGCACGCTGAGCAGGATCGCGCCGCCCAGCACACCCAGCAGGCACAGCCGGAGCGAGAGGGTGCTCACGCCTCGACTGCCCGGCCCTTGAGCGGGAACATGCCGCGCGGCTTGCGCTGGATGAACAGGATCAGCAGCACCAGCACGACGATCTTGCCCAGCACCGCGCCCGCGATCGGCTCGAGAAACTTGTTGACGATCCCCAGCGTGAGCGCGCTGACCACCGTGCCCCAGAGGTTGCCGACGCCGCCGAACACGACCACCATGAAGCTGTCGATGATGTAGCCCTGGCCGAGATTGGGGCTGACATTGTCGATCTGGCTCAGCGCCACGCCGGCCATGCCCGCCACGCCGGAACCGAGGCCGAAGGTGAGCGCATCGATCCACGGCGTGCGGATGCCCATCGCCGCCGCCATGCGCCGGTTCTGCGTCACCGCGCGCATCTGCAGGCCGAGCGGCGTGAAGCGCAGCGTGGCCATCAGCGCGGCCACCACCACCGCCGCGAAGATGACGATCGCCAGCCGGTTGTAGGTGATGGTCAGGCCGCCGAGCTGCATCGCGCCGCTCATCCAGTCCGGGGTGGAGACGTCGCGGTTCTGCGCGCCGAACAGGCTGCGCACCGCCTGCTGCAGCGCCAGCGACAGGCCCCAGGTGGCGAGCAGCGTCTCCAGCGGGCGGCCGTAGAGGAAGCGGATCAGCAGCCGCTCGATGGCGATGCCGACCACGCCGGAGACGATGAAGGCCAGCGGCACCGCGAACAGCAGGCTGGCGCCGAGCAGGCCGGGCGTCAGCGCGTGCATGGTCTGCTGCACGACATAGGTCGTGTAGGCGCCGAGCATGACCATCTCGCCGTGCGCCATGTTGATGACACCCATCACGCCGAACGTGATGGCGAGCCCGGCCGCCGCCAGCAGCAGCACCGAGCCGAGCGAGATGCCGTAGACGATGCCCTGCGCGAGCGACCACAGCCGCTGCACGCGCTCGGTCGCCGCCACTGCGTGTGCCGCTGCGATCGCCACCGCCGGCGGCTGGTGAGCGAGCGAGGCGA
>JAFKFJ010000201.1 GCA_017307335.1 Alphaproteobacteria bacterium | reverse complement strand
CATAGTCGATGGTCAGCAGCTCGCCCTTCTCGGCCGGGCGCGCCTCGATGTCCTCGAAACTCCGCTGCCGCCGCGCCAGCTCGCCGAGCGCGCGGTCGATCACCTCGTCATCCGGCGTGGCCTTGAGCCGGGTCAGGGTGAGCGCCCCCAGATCCGGCAGCTCGAAATCGGGCAGCAGCTCCAGCTCGACCTTGAACTCCAGGTCGCTCGCCTCGGCCAGCGCCACCACTTCGACGCGGGGCTGGCCGGCGGAGCGCAGCTTCCGCTCGTCCAGCACCTGCTGCGTCGCCTGCTCCACGCTCTCATGCAGCACCTCGGCATTGACCGCCTGACCGTAGCGCTGCTTGACCACGCTCACCGGCACCTTGCCGGGGCGGAACCCGGGCAACTGCAGCGTGCGGCCGAGCTCGTTCAGGCGCCGGGCGCGGCGGCTCTCGAGATCGGCGGACGGCACGACGATCGTGTACGCGCGCTTCAGCCCGTCGGAGAGCGTCTCGGTGACCTGCATCGGGGGGTATTTCCTCGCAACCCTCTCGCCAGGGCACGGCTCGGGTGGTGCGGGCGGAGGGACTTGAACCCCCACGGCTTGCGCCACCAGAACCTAAATCTGGCGTGTCTGCCAATTCCACCACGCCCGCCGGTCGCGGCCGTGAGCGCGGGGAGGTAGCGCAAGCGCCGCAGCGGAGCAAGCGGCGGGCGCCAGGCTACCGGTAGGGCAATGCGCCCGGATCGGCCACCCCGAGCTGGACCGCGCCACGGGCAACCGATGCCGGGTCGACGTCGCCGAGAATCGCCGCCTGCACGACGAAGCCCAGGATCAGCGCGAGCAGGGCCTTCGCGACCTCCTCCGGCGCGGCCGCGCGAGGGATCATTCCCGCCGCGATCCAGGCCCGGCAGGCATCCGCGAGCTGGCTGCGGAAGCCCGCATAAAATCCCAGCATCGTGGCGCGCAGCCGCTCGTTGCGCTGCGCCTCGCTCCAGCCCAGCAGGGCAAGGCGCTTCAGGTCGAACCCGTCGCGTGCCGAAAACCGGTCGATCGCCGCGGTGATCGCCTCCAGCAGCCGCTGCGGGGGCAGCAGCGGGTCCTGAAGCAACAGCGGGTCGAGCAGCGCCCGGATGCCGGACAGCGACGTCGTGACCGCGGCCACGATCAAATCCTCCTTGCTCGGGAAGTATCGGTACACGGCCCCGGCGGAGAGGCCGGAGGCGACGATGATGTCGTCCATCGTGGTCGCGTGCAGGCCCTCGCGCTGAAAGCACGTCCATGCGGCGTTGAGGATCTGCTCCCGCCGCTCCGCCCGCCGGGCATCCGAGATCTTTGGCATGGCCGCTCCTAAAACGAACGATCGCTCTTTACAAGCTCCCCTCGATACATATAAAGCGATTAACCGTTCTCTATAGGAGCAGAGGGGAGGTCAGCGATGATCCGGGTGACGGCGATCGAGACCGGCAAGGCGCGGATGAAGACGGCGCAGATGACCGCACGCGACGGGCGCGGACCGGTCGGGCGGAAGATCGACATCTTTCGCGACACAGGATGGGTGGGTCCGCTGCCGATCTTCGCCTTCCTGATCGAGCATCCGGAGGGCCGGTTCCTGGTCGACACCGGCGACACCTGGCGCAACTCGGTGCCCGGCTACCTTCCCAGGTGGAACCCGTTCTTCACCAGCCAGGTGGTCATCAAGGTCGCCCCACTCGAGGAGATCGGGCCGCGCCTGCAGGCGATGGGGCTCGACCCGGCAACGGACATCGCGGCGGTCGTGCTCACTCACCTTCATCACGACCACACCGGAGGGCTCGACCACTTCCCGCACACACCGGTGATCGCGCCGCGGGCCAACTGGAAGGTCTCTTGCGGGCTCAAGGGGCGGATGATGGGCTGCCTGCCGCAGCGCTGGCCCACCTGGCTCCGGCCCGAGCTGGTCGACATGGACGGGCCGGCCGTGGGGCCGTTCCCGGCCTCGCACCCAATCACCCCCGAAGGGTAACTAGAAAATACTAACCGTTTGATACAGTTAGCGAAAAACAGGCCATTTTTGCCTGTGCAGGAACTGTGTAGGGCTTTCTGCACGGGCAGGCGAATTTCCAGCCCCGCACGGCCCCGTTTTTCCTTGTCCAGAATGGCATGAGCATCCGAGTCGCCGCAACGTCGTTGCGGCGGCTCACTTGCTTAGATGCGATACCGATAACGGCCAGCCGGAGTGCTGACTGACATACGGCGCGTCTCCTTCGCGTCCGCGTCCATCTCGTCCTTCCAACCTTCACCTTGCATCGGTTCGACCTTGGCGGCGCAAGCCCTCGCGGGCTCCTTCTCTGCGTTGCGGCCCTGCGGGTGTGCCCGGTCGATACGCGCTGCGCGGGTCTTTCGGCATGGAAGGCCGCGATGGTCGCGGCCAGCAAATGAACGGAGACACGCCATGAGCATCTTCATCACAAAATCCGAACTGGCCGATAACACCGATATCGAACTCCGTTCCAAGTTTTGCAGCCTCCTGAACGAACTGCACCGTCTGGAAGGGCAAGCGGTTCGGGCCTATCAAGTCAGGGCCTCTGTCGAAGCCGTGCGCGAAGAACTTGCCGACCGCCGCGTCAAGAAACCCTATCCGAAACCGCCGGGCTTCTGACGAAGCATGCTGGGTCGCCTAATGAAGGGCGGCCCAGCACTCTATCCTGTGAATTGCGATAAATCCGGTACGTCTTGGGAAGGCCCGCGCCGCATGTGAACAACACGAGAACAAAAAACTTGTATCCTGTGACTTTACGGGGCACACTAGGATTGTCGACGAGTCGACCACTAGTGAAGGTGGCTATCGCTATGGGAGCCAAAATCAAGACGAAAATGCCTCCGCATCCGGGCGGCATCGTCAAAAGCGAGATCATCGAAGCCCGTGGGCTTTCGGTGACGCAAGCTGCGTCTGCGCTCGGCGTGACGCGGCCAGCTTTGTCCAAACTTCTCAACGGACGTTCGCATCTCTCGCCGGAGATGGCGTTGCGCATCGAGAAGGCATTTGGCATGTCGATGGACAGCCTCATGGGGATGCAGAACAGCTTTGATATTGCGGAAGCGCGAACGAGGGAGAGGGAAATTCAAGTCCTTCCCTTCAAAGATGGAACGCTGCACGCGCAAGCGAAACCAGCGTAAGGGGGCGATTTCGCATGACGAATATCTACGACAGCATTGACAGTGAGGACGCGCTTGTAGCGGCGTCGTTAGCGCTTGGTGCAGAGAACGCCGGAGGCCCGTGGGCCGCCGCTGAAATCAATCTCGGTAAGTCAGCCGGAAAGTCGCCGTCGAAGAAAGTGGTCGCCGCCCTGAAAGAATTGATTCAGGCCGGGGAAGACCCGCTGGGTGACATTTTTTCCGGCCTGCGTTCCTCGGAAGAGCGTCGCGAGAATGGGGCAACCTATACGCCTGCGCCAATCGTGCAGACGATGGTCGATTGGGCCACGTCGAAAAACCCGTGCCGTATCGTCGACCCCGGCGTTGGTTCTGCGCGGTTCCTGACCCGCGCGGGCTTGGCGTTTCCCAAGGCCAATCTGGTCGGCATTGACATTGACCCGCTGGCCTCGCTCATGGCTCGCGCCAATCTTGCCGCTGCTGGTCTCGGCGCGCGCTCGCGCGTCCTGCTTGGCGACTATCGCCGTTTTTCAGAGCGCGTCGACGGCAGCACGCTCTACATCGGCAACCCGCCCTATGTGCGCCATCACCAGATTGCGCCGAAGTGGAAGGAATGGCTTGCCGCCGAGGCGTCCAAGCTCGACCTGTCGGCCAGCAAGCTCGCAGGTCTGCATGTCTATTTCTTTCTGGCGACGGCGCGCTGCGCGAAGCCAAAGGATTTCGGCGCGTTCATCACGGCATCCGAATGGCTCGACGTGAATTACGGGGCTCTTGTTCGCTCTCTCGTGCTGGGTAGTCTCGGCGGCAAGAGCATTACCGTTATCGACCCGACCGCGCAGCCGTTCCCTGATGCCGCTACCACGGCTGCCATAACGACTTTTGAGATTGGCGCAAAACCAACCTCTGTCTATTTCCAGCGCGTGGAAAAACTTGAGCAACTCGGCGAGCTTGGCAAGGGGCGCAAAGTACACCGTGACCGCCTCGGCGCGGAAAGCCGCTGGTCTCACCTGACGCGCGCAGCCGAAAAACCGCCGGAAGGCTTCGTCGAACTGGGCGAGTTGTGCCGTGTGCACCGCGGTGCAGTCACTGGCGCGAATGATGTGTGGATTGCAGGCGTTCATAGCGATGGCCTGCCCGATTCCGTCCTTTTCCCGACCATCACGCGCGCGCGCGAAGTTCTGGACGCGGACGGTCTTCTGGCTGACTCGGCCAGACTGCGCTGCGTCATCGACCTACCCGCTGACCTCGATGAACTCGCGACTGCCGACCGAAACGCGGTCAACAAGTTCCTGAAAATTGCCCGCGCCATGGGGGCGAACAAGGGATACGTGGCAAGTCACCGCAAGGCATGGTGGTCGGTCGGTCTGCGCGCGGCTGCGCCCATCATCTCGACCTATATGGCGCGCCGCCCGCCCGGCTTCATCATCAACAAGGCTGATGCACGGCATATCAATATCGCGCACGGGCTCTATCCGCGTGAGCCTCTGACGGAGAAAGCAAAAAAGGCACTCGTCGATTACCTACAGGTCAATATCTCGCAACGGTCAGGCCGCACCTATGCGGGTGGGCTGACCAAATTCGAGCCCCGTGAAATGGAACGCTTGATTATTCCGGGGCCAGCGATGCTGGCAGCCGGGAGTATTGCATTGTGATTGAGCCGCCTGTCTGGACTCCCGAACAGCTTGAAATCGACCGCCTGAAAGCGAGCGCAGCTTTCACCAAGGAGCGACTGGAAGAACCTCTTGAGGACTATCTTGAAGCCTTCGACCAGTATCAGGGTTACGTTGAAGAACTGTTGGAAACGACAATCGACCTAACCGACCTCGACACGCCCGCACTGGATGTTTTGAGCGACCCGCACTTGCTTGAAGTGTTCCGTTATCTCGCTGCACCGCCAATCTCTGCTGACGATTACAAGGTGCTGGCTGACGCGAAGTCTCTTTCAAAGGGGCATCTCCAACGTTCTCCGGCGGACGTGCAACGTCTTGTTGCCGTCGTGCGTCAGGTTCTTGACCGGCGTCGGTTTGCGTGGGTCGTTGAAGGACGGGAGCCCACGGAAGCGGAGCGCAACGCGGCAGTAATGGCGTCAGCGGCGCTGATTGCTGCAAGCCGCACGCAAACGGGCCGACGCACCAAAGGCAAGGAACAACAAGAAGCGGCGGTAAAGGTTGCCCTGAAAGAGTTAGGCTTCACGGAAGTCGCTTCGCGGACAATTCCTAATATCTCACATGCGCCGGAGCCGGGAGAATTTTGCGGGGAAAGTGTGCTTGGGACACGCAAGGGCGATATCATCGTCCGTCTATGGGATCACCGCGTCATGCCCATCGAGTGCAAGGTCTCGAACTCGTCGACCAATTCCGTCAAACGCCTGAACAACGACGCGGCGGTGAAAGCGGGTAGCTGGAAGTTGGACTTCGGTCTGCGGCAGGTCGTGCCGTCAGCGGTATTGAGCGGGGTTTACAAACTCCACAATCTCGTCGATGCCCAAGACCGTGGCCTGACAATCTTCTGGGCGCATGACCTCAAGCCCCTGACGGACTGGATTGCCAGCACCAAGCCCTAGCGAAAATCCTGCTAGGACTTTTTCGCTTCATAATCGGCCCACAACTCTTCAAAGAGCTTGCGCAACGACAGCTTGCGGCGGGCAGCCTCCATTTTCACGGCGGCTGCCATTGCCGGGGACAGGCTAAAACCGACAATTTGTCGGTCGCGGGGTTTTTCGGGGGACTTGCTCATGCGTCGACTTGTCGACCGCTTGGCTTCCTTCGTCAAGCTGGACAATATCACTGAGGAAGGTTTGCGCTAAATTCTAGGCCCGCGCCGTCTGTTGAACTTGGGCTTCAAGGGTGGCGTGGTGATTGATGCGCCCGTGTGCTTTATCTCCGTCCGCGTCGTTCCGGCTGGCTGCTCTGCTGCCTTCGGCGGTGGCGTCGGCTCTGCTGGCCGCGTCAGGAATTTCGACCGCTTGGCGAGTTGGCGGCGACGCTTGCGCCGCCCAAGGCGGGTGAGTGTCCCGCCGACCCAACGCGATATGAGCATAGGCAAGCGCCACGCGGGGGCGAAGAACCGCGACGCGTCCCCCCCTTCGTGTTCGCCCGCTGCGTCCGCGTCAGTCTCCGCACCCTGTTCGGTTTGGCGGCTCGGTTCCGGGGGCAAGAAACGCGAGCCGCTTACTTTCCTCGTCGCGGTGGCGGCAAGTCCGGCCATGGGCCGTTGTCGCGTTCCTCCTGCCGCGCGGCGCGCTGCTCCCGCAATTCCTGCCACAGCCGCTGCGCCGCTTCGCGGTCACGCAGATAGCGTTCAAGCTCGGCTGCGAACTTCCGCTGCAATTCCTCCGCCTGCTGCTCATGCCGTTCGCGCAGCGCGTCCATTTCCAACTGTTTGGTTTGAAGCTGAAGCGCCAGATAATCCCGGCGTTCCTGCTCTTGGGTGCGGTAAAGGGCTTCGCGCTCCTGTTCGCGCTTCTGCGCCTTTTCCCCGGCGGCGGCGGGACTGATGACGCGCTGTAGCCGCTCCCAAATATCCTCGCGCTGCTTCTGGTGTTCGCGTTTCTGAATCTCGCGGGCGGCTTCCTGCACCGCGTCGAAGTGCTCCATCTTCTCCGCCAATTCGCCTTCAAGGATATGGTTGGTGCGCCTGATTTCGCCGCCCCAACGCTTGCGCCATTTCCAAAGCTCTTCTTTCTGCCGCCGGGCGACGGCCCCGCGTAGGCGGTCTTCGTAGGTTTCGGTTTCGGCGGGGGCTGGCGTTTCCGGCTCTGCCGCCTGTGGCGGCGTTTCCGGTTTTGCCGCCTGTGGCGGCGGCGCATCTTCCGCCACGGGTGTTTCCGACTCTGCCGCCACGGGCGGCGGCGCGGGTTCAGGCGCGGCTACATCCTGCCGCGCCCGCTGCATGGCCTTCGCCTCGGCGGGGGTCGGCAGCGCGGCACGGTCTACGTCGGCCATGAAGGCCCGCACCTCGGCGGCCTTCATGTCGAGTTCGCGGCCAAGGCTCAATATCGAGCCTTCCGCTGTGACCAACGCAAAATCCCGCCTGTCACCCTGCGCCAGTATATAGCCCGCTTCCTCGATGGCGTTTTTGAAGGCTTGGCCGTTGTCGCTGGCTTCTTTCAAGGCGCGGTTCTGGGCGCGGCGGTCGTCAACGGACAGCGCCGCCCGCTCGGCCTGTTGCCATTCGGCATGATTGATTTCAGAACGCGGGAACTCCGGCTGCTTCTCGCGGTCGCGCTTGGCGTGCTTGCCGGGGACGTGTTCGTGCCCGAACTCCCGTTCCAGCCGCAGGCTGGCGCGTTCGTGGGCCAGATAGTTGAAACTGTCGTCGCGCAGCGTCATGGTGTCGAGGTCGGTGCGGCACCAGATGACATGAATGTGCTGGCGGCCTTTTTTCTCGTGCATGACGATGGCGCGTGGCTGGCCTTGCAGCCCTAATTCTTCTTCCGCGACGTTCGCGCAGCGCAGCCATTTTTCGGGCGTCATGTCATAGCGGGCGTCGGGATCGGCGTTGAGGTGATAAAGGCCGTTCTTGCCGCGCGTGCCTTCCGACAGGGTTTGCCAGTCGCGCAGGGTCGCGGCCAAGCTCCCGAGGCCGGAGTTCATTTCAAGGATGACGACGCGCTCGTTGGTATCCGTGCGCTGAACGTGGTCGGCCAGGTCTTGGGGTTTCCCGCGAGAGCCGCCCTTGAGAATCATGCCGCCCTCAAGGTTTCCGGGGTTGGCGGGTGAACCGGGAACCGGACGTGGCCGCACGGCGCGGGGTTGCGGGGGCCTCCGGCGGGACGGGCGGCGTATGCAGGGCCGGAACGGCGGGCGGGTCTGCCGCGCTGGGCGCGGGCGGCGCGGCGGCGTTGAACGCGTCCGAGACGGGCGGAACCGACGATGGGGATATGACGGCGGGCGGGGCGTGGTCGGGGTCTTTACCGAGCGCGTCATAGAGCATGTCGCGCATACGGGCGTAATCAGCGAGGGCGGCTATCAGGGCCTCGTCCACATCGTCCGGTCGGCCCCGGTTCAGTTGGCGGGCAATCTGGTTCAGGTTGCTGCCGACCTTGCCAAGATGCCCGAGCACCAGCCGCAGCGCCTGCGCGTTCGCCGGAACGCGGCGCTGGGCGCGTGGGCCTGCATCGCCCGTGAGGACGGCGCGGGCGAAGGCGGCGGACGCCATGCCCGCCTTGTCGGCGCGGTCGAGAAAAGCGGCCTTTTCCTCGGGCGTGAGACGGACGAATAGCTGCGCGGTACGCTGGCGCTTTTCGGATTTGGGCTTGGGGGAACGCGCCGTCATGTTTCCCCCTCCATGATGCGTATGCGGTCAAGGGCGACGTCTTTCGCAAAACGTCCGACATCGTCGCCGTAGCCATAGGCACGGGCGAGCGTGAGGGCATAGGCGTATTCCTCGGGCGTGAAGTCCGCGACGATAACGAACATTCCTTCTTCCTTCATGCCGCCTCCCTTTGCTGCACGGCACAATGGCCGCTCCATTGTCGCCACCGGGGCGAATACCCGGCGGGGTCGTAGGGGGGCGCACCCCCTCGTCAGGGTGCAGGGGCAGGAACGCCGCCTGCTCGTCGTCCAGAGCGCGAAAGCTCTGGTCGTGGGTGCCGGGACGCGAAAGTCTCCGGCGAGTGGTCGAGGGTGCGATAGCCCTCGTCGGGTTCCAAGGGCGACGCGCCTTGGTCATGGGTTCCATAGGGAGCGCGAAGGCTCCCTTGGTCGAGGGGATGCAACGGGGTAGAATAACCCCTTGCCAAGCCAGCGCCCCTTGGGCGCGGGGACGGACGGTCAGTCCGTCCATGGCTTGCGGTCTCTCTCAACGCATAGTTTTAGCGTAAATCGGAAGCGGGCCGTGCGCAACTCCAAGTAGTTTTTTTGTTGCGTTTCAGGCGGAAACCAGCCCCCGCCCATCGGGCGGCCTATGGGAAATATCACAGCCGACTCGGCGGGCCTAACCGTTGGCCTTGCGATACGGATTGGGGTCGTAAGTGAGGTGCAAGAACACCTCTCCGAGCTTGTCCGGGTAGTTCTTCCGCATGAAGCTGAACGCGTCCGATAGCTGCCAATAATCGACCGGACGGAGATAGAACGGACGGCCCTCGGGGTTGGTGACAAGGGCCACGTCCCGCCCGAGATTCATGACCTCATCGGGCATGAGAAGCGGTCGGCCCGTCTCCCCAAAATTCTCGCTTTCCTTCCCGTCCGCCGCCTTGCCGATGCCCTTGGTCTTCACCGTCTTCTTGCCCAGCGTGTCGGACAGGTATTTCGCGCTCTCAAGGTCGGAGACGTTGCAATACCACTTGTAGGCGCAGTTCCCGAGGATGGCCCCGGCGGCGTCCTTGTACACATCCTTGAGTTGGTCAACGCCCTGCACGGCCAAGGCATAGTCCACCCCGTATCCGGCCATGGTCGCAATGTCGCGGGGCATGTCCGGCATGCGGCCCAAGGCGGGAAACTCGTCAATCATGAACAGGCAGCGGTGAATACCCCTGTGTTCAGCCTTGGCCCGCTTATAGGTGTGGGTTGCCGCCGTCACCATGAGCCGGAGCCATGTGCGCTGGGTGTCCATCCTGTCCGGCGGGATGATGAAATATACGGTGGTTGGGTAGGCCACGAGCTGCCCCATGTCGAAGCTGCTTTCCGACGTGGCGGCTTTAAGCTGCGGGTCGGAAATGAACTTCGTGGCCTCGGTCAAGTTCGACATGATGCCCGAATACGTCTCATGGGCTAAATCTAGGTACTGGCTGACCATCTCCTTTATCGCGCCGCCGAAGGCGGACGATGCGGCCATGGGGACAAGGAAGCGCTCGGTGAAATCCTTGCGGCTCAACGAGACAATCTCGCGGGCGCGGGCGAGCGTTTTGGTTTCGTCGGGCTGGTCGGTAATCCACAAGAACACCGCCGCCAGAATGTTCGCCGCGCTCCCCTGCCAAAACCTCTCCTTCTCGGATGTGGCGGGGCAGACCGTGGCCGCGAGTGCCTGCGCCACGGCCACGGCGTTGGGGTCGTCGCGCTCTATCACGTCCAGCGGGTTATAGGCCGCTGGCTGGAAGCCGAGGCCGCGAAACGTGTCGGCCAGTTCGTCCCACGGGTTCACAATGAACACTTCCGCGTTCGGCAAGTCCGGCAGCGCGGCGCGGGCGCGCGCCGTGATGGCGGCGTTCTCGCCCTTGGGGTCAATGACCAACATGGAACCCATGTAGGACAAGAGGGTCGGCACAAGGATGCGGGTGCCTTTGCCCGTGCGGGTCGGGGCCACGATGAGGGTATGATGCTCCGGCATGGTGCAAACAGGCCCGCCCGGATGCTCCACCGTGGGCACCTCGTCCGCCAGCGGGTCGCTGCTCTTGCCCAAAAACACGCCGCGTTCGTGGTAATAGGGGTTGGGCATGCCGTAGCGGATGGGCGCGAAGCTGGCCGCGCCGTAGTTGTCTGACACCGGCTCGTCGCCGGTCATCGCCTTCCAAATCTCGACCAGCTTTTTCCAGACGATTTTCAGGAAGAAAAAGCCAAAGACGGCGAGACCGGTAATCGTGACGACTTTGAGGATGTTCACGATGAAGTCCGCAATCGTCGCTTCACGCTCGTCCTCTATCTCATGCAACGGCGGGATATGGACATGCCCCGGCGTGATGGCTTCGGCGGCGGCGGGGTCGGCCGCCCGCGCGTCCGCCGAGATCCGCGCCCCCCAGCGCTGGCGCAGTATCGCCATGCCGCGCTCGTCGTGGATACGCGCCGCGTTGTAGTCGTATTGCCCGAGTGCCCCGCTGGAAACCTGTTCCTGAAGCGCGGCAATGTCGCGCTCGAGCGCGACGTAAGCCTGCACCGCGTCGCGGTAATTGGCGGGCTGCTGGGCGTGAGCGGCGGCGGGCGCAAGGTAGGCCAAGGCCATGAACAGGCGGGCAAGGAAGGCTTGCGCCGCCGTCCGCATTAGAACGGCTCGCCGCCGTCTTCGCCGTCACCTTCTTTCTTGAACTCAGGGTGGCCGTGCGCGTCGCAATGGCGGTTCCAGTCATCTTGAACCGCCGCGAACATCAGGGGTGACGTGGCGATGTCGTCAATCACACAGCGCAGGAAGGCGGCGGGGACGGTCACGGTGTCCGCGCCCGACTCAAGCTGTCGCCGCGCAGCGGCGACAAATTCTTCCCAGTCGGCCATTTCCGGCGTTTCGAGAAACGCCGCCATGAGCGTTTCATAGGGTGTAGACTCCATGGGCGCTGCTCCCCGCTGTTCGGATACTATGTTCTGCACAATAATACGGCGAATAGGTAGGCTTTAGCGCCGCCACAGGCCGGACGGCGGCGCTGCCTATGTATTTACGTCGCGCCCCCAAGGGGCTGCGACGCCCTCACAGGGGCGGGTCGGGCGGGAATAGGATTGCCGCCGTCAACATGACGGCGGCTCAACCCTGCGCCAAGGGCGCATGCGGGCTTAGGCCGGAGGGTTTCCCCTCCGGCCTCGCCGTGTCAGGCGGCTTCCTGCACGGCGGCGGGCTGCGGCTGCAAACCGTGGAGATAATCGGCGGCACGCTGCGCATGGGCGGCGGCGCTGAATATCGCCCGCTTGTCCTCGTTCAGCACCTTGAGCCAATTGCCGATATAGGCGGCGTGTTCCTCGCGGGGTTCGGGCGACAAGGACAGGTCGGCGCACAGGAAGGCCGCGCCAAGCTCGGCTACAAGTTCTTCCATGGCGTAACCTTCGTCACCCCAGCGCTTGCGGCCAAAATCGCGCTCCAAGCGTTTCGCGCCTTTCGTCCAATGGGTCATTTCATGGGCAAGCGTGGCGTAATAGGCTTCGGCTTCGCGGAAGGCTTCAAACGGCGGCATCTGCACAAAGTCATGGGCGGGGCTGTAAAACGCGCGGCTCCCCCCATGGCGGATATCGGCACGGGTCGCGGCAAAGAAATCCTCCGCATGGGCGATGCGCTGCACGGTATCGGCGGGGCGCTCGGCCAGCGCGTAGAAGTGCGCGGGCAATCCCTCCACCTGTTCCACGTTGAACACGGTATAGCCCTTCATGAAGGGAATATCGCGTTCTTGCTCGTCGCCGTTCTCGTCGGCTTCGGTGCGCGTGATGGTATTGGCGTAAACGACAAGGTTGCCTTTCTCGCCCTTGCGGACGTGGCCACCTAGTTCCTGCGCCTGTTTGAAGCTCATCCAGATAGGCGCGTGATACCCGCGCTCACAGGCGGCCCCCCACAGCATCAATACGTTGATGCCGCGATAGGGCTGTCCGTTCGCCCGCAAAGGGCGGGTGATGCGTCCTGCGGCATGGGCCACGCTCCACGGCTGGAACCACGGGCGGACGCCGCTTTCCAGCGCTGTCACGATTTGGGCGGTTACACGTCCATAAACATCTTGTTTCATTGCCTTTTCTTCCTTGGCTTGAGGGTTGCACATGCAACCGACTAGCCACGCGGCAATGAGCGGGGATTCCGCTGTCCAGACCGGAAAACGTCCGGTGGTGCGGGCCGGAGCGCAGCGACTACACGGCGGGCGTTTTCCGCCCTTTTGGGCTTGGTCTTGACGGCGAAGGGGCGGCAGCCCCCAAAGAAAAAGGGCGGCACGCCCCCATGAAAACAGGCGGCTATGCCGCCGAAACCAATGCGCGGACGTGTCCGCACGATTCATGCGTTCGCGGTCGTCACCGATGAGGCGGAAACGCGGGGGCGCGGTTCCGTGAGCGTCAGCGAGTAGGACGCAGGCCGTAGGCAACGCCCGTATCCTCGTGAAACTGACAATCTTCCTGCAAATCCCGTTCAGACTGGCGATAGGCTAACGGGGTCTGGTTCCCGCTGCCCGCCCGCTACCATCTCGTCCTTTTCATCATGCACCCTGCCATCCGTCTTTGCCTGATGGGCGCAAGCCCTAAAGGGCTCCTCCACTCTGTTGCGGCCCTGCGGGTGCGCCCGGCAAATCCAGATGGCTTTTCGGGGGCATGAAAGGCCGTGATGGTTGCGGCCTCCAGAGCATCAGGAGACACGCCATGAGCATCTTCATCGCCCAAGCCGAACTGAACACCCTGCAAGAAGCTGCGCTGCACTCCAAATTCTACAGCGTCAGCCAAGCACTGGCGGCAACCAAGCCCGACACCACGGAACGCGCCGCCGCGCTGGCGTCCCTCGACACCATCAAACGCACCATCGCAGCCCGCCGCTTCAAAGGGCCGGGGTTCTAAACCCCGCCTGCGGTGGGGGGGCGGAAGCGCTACCGTGGTTATTGCGGTGGGATGGTAAAATTCTTATGCTGCCCGCGCCCTCACGGAGACGCGGGGGTGGGGCGTGGAAACCCCGACAATAGAGCCGGAGCCAAATTGGCGACCGGGTGGCGGACGCGTATGTCCAGAGCCACCCGGCTTAAAGGCGTTCGCGCCTGTCTATTGTCAGGTTTCCAACACCCGGTTTTCAGTGGCGTGCGCCCCCGGTAGTGGGGGTGTCGCCGGCTGATTCCACCCGCCGAACGTGTTGTGCGCACCTGATATGAGGCTCTGCGATGGAATGCCCGAAATGCCACTCCCATAATGCCCAACTCTGCTCTGTGGCCCATGAGCAGGGTACGTCCACCACGAAAACGAGCGGCACCGCGACGGGCCAAAGCATAGGGTCTTCGACGCAGGGCGGTTTCGGCGTCGCTCAGCATAACCTCCAAACCTCATCGACCAGCACGACCAAAAGCGCCTTCGCCCAACGCGCCGCGCCGCCGACCAACTGGTTTGTCGTTTTTACCCTCAGTTCCATAGCCTGCGCACTGTTCATCGTCCTCGTCGGGTTCAACCTGCGCAACATCCTTGGCTTCATCAGCCATGACATTGAGGGCCTCGCCCGTCCTATCTGGCTAGTGATTCTCCTGTGGCTGGCGGTGTCGCTCTTGGGACTCGCGCGCACCTATCCGAAGCGCCAGCAATACGCCGAAGGGAAGCGCCGCTGGCGGGCGTCGTGGATTTGCGGGGCCTGCGGCAACATCTTTGTGCCCGAGACAGGCAAGGCGCACTGAGATGCGCTGCGCCGCCTGCGGTTCCGAGCAAACCAGAAAATGCTCCATCGTCTATGAGGAAGGCACCCAATCCGGCACGATTTCGGTGACGCCGGGCGGGGGAAGCCCCCTGCACGCCGAACAAGTCACCTCATCGGCGCTTGCGAAAAGATGTCGACCGCCGCTGGAACCGCACGCGGGCGGCTTCGTGGCGGACATTGCGATATCGGCGGTGCTGACCTGCCTGTGGGCGGCAATCGTGGTGCGCCGCGCACAAGTCGCGGGCAGAGAGGTCAGCCCCGCGATCCTGATGGAAGCCATAGTCGTCGCCATTGTTCTTTGGTTTGTGCTGCACAATTGGGTGCGCCCGCCGCTCTGGCGCTGGGGCAAGGGCAAGCGGCTCCTTGCCGCCTACCGGGACGCGCTCGCGGGCTGGCGCAAATCGTGGATTTGCTCGCGCTGCGGGGAAATCTCTACTGAAACCAGTCAATGATAAGAGAGAGGATGAGGGGCCGCCTATGATAAAGACATCCGCACTGTATTTGACCTGTTCCGCCGCCTTGCTGGCCGCCCTTCCGGCGCTGGCCCAAACGGCGGGGACAGCCGCACAGGTCGAATCCCTCATCAAGTCCGCGCCGCCGCTAGGCGCGGGCGCGTTCACGCTTGGCATGTCGCGCGACCAGGCGCTGGCCAAGCTCAAATTCTCGGGCCTGCTAAACGACCGCTTTGCCCAGCCTGAAATCGGCATCAATTTCCGCCAATTGCCCAACCAGACGATGTTCGGCGGCTCCTTCGGCACCACCGCGCAGGGCGCACCGCAGGGCTTTGAACAAGTCTATCTGCTCTATACCACCTATCCCACGCCGCCCGTCGTTTCCGGCATTGTCCGCCGGGTCGGCTACAATCCTTCCAACGCGCCCAACGTGACCAACACCATAGCCGCCCTCAAGGCGAAATACGGCGCGGGGGGCGTGACGCAGGAATACAATGTGATGAGCTGGTTCTTCGACAAGGCGGGACACCCGCTTTCCGCCAGCGACGCGCAGAAGCTGAAACAGGCGTCCTGTCTGGAGGCCAGCAACACGGGCTTCATCGGCGCGGCCCGCGTGGCCGACCAGTACCTTGGCGGCACGGCCAGAAAGGACTTCCTCGGCCAGAAAATTGCCAGCGGCTATGTTGTCACGCACGGCGGCATCGACGGCCAGCGGGCGAGCGCAAACCCGCTGAATCCGGTTTGCCTTGGCGTGACCTATGTTCACGCTATTTTCTACGTCAGAAAGCCCAACAACCGCGCGGGCTTCGGTGACAACGATAATATCCAGAACGTCGGGGACTGGTCGCGGTTCGGCAATGACCTCGTGAGTAACCTCACCGTCTATATCATGGACGCGCCGCTGGATTACGCGGCCTCCGAAGCCTCCCGCGCCGCCGTGCTGGGCGGCGGGGCGCAGCAGGAGCGGCAACAAATGAACAACGCCAAAAAGAACACGCCCAACCTTTAAGCCGTGGCAGAGCGCGGCTAAGGCAAAGCGTCAGCAAGAGGGGAATGTATGGTGATGAAGAACAAGACCGTCATGGCGCTGGCCGCGCTGGCGCTCGGCGGTGCCGCTACGGCAGCGATCGCGGCGGGCGCGTCCGTCAAGGTCGAGGCCACGCCCACGGCGGCGGAGACGGCGGCACTCCGCCACGCGCTCGGGAAAGACTATGCCGAAATGGCCCCGTTCACGGTCGGCCATGCGGATTTGAACGGCGACCACAAGCCCGACCTCGTTTTCAGGACGGGCAATTCCGATTACTGCGGCTCGGGCGGCTGTGCGACTTCCGCGCTGCTGGCCACGGCCAGCGGGTATGGGGTCAAGTCGATTGACTTGGCCTATTCGGCCAGCGACCTGATTGTGATGCCCGCCGCTCACAAGGGCATGCACGACGTTCGTTTTGATGGCGGAGACCACCTGTTCGTGTGGAGCGGGACGGCGTACCGCTAGGCTCCCATCGTCCTGCGCGGCTTATGCCGCCGCGTGGACGATAAGATGCCCGGTATCAACGAGGTCGTTGAGGTTCAGGCCGGTGACGCCGCTCAAGGTCGCAATCTGCGCCATGGCGTGGCCCGTGCCTGTGCCGTCCGTATCGACCTTAATCAGCGTGTTGCTCCCGCTGGTCGTCAGTTGCACGAAGTCGCTCAGGTTGTCGTTCACCGGGTCGTAGCCCGTGAGCAAGCTGGAAATGTCGATAACGTCGCCTTGCGCCGTGCTGAAATCCGCAATCGTGCTGCTATGCGAAGCATCCGTCAGCACAAAGGTATCGGCCCCTGCGCCACCCGTGAAAGTGTTTGCCCCGCCGTGGCCGATAAGAATGTCATCGCCGCCATAGCCGTAAAGAGCACCCCCGCTGGAGCCGCCTTCAATCACGTCGTCAAAGACTGTGCCGTAGACCGCTGCGGTCGAGGTATTCGCCGTCAGGTGCAGCCCACCCGTTAAGTCCCACGTGGTGCCGTCATCGAACTTGATTTGTTCGACACTGCCCACCGTCACCCCGTTCGTGCCGTTGTAACTCCCGCCCGCAATGGCGATGTCATCCGTCGCGGAATAGGCGATGTGCAGGCTCGTGCTGCTGTTCGCCGTCCACAGGTGAACATCGTTCGGGTCAACGCCGTGCAGCAGCACGGTATCCGTGCCTTGGCCCGCCGTTTCACTGATGGTGTCGGAGCCGTCGCCTACGGTGAAGGCATAGGAATCATCGCCCTGACCGCCGTTCAGATTGTCGTTCCCGGCATGCCCTGTCAGCAGGTCGTCGCCGCCATAGCCGTAGAGAGTGTTGCTGCCGGAGCCGCCCTCAATCGTGTCGTCGAAACCTGTGCCGTAGACCGTCGCCGTTGCGGTATTCGCCATTATGTGCAGCCCTCCGGTCAAATCCCACGTGGTGCCGTCATCGAACTTGATTTGTTCGACACTGCCAACCGTCACGCCATTCGTGTTGTTGAAACTGCCGCCCGCGATGGCAATGTCGTCCGTCGCGGAATAGGCGATGTGCAAACTGGTGCTGTTGTTCGCCGTCCACAGGTGAACATCGTTCGGGTCAACGCCGTGAAGCAGCACAGTATCGGTGCCTTGGTCCGCCGTTTCATTGATGGTGTCGGAGCCGTCGCCTACGGCGAAGGCATAGGAATCATCGCCCTGACCGCCGTTCAGATTGTCGTTCCCGGCATGCCCTGTCAGCAGGTCGTCGCCACCATAGCCGTAGAGAGTGTTGCTGCCGGAGCCGCCCTCAATCGTGTCGTCGAAACCTGTGCCGTAGACCGTCGCGGTTGAGGTATTCGCCGTCAGGTGCAGACCTCCGGTCAAATCCCACGTGGTGCCATCGTCGAACTTGATTTGTTCGACGCTGCCAATAGTCACGCCGTTCGTGTTGTTGAAACTGCCGCCCGCGATGACGATGTTGTCCGTCGCGGAATAGGTGATGTGCAAACCAGTGCTGTTGTTCGTCGTCCACAGGTGAACGTCGCCGGGGTCAACACCATGCAGCACGACGGCATCCGTGCCCTCGTTGGCGTTCTCGCTTATCGTGTCGCCCCCCGAGCTATCGCCCACGCTAAATACGTAGCTGTCATCACCCAGCCCGCCGTAGAGGGAATCGTTCCCCGTGCCGCCAATCAGCACGTCGTCGCCGCCGTAGGAATGGATGGTGTCGCTTCCGACCAAGCCCTCGATGATGTCGCCGCGCGTATCGAGGCCAATCATGCTGTCGTTGCCCGCCGTGCCCGTGAAGGTCAGCGTATCCGATTGCATATTGAAAACGTGGCCGTCGCCTAGCGTCCGCAGCGTGTCGAAGAAATACGTCACGTTAACCGCGCCGAAGTCGATGAGCGAATATATTTGGTCGCCCGCATAGTCCCCCGCAAAAGAACCGATACCCGTTGCCACGAGAGTAGACTCCGGGTCGGTTACCGCCGCTATATGGAGTTCTTCCGTGAAGACCGCTGTACCCGTAATATACTGGCCGACTTCAAAGTCCTGAATGGTGAACGATGTGTTGAGGCTTTCGATATTCACCGTCAGGTTGGCATGGCCTTGTGAACCGCTCAAGGTAAACCGCACGTCGTCTTGCGTGAGGTCCGATAGGTCTACTTCCTGCGTCGAGGCCTTATAGTTAATATGCGTCGTCGTAGTATCTCCGGTGCCGGAAACGCTCGCGCCTGTAACGACGAAACGATGGAAAACTTCTTCGCCGTAAGCGGCTCCGATTATGCCGCCGCCATTGGCAACCCCTCCGCTGCTTGTAGTGGTTTTATCCACCGTCTGACTGACAATGTTTCCGCTATCGTCCGTCGCTATGCTCTCTCCCCCAAACCATCCGTTGCCTGCTCCGTTAGTTTGCAAATATTGCTTGAATGAGGCCCATGTGATGGAGCCGCCAGATGTGGCGGTCAGCAAGTCATCGACAAAATCCTGCGCGACCCACTGCGGCGAGCTATTCACAGAGATGAGGTCAATCCCCGTGCCAGCATCAATGGCGCTCTTATCCAACTGAATTTCCGAATGCCCGCCATTTGTGTCGTCTGCCGTCACCAGAACATACGATTCGCCATCAATCGTGCTCAGGGAAGCCGACAGCGATAAATCGGCATCTCTGTGCTCTCCGTTCCACCCGGTAGAGTTACCGAGCGTTAAGAGGTCAGTGCCGCTATTGTCGATAATCTGAACGGTTCCCATGTCGGCCCCGGCCAGAAGATGGATGCCGTACTGGTCGTTACCTGCGCGCCCATCGAGTACCATCGTGCTTTCGCCACGATATACCGCTGCGCCTATGTAAAAATTGTCGTTATTATCGGTCGAAACAAAATTCTCTATCGAGGTGAGCTGGTCGGTATCCAAAGAGGACATATCTCCCTTGCGCGAAACCTCTTCGGACGTTTCCTGAAAATTGACGATAATGCCCTGTGCAGCAGCAACGGTGCTGTAATCGACCGTGTCTTTGCCGCCGCCGCCGTTATAGATACTTCCATCAATCGAGCCTGTCTCGATGAGGTCTTTTTCAGCGCCGCCATCTATGCGATTGAAGTTGATGTAAGTCGTATCGGCCAACTGGTGTGCGCCGTCCGTGAACACATAGGCTTTCGTCACGAGGTTGGTTCCGGCCTGAAGGTCTGTTTCGACTTGGCTGGCGATATCGGCGACATTCTGCTGAATCTGCGTTTGCGGGTCGGCAATGTCTGCCGCCGTCACCTTGGTAAAGGTGTAGGTGTCGGTTTCAGCACCGCCCGTGTAAGAGACCATATTGTCTGTGTAATAATCTTTCGCAACGACGGTCTCGACGGAATCGAGAATGGCATAATGCTCCCCGCCGTTATTGGGGTAGGCCACCTGAATAACGATATCGGAAGCATTGCCCGACGAAACGTGCTCCACGGCCTGCACAACACCGCGTGAGCCGTCGGGTCCGGTTCCGGGAGAAATCACATAGGTATCGTGCCCGCCGCTGCCCAGCACGAGGTCGTTGCCCGTTGTGCCAATAATGGTGTCGTTGCCCTCAAACCCTGCCGTTGGGGTATCTTTTGAACCAACGAACATGGAGACTTTGGACGCAATGCCGTCCGCTACGGTATTCGGCATCTGCACAACGCCGCCCGCCGCATCGACGGCGTAGACGACTTGCTTGATGACATCAGCAGTCTGGTTGGTCCAGTAGGTCGTCATATCCGCCTTGACGAGCGCTTCGTCCGCGCTGGCAATCACGTCGGTCTGCGACATGACGCTGGTGAACATTTCCGTCCGCGCCGCGATGTAGGGTGCATGGGACGTGCCTGTGACTTCTGGCATACCGGAAAGGCCCCACAGCGCATCTGAGAAATTCACCGCAAGAGAATGGTTCGCGGGCGTGTATGTGGTCGTGTTCGCGTCGGTGTCGCTGAACGTCAGCACGCCGTTCAATACGGCGGTGTTGGTCGGGTGGTTGCTGCTGTCTTCTTTCATCACCTGACCAAGCGCCAGCGCCGCCGCATATTCGACGAAGGCATGCGTCAGGCTGCTGGCGGTATAGGAGGTATAGCTTCCGTTGTCGGCGGAGTAGCCGATTTGCTTCATCAGGTTGGATGAAAGCGTGCTTTGAGACGGGTTTGAATTGTAGGTATGAAGGACGCTGCCAAGGTCGTTCGCGTCATCATAAAAGGCCCGAATCCCCGTATCGCCAAAGGGCCGCGCTGCCGTCGTCGCCGCGCCGTTGTCGATGGCGGAATAGGCGATAAGGTTCAACAGAGCGGCGGAATAGTCCGGCGTACCGTCTTCGGGCGGTGTAATAAAGCGCCCCGTTATCGGCTCTGCCACGGTCGAGTTAGTGGTATCGGTAAGCCCTATCTGCGATGCGAAGCTGTTGTCGAACAGGGCTTGCCAGAAATAATTTGCCGCATAGTTCCAACTCGTAGCTGTCACTTCACCGCCGACAGTCGTATCGGCGAACATCGAAATCACAAGCGCCGCTATGCTGTGGCCTGCCGTCGAGCCTTCGTTTCCGTTGCTAAAACCCGCAAAGCCAGTACCAGCGGATATTTGTAGCGGCGTGAAATAATCCGCGTCACTGGAACTGCCCCCAAGCGTTCCGCGTATGGGTTCAAGAATGTCGCCGTGCAGGTAGTATCCGCTCAGACTTGAAACCGACAACGTGTTCAGGTCGGAAACGTAAGCATGGGCTGCCTTGATGAAGGGCATGTTGTCAAAGACGACGCCACCCTTGTTTTCAACATCGGCCACCAGACCAGCAAGGCCGCCGCCCAGCGAATGGCCCGTTACCGTGATGTCATCGTTTCCGAGTTGCAGAGCCACAGCATCATAGAAAGCGAAGGCGAGCGCCACCTGTGACACATTCGCGTCTCCAAGGGCCGCAAGGTCGCCGTTGGCAAAGTCTCCGCCGATAACCTCACCATTATGTTGAGGCGTTGCGAAAGCCTCGTCGGTGCCGCGATAGGCGACAACAGTTTCAGTCGGCGAGAGCGTGTAGGCGATGGCGTAGAACCCCGCGTTTACATCCTTATCAACCGGATTCCCGTTCCCATCCGTTGTTGTTCCGAGAACCGCAGAATCAAAATTTACTGATTGCCCTTCTGTCGTCTTTTGCAGTATCGAAGCTGCGCCGATGGAATTACTGGACATGATAATTCCTGCGTTATAGCCACGGTTGTATGAGTCCATGGACAGGATGGCTTTAAATATTGCGGAATCTGGGTCTATAGACATCGTTATCTCCCCCTTTTTAGGTCGGTAATTTGCACAAAGTGAAATTTGTCGTCGTACTTGGGGAAGTATTTATCACCATTCCAAGTTATTGGTTCTTTTGTCATCTCAATGGAGACAGACTTAATCTTCACGCCCTTGCCGTATATTTCTTCTGTATGGTCGGCTTTGAGGATGAAGCGGCCCATACGTGGGCTATCCCAACCGGTTTCCAAAACAGGCTCGACGGTGCTTGGGTCTTTCGGGTCTTTGAAGTGTACGAATACCGGCCAATCATCCGGTGGCAATTCAACAGGCCCCGCCTTTAGGTGGCTGTAGTATTCAAGCCTCTGGTTTGTCGGAGATGGGAAGGCATCAAAGACAACTTGATGACCATAATCCCTTCCAGACCGCACACCGCGCATGATGGCGAACAATGCGCCGCGCTTGCCAAGGTCAACGACAACCGCTTCGCCTTTTACTTCCGGGTAACCGCTTGAATGACCGGGCAACAGAGCATTCTTTACGCTCACTTCGCGCACAGCGGAACCGACCTTATCGCCCTCCGGCGTCGATACCGTCACCGTCATCTTGTAGCGCCATGTGCCTGTCGTATACGGCGACGGCACCGCACAGGCCGATACAGCGAATCCCGCGAACAACGCGGCTAATAGAAACAGAAAAGCAAAACGATTGAATACTATGCCAGCACGGCCACTAATAACTTGCAAAATTCCTCCACTTGATTCTTGTTTGAGTTGTAAAAGTCAAACATAGAGTCCGTGAAGCGGTCAACGAATATTGATTAGACAATGCAGAGGTGCGAGTGATTACAATGACTTTATCGGTTTCACTGTTTGCGATAACGTCCCGCAGCGTAAATAGACGCTGCACAGCCAGCGGATAATGCCGCCCCACATGGGCGCATTTAGGCGAAGGGGGGCCACCGCCCCCATGTCCTCCAAGTCGCCAACGGCTGAGGACACGGCTGCGGCGGCAGAGCGCGGACAAGGGGGTGCTTGTGGCACGGCGCACCTTTTTCCCATGTCCGCTTGAGCCGTATCCGCGACCGGGAAGCGCCAGCGGCGCGTCGTGGATACGGCAACGCAAGGCCCCTGCATCGGCCCTCGAACACGAGGGCTATTCCGATGCGGGCCTAGCGTTTGGAGCGAGGGGAAGGCTTGGGCTTCGCCGTATGCTTGGCCTTGGCCGATTGCCTGTCGGTGGCGTCGTCTTCGGCCTGTGCATCGGCGGGGCTGGCGGTCGTCACCGGGTCCCAGCCCTCCATGCCCATCAACACGCGGTCGGCGTGGCGGATGGTGTTCACATGGCCGTAGTGCTTTTCAATCATCTGCACTGACGTACCCATTTGCTGGGCGAGGAAATACACGTCTACGCCCATCTGCAAACGGAACGTCGCGTAGGTATGACGGAAGCAATAGGTGGTGCGCATGGTGCCGTCTGCACCCTTGCGCAAGCCTGTCTCGGTCAAGAGGTCTTCGATAAGCGATTGATAGAGCGTCTTCGCAGGCTTCCCGTTGCTGGTCGTAAATACCGGGTCGTCCGGCCTCGTCGCTTTCGAGATTGTGCGGATGCGGTCAAGATAGCCGCCCACGCTGGCCGGGGCGACCAGCTTGCGTGTCTTGCCCTTGCCCTGAACGAACAGGACAAAAATATCGCGGCCTTCGCGGTCTTTCGCGGGGGTAATGTCGCGCCAACGCAAGTTCTTCAATTCGGGCGGGCGCATGCCCGTGTTACAGGCGATAAGAATGAGGTTGTAGGCGACAGTCCGATACCATGTGCTGTTATCGGTCGTCGCGCTGCGCACCCATTTGCGGCCTTCGGTATGCAGCTTGCGGTATTCCTCGGGCGTAAATTCCTCGCGGCGCATGACCTTGAGCGCCGGGAACGCCTCGAACCGCAAGCTGGCGGCAACGTACTTCTGCTTGATGGCGAAGTTCATGATTGCCCCGAAGATTTTCATTTCTCCGCGAATGGTGTCGTCGCTGACGTAGGGAATGGGCTTTGACAGCTTTTCTTGCACGGCGGCGGCAATCTGCTCGGGCGTCGGCTTCCTCGGGCGGATGCCCCGCGCCGTGAGCATTCTCTGCCGCCGCTCGAACTCGGCGGCGACCAGCTTTTCCGCAATCTCGGGCGTGACCATGCGGGAGCCGTTGCGCTCGATGTGGCCTGCGCCGTTCTCGCGCCGCCACTGCGGATAGCTGCCCCAGCGTTCATCACCGATAAGATGGACTTGCACGGAGCCGATATAATCATTGAGCGGCCCGCCGATGGCGGTTTGCAGAGTCTCGATACGTTTGGGGGTAATCTCGCCGCGCTTCGCGCGCGCCTTCTGTTTGGCAAGGAACTCCTTGGCAACCTCACGGAAGGGACGATTGAAGACCGCCACGCCATGCTTGATGGCGTAGCGGACTTCGGTTTCCTGCTCCCACGCCATGAGGCGGGCGTCGTTCAGGTTCTCGGTTTTAAGCGAGACGGTCTTATAGCGGTCTTCCTTGGGCACCTTCACCCGGCAGTACCAGTTGCGGTGCTGAACGTCGGAACGCCGGAACAGGATGAGGCCGGGCTTCAAGACCTCTTTGTCGATGATGAATTTTCCTGTGTCCGGTGCCATGATGAACCCCACTTCTGTGCAGATTCCGTGCAGGTCGCGGCGCTAAGTCATTGATGTGCCGTACCTGTGCGGGTGTTGTGTGGGTAATCATAGCAAAAAATGTCTAATATTGATAATGGTTTATGAGATATTGGACATCCCGGACGGGCGCATCTTCCTGGTCCCGACCCCCGGGCACGTGGAAGGCCACGTCTCGGTGGTCGTGCGCGACGACGACGTGACCTATTTCATCGCCGGCGACGCGACCTATTCCGAGGCCAACCTCGCGGCCGGGAAGACCGACGGAGTCACCAACGATCCGGCGACGGCGCTGGCGACCCTCCGGAAAATCGCCGCGTTCGCGGCCGGGGAGCCGACGATCCTGCTGCCGGCACATGACCCGGACGGCCCGCGCCGCCTCGCGGCCCGCTCGCGGTTCCTGGCGCGTGCGGCGTGAGGAGGCGCGGCGATGCGCCACGCTGTCCGTCCGCCGGCCTGGGCCTGGCTTGCCCCCCTCGCCGGCTGGGGCGTGCTGGCGGCCGGCGTCGCCGCCCAGGCCCCGCTGCTCGCCCTCCTGCAGGGCGGTGCGCTGATTGCCTGCGTGCTCGCCGCCGTGCATCACGCCGACATCGTGGCGCTGCGCGTGGGGGAGCCGCTCGGCACCGTGCTGCTCGCGCTGGCGGTGACCGTGATCGAGGTCGGGCTCATCGCCGCGCTGATGATGTCGGATGCCACCGGCACGGCGGCGCTGGCGCGCGACACGGTGTTCGCCTCGGTCATGATCATCCTCAACGGCATGGTCGGCATCTGCCTGCTCGTCGCCGCGCTGCGGCACGGCGAGCAGTCGTTCGGCGTGTACGGCGTCAGCGTGACCCTTACGGCGCTCAGCACGATCACCGTCATCACGCTGATCCTGCCCAACACCACGAACACCGCCGCCGGCGCCAGCTGCACGCCCGCCCAACTGGCGTTCGTGGCAGTGGTCTCGCTGCTCGTGTACGGTGTCTTCCTGCTGGTGCTGGCGGTGCGACACCGCGCCTATTTCCTGCCGCCGGCCGGTGCGCCGGCGCGGGAAGCGGCGCGGCCGGGCCGCGGCCGGCATCGGCGCGCTGCTCATGCTGGCCTGCCTCGGCGCGGTGATTCTGCTGGCGAAGGCGCTCGCGCCGAGCGTCGAGGCGGTGGCGAGCAGCGTGCAGGCGCCGAAGGCCGTGGTCGGCGTCGTCATCGCTGCCATCGTGCTGCTGCCGGAGGGCCTCAGCGCCCTGGCCGCGGCGCGTGCCAACCGGATTCAGACGAGCCTCAACCTCGCGCTCGGCTCGGCCATGGCGTCGATCGGCCTCACGATTCCCGTCGTCGCGGCGATCTCGCTCGCGACCCACCATCCGCTCATGCTCGGCCTCGACCTGAAAGGGACGACCCTGCTCGGCCTATCGCTGCTGGTGGCAACGGTCTCGCTTGGAACGGGCCGCACGATCGGCCTCCAGGGCGTGGTGCACCTCGTCATCTTCGGCGTCTACCTGTTCACGACCGCGGTGCCCTGAACGCGGGCGCCGCCCGGCGCGACGGGCGCGCGCCGGGCGTGCGGCGGGTCCTAGCGGGCATAGCGGACCCCGCCGGCGGCCGGCAGGGGTGCGGCTTCGATCGGCCGGTGCACGAGGTAGAGATAGCCGCTCGCGCACACGACGAGCACCACCGCGCCGACCCAGAGCGCCGGCGCAAACGAGCCGGACGACTGCACGATGAACCCCGTCACCGTCGGCGCCAGCGCGCCGCCGAGATAGCCGCCGAAGTTCTGCATCGCCCCCAGCGAGGCCGTGCAGTTCGCCGGCGCCGCGACCGAGGGCATTGCCCAGGCCGCGGTGGAGGACATGTAGAGCATGAAAAGCGAGACCGAGATCGCCGCGACCGCGATGACGTTGCTCGGCGTCTGCGCGGCGATCACGCTCGCCACGGCGGTGACCACCATCGACGCCGCCATCGGGTATTTGCGGCTGGTCATCGGCGCCATGCCGCCGCGCAGCAGCCAGTCGACGACCCGGCCGCCGAAAACGCTCCCGACCACGCCGCAGACGTAGGGAATCGCGGCGACCCAGCCGGTGTGCGCGATGCTGAGGTGCCGTTCCTGCTCCAGATAGACCGGCAGCCACGCCGTGTAGATCCAGGTCATGTAGATGGTGCCAAAATATCCGAGCAGCATCCCCCAGGTCGTCCGGAACGCGAACAGCCGTTTCCACTCGGCCCAGGTGACGGGTGCGGAGCGGGTGTCGGCGGTGTCGCCCTCGGTGCGATAGCGTTCTTCCTCGGCGGTCAACGCCACTTCGCGCGGCTCACGCACGACCGCGTAGAAGACGCCGGCCAGCAACAGGCCCGCGATGCCCATGATCGCGAACATCCAGCGCCAGCCGAAGCTCAGCATCAGCATGGTGAGCAAGGGTGCCGAGATCGCGGTGCCGAGCGTCGACGATGAGTTCCAGATCCCGGTCGCGAACCCGCGGTGGCGCACGTTGAACCAGTCCCGCGCGATGCGGGCACTGGCCGGGAACATCGGCGACTCCCCGATACCCAGCAGCATCCGCGCACCGAAGAACTGTCCGAAGCTGGTGACGACTCCGCCCAGGATCTGGGCCGCCGACCACGCCGCCATGCCGAGGGCGAGCAGCCGCCGCGGGCCGAGCCGGTCGACCAGCGCCCCCGCAGGTAGCTGCGAGAACGCATAGGCCAGCAGGAAGGCGGACAGCAGCTCGCCCATTTGGGCCTTGTCGAGCCCGAGGTCGTGGCTGATCAGCGGATTGCCGATCGCGAGCGTGGCCCGGTCGATGTAGTTGACGACGCCCCCGAGCACGAGCAGGGCAAGCGTGACATTCTGGATGCGCCGGATGCGCGGGGTCGCCTGTGCGCTCACGCGCGCACCCGCGTGCTCAGCAGCCGCTCCGCCAGCACCGCCGCGATGATGATGCCGCCGATCGCCGAGCCCTGCCAAAAGGGCGAAACACCCAGCAGGTTGAGCCCGTTTCGTATCATGACCATGATCAAAACTCCGATGAGGGTACCGAGAATCGAGCCGCGGCCGCCGTAAAGGCTGGCGCCGCCGATCACCACCGCGGCGATCGCGTCGAGTTCAAGCGCGGTGCCCGCCAGCGGGTCGATCGACAGAATCTGCGCGGAGAGCAGAACGCCCGCGATCGCCGCAGTCACGCCGGAGAGCACATAGGGCAGGATGCTGTAGCCGAGGACCGCGAGGCCTGCCGTGCGCGCCGCCTCGCGGTTCGAGCCGATCGCGTAGATCGTGCGCCCGCCCTTGGTCAGCGTGAGATAGCACCACGCGAGCACGTACAGCACCAGCAGCGTCGCCACGTTCGAGGGCACGCCGAAGACGGAGGTGTAGACGAGGCCGTTGATCTGCGGCGGGATGTCGGCGATCGCGTTCTGGCCCGAGACGATGTACGCGAGGCTGCGTCCGATCGCCATCACGCCGAGCGTGACCACGAACGAGGCGAGCCCGAACCGCGCCACCAGCACGCCGGAAAACAGTCCGATCGCCGCCCCCGCCAGCACCGCGACGGCGATGCCGAGCGCGATCGTGAGATCGACCGACAGGCCGAAACCCGCGCTCCAGCCCCCGGCGTGGATCGTCTGGCCCATCAGCACGCCGGTGAAGCCGAGCACCGACCCCACCGAAAGGTCAATCCCTCCGGTCAGGACAACGAAGGTCATGCCGATCGCCGTGATGCCAGTGACCACCGACTGGTCCAGCAGGTTCAGCAGATTGTTGGTGCGCAGGAAATACGGCGAGGCGAATGACAGCGCGACGAACACGAGCAGGGCGAGCGCCAGCATGCGCAGCTCGAGCCGCGCCCCCAGCCGGCGGATGCTGAATGTCTGCGCCAGTGTCTGTGACATCGGTCAGATCGCCCGGGCGAATTGCTCATGCACGCGCGCCGCGAGCGGCGCCGGCGCGGGCGGCGCGCCGCCGGGCACGGTCAGGCCGATCCAGCCGAGTTCGTGGCCGCGATGGCTGCGCGCGCGCACGAGCAGCGTCGCCCGCGCACCATCGGGCTCGAGCACGAACCGCTCGGCGGGCGCCGCGAGGGCCGCTGGAATATGCGTCTCCTCGAACGCCGGCGCCGCGCCGGCGCCGAAGCCAGGGTCCGCCGCGCCCGTCCCGCCGACGCGGCTGAGGCAGAACACGCGGCCGGCGTCCAGCAGCGCCCAGAACGCCGCCCCCCCGGTTTCCTGCGCCAGCGCCTCCAGCAGCCCGGTCGTCATCGCCATCGAGCTGCGCGGCGCCGCGAACAACGTGAGCTTGGCTTCGTCAAGGACTGCGCTGGGAAGTTCTGCAATCGAAGTACCGTCGCTCATCACCACCACGCGCCCGCACAATCCCAGCAGCTCCTCGAAATCCGACGAGACCACCAGCACCGCGGTTCCCTTGCCGGCGACCTCGCGCAGCATGGCGTAGATCGCGCTGCGGGTGCCGATATCGACGCCCTTGGTCGGCTCGTCCAGCAGCAGCACCCGCGGCTCCAGCAACAGCCAGCGCGCAATGATGATCTTCTGCTGCATGCCGCCGGAGAAGTTCAGCATGTTCGCATCGAGCAGCCGCGACGCCGGCAGTTCGAGCTGCCGCAGCAGTTCCTCGATCCGCCGGTCGCGGGCGCGGTACCCGAGCAGGAAGCCGCGGCGCGCCGAGAGATGGCCGAGCAGCAAGTTCTCGCGCACCGAAAAATCCGGGATGATGCTCTGCCCGCGCCGGTCCTCCGCGACGAAGCCGATGCCGGCGCGGATCGCCTGCGCCGCGTGGCGGGGCGCGAAGGGCCTGCCATCAAGCAGGGTTTCGCCCGCCGCCAGCGGGCGGAGGCCGAACAGCGTCTGCAGCGTCTCCGAGCGTCCGGCGCCGACGAGCCCCGCGAGCCCGAGGATTTCGCCTTCATGCAGCGCGAACGACACGTCGCGCACCATGGGTGGCGCGCGCAGATGCCGCGCCTCCAGGACCACCTTGCCGCCGCCGGCCGCCGGGCGCGCCGCATAGATGCCGCCGAGTTCCTGGCCCACCATCAGGCGGATCAGCTCCGCCTGGTTCAGCGTCGCCGTCGGCACCGAGCGGGCCACCGTGCGCCCCTCCCGCAGCACGGTCACGCGGTCGGTGATCGAGAACACCTCTTCCAGCCGGTGCGAGACGAACACCAGCGCATGGCCGGCCGCGCGCAGCCGCGCCATGACGTCGAACAGCCGCTCCACCTCGCCCGGCGAGAGCGAGGCCGTGGGCTCGTCGAAGATGATCAGTGCGGCACCGACGGCGAGCGCCTTCGCGATTTCGACGAGTTGCCGCTGCGCGCTGGACAGGCGCTGCACCTCCTCGCCGAGGGGCAGCGCGTCGCGCTGGCCGAGACTGTCGAAGATCCCCTCCGCCCGCGCCCGCAGCGCACCGAGGCGCAGCCGGCCGGGACGCGCAAGCTCCGGCAGGAATACGTTCTCCAGCACCGAAAGGTCAGGCGCCAGGCTGGTCTCCTGCATCACCATCGCGATGCCGGCGCTGATCGCCTCGCGGGCGTTGCGCGCCGTGAGCGCGGCGCCGCGCCACACGATGCTGCCCCGGTCGCGCTGCAGGTGACCGCCGATGATGCGCGAGAGCGTGGACTTCCCGGCGCCGTTCGCGCCGAGCAGCCCGTGCACCTCGCCCGCGGCAAACTCGGCATCGGCGCCGGCGAGCGCGCGGGTTCGATCGAAACGCTTCTCGATCCCGCGCGCAACCAGCAGCGGCGCCGGCGCCGCCCCCTCGATCGGCGCCGGCGCAGCCGACATCAGGACAGCTCGCCCGCGAACACCGTCTTGCGGATCGTCGGCAACAGTTCGGCGACGTTCTTGCTGGTCACGACCAGGATCGGCACCGTCGTTTCCTTCGGCACGCTCTCGCCCTTCAGGTGTGCGAGCAGCGCCTCCGCCGACTTCACGCCCATCAGGTACGGCTGCTGCATCCCCGAGCCCACGACCTGATCGGCCTCGATGAGCTTTACGAGCTCCGGCGTGCCGTCATAGGAGGCGACCAGCACCTGGCCCTCCCGCCGCGCCGCCTTGATCGCGCGCAGCGCGCCGGTGGTGGGCTGGTCGGTCTGCACGAACAAGCCGCGCATGTCCGGGTTCGCGGTCAGCATGTCCTGCACGAAATGGAATGTCTCGTCCGCCGTGTAGGACTGCATCTGCTGCAATCCGGCTTCCTTGGTGATCCCCGCCTCCTTCAGCGCCTTGCGGAACCCCGCCGTGCGGGCCTGGCCGTTGCGGCGCGCCTGGCTGATGGTGACGAAGCCGACCGAGCCGTTCTGCCAGCCCTTCTCCTTCATCCGCTCGGCGAGCACCTTGCCGATGCCATAGGCGCCCTCGAAATTGTTGGAGATTACGAAGGACACGTATTCGCCGGAGTTGGTGCCGATGTCGGAGATGATCACCGGGATCTTTGCCCGCTGCGCAAGGCCGAGCACGGCCGGGGCGGTGGAACTGTCGGTGGGCGAGATGCAGATGCCGGCGACGCCGCGCGCGATCACGTCCTGCGCGTTCTTGAGCTGGGTCGCGGCGTTGTTGTGGCTGTCGAGCGCGCTGAAGCCGAATCCCTGCGCCTTCACGCTGTCCTCGATCCCCTTGGCGAGATAGCGCCAGAACGGCAGGTCGAGCCCGGGCGTCAGATACACGACCGTCTTCTCGGCGGCGCGCGAGATGCCCGGCAGCGCCCCCAGCGCGAGCGCGCCGGAGACCCCCAGCAGGGTGCGTCGTTGCGTTGCCATCCTTCTTGCTCCTCCATGGGTTGCCCGCCCTTGTCCGCGGCGGGGCGGTTGGCGGCGGATGATGGCGCACTCTTCCGGGCATCTCAATCTGGCCCCCGAAGCGCGCGGCGCGCGGCGCGAAACCGCCGGTTGCAAAATCGCGGGTGACAGATGCGCCAAGTCGCCCTAAGCCGCCGCCCGGACGGCAGGAGGGAGTGCGCGTGATCCGTCTGATGAGGACTGTCGCGGTATGCGCGGTGCCGGCGCTGCTCGTCAGCTGCGGACCGGATTACTCGCCCAATACATACAGTGCGGCAGCGGTTCAGCAGGCGAATAAGGTCGAGCGCGGGGTGGTGATCGGTGTGCGCCAGATCGACGTGAGCGCGGCGGGCGTCGTCGGCGCCGCGACGGGCGCGGCCGCAGGTGGTGTCGCCGGGGCGCAGACGCCGGGGGGCGGCGTGGCCACCGCCCTCGGGGCAATCGGCGGCGGCCTGGTCGGCGGGCTGCTGGGCAACACGGTCGAGCACGCGACGGATGACACCCAGGCCTACGAATATATCGTGCGTGAGACGAGCAAGGACCTGGTGTCGGTGACGCAGAAGGATGCGGTGCCGCTGAAGGTCGGTACCAAGGTGCTGGTCATCGGCGGCAAGCAGGCGCGCATCGTGCCCGACTACACGGTCAATCTGGACGCACAGGCCCCGGCACCGGCCGCCCCGCCAGAAGCGGCGACGGCGCCGACGACGGCCGGCACCGCACCCGCGCCGCCCCCGGTCGCCGCGAGCCCGCTGTCGGCGCCGGCGGCAACGACGCCCGCCCCTTCCGCAGCACCGGCGTCCACGCCAGCGCCAGCAGCCCCGCAGCCCCCCGCTGCGCCGGCACCGGCTGCGTCGGCACCCCGAGCGTCGGCACCCCCAGCGTCGGCACCCCCGGCAACGCCCCCCGCCCCTTCAGCGGGCCAGCCTGCGCCCGCAACGCCCTGAGCGAAAGCATCGCCCAACGGTCATGCACGCCGATGCGCGCGGCCCAGCCGCGGTGCTATGTTCCTTTGCGCCGGGGAGACAACCCGGGCGAACAAAGAGGAACATCCAATGAACCGTCGTGCCTTTCTGGCCACATCCGCCGCCGCCGCGACGGCGACCACGCTGAAGGTCGCTGCCGCCGCGACCGAAGGCCCGTTCGGCGAAACCGCCGTGCCGCTGCCGGTTCCCGGGTACGAGCGGCTGCCGCTGGGTCCGCTCGCCGACTCGCGCTATCCCGACAAGCACATCGAGTCGCTCGACAAGCGCTTCAAAGGCAGCGTCGGCACTGGCGCCGTCGAGCGCGTGGCGACCGGCCTGCGCTGGGCCGAGGGCCCGGTCTACCTCGCCGCCGGACGCATGTTCATCTGCAGCGACATCCCCAACAACCGGATGATGCGGTTGCTCGAGGACGACAACCATTTCAGCGTGTTCCGCTATCCGTCCCTGAACTCGAATGGCAACACGGTCGACACCGAGGGGCGGCTCGTCTCCTGCGAGCACACCGGCCGGCGCGTCGTGCGCACCGAGCATGATGGGACGATTACCGTCGTCGCCGACAGCTACAACGGCAAGAAGCTGAACTCTCCGAACGACGTCGTGGTCGCCTCGAACGGCTCGATTTGGTTCACCGACCCGACCTAT
>JAFKFJ010000200.1 GCA_017307335.1 Alphaproteobacteria bacterium | reverse complement strand
CGCGATGAGCGAAGGGGGCAGCGGGGTGCGCTCGCGCATCGACAGCACGATGTCGAAGTCGGCGAGCCGGTGCGCCGCATCATCCTCGCCGGCGAACGCATCGGCGAAGAAGACGACCTCGGCCCGCGCCATGAGCGCCGACCAGTCCGCGCTGGTCCGGGCAATACCCTGCCAGTCATCCAGCACCGCTACCCTGGTCATGCTAAGTTCCCTGCGCCGTCGTGTGTCGTTCAGTCCTTCAGGAAAGCCGCGAAGGCCTCGCTGAAGTCGGGATGCCAGCGCGACAGCGCCGGGCGGTTGTGGATCAGGTCCCCCGCCGCCCAGGCCATGCGCTTCTCGTCCACCGCGCGCGGCGTCTCATTGTCCTGACAGAACAGATAGAAGTCGCCGCGGTTGATGCCCTCGATCATCACGTCGATCACCTGATCCGCCGTCCATGCCCCGGCCGGCTTTGCGGGGCGGTTGCTCATGCCGGTGTAGGTGAATCCCGGGACCAGCAGATGCGCGCTGACGCGGCCCGACGCGGCCTGCCGCAATTCGTGTGCGAGCAACTCGGTGTACGCCTTCACCCCGGCCTTCGAGGTGTTGTAGGCGCTGTTGCCGGGCGGCAGGGTGATCCCCTGTTTCGACCCGGTATTCACCACGACTGCCGGCGCACCGTGCGCGAGCATGCCGGGAACAAAGGCCTGCACGCCATGGATCACACCCCAGAGGTTGATGCCGAGCAGCTCGCGCCAGCCCAGCGCATTCTCCCACGGTTTGCCGGGATTGAAGCCGACCCCGGCGTTGTTCATGAGCAGATGGACCTCGCCGAACGCCTCCGTGGCGACCGCATGCAGGCGCTGCAGATCCTCGAGGCGGGCGACATCGGTCGCCTGCGTGCGGATGCGCCCGGTGCCGATCTGCGCTGCCGCCTGATCCAGCGCCGCGATGCTGCGATCGGCCAGGCACAGGTTCAGCCCCATCGCGGCGAGCCGCCGCGCCGCGGCAAGACCGATGCCGCTCGCCGCCCCGGTGATCACGGCGGTGCGGCCGGCGCTCAGAGCCGGATGAGCCATCATGCTGTCCTCCTCATCCCGGTCGTGCCATAGAACCGCCGCACATGTAGCGCCATCCGCTGGCGCGTCCAGCCCCGCGCCGATGACAACGACGCGCCGGCGCGGCGCGCGGGATGGCAAGCGCGCGGAGCGGAAGTCTCGCGTGCCGCGGGCTATCCGTGCGACGATGGGCGCCTCGGGCGACCTGAGGGGAAACCGCATGAACGACGCAGCGCAGGGCTCGCGGATCTGGTATCAGAGCTTCGTCGATCCGCTGGAGCAGTCCGCCTATGTCGAGCGGCTCACGACGCGGTTGGACGCGCTTGCGGCACCGGGCACCACGATCGACGTGCACGGCATGGCGCCGCCCGACCGGCATTTTCATCCCCTGACCGAATTCCGCTGCGCCGGTGCCGCGATCGAGGCGGCGTTGCGCGCCGAGGCGGAAGGCTACGATGCGTTCGTCATCGGCCATTTCCAGGAGCCCGGCCTGACCGAATGCCGCGGGGCGGTCGGAATTCCCGTCATTGGGTTGGGCGAGGCGACGATGCTGTTCGCCTGCTCGCTCGGCCGCAAGGTCGGGCTGGTGACGATCGACCCGGTGTTCGTGCCGTGGCACGAGGAGCAGATCATCCGTCACGGGTTGGAGCGACGCGTGATCGGGGTGGCTGCGATCAGGGCGGACCTGCCGCGCTTCATGCGCGCGTTCGCCGATGCCGCGGAGTACGCCCAGGTCCGCGCGGAGTTTGTCGCCCAGGTGCGCCCGCTGATCGACCGCGGTGCGGATGTCCTGATTCCCGCGGGTGGCTTGCCCATGCTGCTGTTTGCACAGCAGCAGCCGTTCGCGATCGACGACGTGCTGGTGCTGGAGGGGATCGGCACGGTGCTGAAGGCCGCTGAGATGGCGGTTGCAATGCACCGCATTACCGGTGCGTCCGCCTCTCGCCGCGGAATGTTCAGTAGCGCGCCGGCCGGCGCGATCGCGGACTTTCGCGGCCGCACCAGTCTCCGCGCGCGGGGCGCTCAGCCGGGCTGAAGCGCCAGCGTCATGCGCGCGCGCCGCTGGCGGTGCCGGGTGGCGAGCAGTTGCACGACGACCACGACGATCAGCAGCCCACCGGCGGCGAGGTTCTGGACGTAGTAGGGTGCGCCGAGGCTCGCGACCCCCGTGACGAGGAAGCGCAGGGTGAACAGCCCGATCGCGATGCCGACGACGCTGCCGCGCCCGCCTTCGAGCGCGATCCCGCCCATCAGGCACGTCGTCGCGGCCGACAGCAGCAGCGTGTCGAAGCCGAGTGGCGTGGCGCTCCCCAGGCGCAGCGACAGCACGGCGCCGCCGAGGCCGGCAAGAGCGCCGGAGCAGGTGAACGCGATTATCATGGGCCGCAGCAGCGGCACGCCCGCCGCCTTCGCCTCGGTGCGGCCGCCGCCGATCGCGTAGATCTCCCGTCCCCAGCGGGTGAAGCGCAGGAAGAGCCCCGCCACGACGAAGACGATGACCATTCCCGCGCTGAGCGGCGAGAACACGCCGAGCAGCGGCGTGGTGAAGAAGTCGGTGTCGGAGAGCTGGTCGATCGGAATCGTGACGGAATTTTCGTGCGACAGGATGAGCGCCACGCCGCGCAGCCCGATCAGCGAGCCGATCGTGAAGACCAGCGAGTTGATGCCGAGCACGCCGATGATCAGCCCCTGCAGCGCGCCAATCGCCGCCGCGAACAGCACGCCCACGATCAGCGAGGGGATGATGCCGATGCCCACCATCTTGATCACCACCACGCCGGTCACGGCCGCGAGCGACCCCACCGACAGATCGAATTCCCCGGCCAGCATGGTGATGCCGACGCCGATGGAAACCGTGCCGATCAGGACCGCCCCGTCCAGCAGCGCCGCGATGCCATGCACGGTGTAGTAGTTCGGCAGCTGCAGCGCGAAGGCGAGATAGACGAGCGCCATGAACGCGGCGCGCACGCCGAGGTCGATTGCCGCCTCGCGCCGGTTCATTCGCGCCTCCGTTGCAGGATGTGGAACAGACATGTGGCGAGGGCCACGAGGCTGCCCACGACAGTCATCCGCCAGCCCGAGGAAAAATCGTTCAACAGCATGAAGTTCTGCAGCAGTGCGATGAACGCGGCGCCGAGGGCAGCCTGGATCGGCGAACCCTGCCCGCCGCGCAGGGCGATGCCACCGACCAGCACGGCGGCGACGACGTCGAAGTTGAGGCCCTGAAACAGGTTGGCCACCGCCTGCCCGAATTGCGCCGCGGCAGAGATGCCCGCGAGCCCGCAGCACAGCCCCAGCAGGGTGAGGCCGAGCAGTGCGGCCTGACCGACCCGCAGCCCCGCCGACCGCGCGGCCGCGCGGTTGGCGCCGGCAAGCACCAGCACGCGGCCGATGCGCGTCTTCTGCAGCACGATCCACGCGAGCGGCGTCAGGATCAGGAACGCCCAGCTCTGCGTCGGCACGCCGAGCGGGCGTCCGGTACCCAGCCACTGCGCGGCGTCGGTGCCCAACAGGATGTTCTGGTTCTGGCTGACGACGGAGGCGAGGCCGCGGAAGAATCCGCCAAAGGCGAGCGTGGTGATGATCGGGTCCGCGCCAAGCGCGATGATGCCGCCCTGCACCGCACCGCCGAGCCCGGCGAACAGCAGCGTGGCGATCAGGCTCAGCGCCAGCCCGAACTTCGCGCGCATGAGCCAGCCGAAGATGCAGGCGGTGAGGATTGCAAGCTCTTCCGCCGAGAGGGCGAAGAGGTTGCCGGATATGGTGACATACGACATGCCAAGCGCGATCACGCCGGTGATCGAGGCCTGCCGGATGACGACGAGAAGATTGTCGAACGTCAGGAAGGTGGGTGTGAACGCGCCGCCGATCCCCGCCAGCACGACGAGCGCAGCAATCACGATCGCGGTCGCCACCCGGCGGCGCCGTGTCGCGACACGGGGATCGAACTCGCCGCCGCTGCCGGCGCCGGCAACATCCGCGATCGGCCGGAAGGACGTCATGCGGGCCCCCCGGCCGCGACCGCCTCGGGGTGCGTGACGTCGCGCAGCAATTCCTCGGGCTTCAGATGCTCCGCCGCGGTGATCCGCACGAGACGCCCGCGAAAGAACGTGGCAACCGTGTCGGCGAGGCCGAGCACTTCCTGGTTGTCGGAGGAGACGAACACGACCGCCAGACCCTGGTTGGCGAGGCCGCGCATATGCCGATAGATCTCCGCGCGCGCCCCCACATCGACGCCGCGCGTCGGCTCCTCCACCAGCAGCAGTGACGGCTCGATCCCGAGCCACTTGCCGAGTGCGACCTTCTGCTGATTGCCGCCGGACAGCTTGCCGGCGTGGCTGCCGAGGCGATCGCGGGCGACTTCGAAGAACGCCGCGAGGTCGCTTGCCAGCTTGACCTCCCGGCCGCGGCTCAGCACGCCGCCGACGGTGATTCGCGGCAACGCCGGCGACGTGAAGTTCTCGAACAGGTTGCGCACGGCGAAAATGCCGTCGCGCTTGCGATCGTCGGAGCAGTAGGCGATGCCCGCGGCGATCGCGTTGCGGACCGAGCGCGCATCGAGCGGTCGGCCGTGCAGCGCGATCGTGCCGCCCAGCCGCGGCGTGACGCCGGCGATGGCGCGCACGACGGCGGCCGCGCCGCTGCCCAACTGCCCGGCGAGGCCAAGGATCTCGCCCTTGTGCAGGTCGAACGAGACCGGCTCGCGCAGGCCCGGCGCGGTGACGTCGCGCAGCGCGAGAACGACCGGACCGCTGATGGATCCGCGTTCCGGAAACATCTGCTCCAGCCGGCGGCCGAGCAGGTGTTCGATGAGGCGGTCGACGTCCAGGCTCTTGACCTCCATCGGTGCGAAGCTGTGGCCGTTGCGGAAGATCGTGACGCGATCGGCAATCTCGAACACCTCGCCGAGCCGGTGCGTGACGTAGATGATCGACCGCCCCTCGGCGGCAAGCGTGCGAACCACCGCCTTCACCTTCTCGATCTCGGCGTCCGACAGCGCGGCGGTCGGTTCGTCGAGGATGAGAATCCGCGCGTTGCGGGAGAGCAGCCGCGCGATCTCGACAAGCTGCTGCTGTGCGACGGAAAGATCGCCGGCTGGTGTCGCGGAATCGATGTCCCCGAGCCCCACGAGATCGAGGTGCCGCCGCACCACCCGATCCAGCCGACGGCGCGACCAGAGGGCATGCCGGTCGCTACCGAGGCAGATATTCTCGGCGACCGACAGCGGTGCCACGATACTGAGTTCCTGCGTGACATAGGCGACGCCGGCGTGGAGCGACTGGCTGGGCGAGCGCAGCCGGCGCAGTACGCCGCCGATCTCGATCGTGCCTGCATCGGCGCGTTCCAGTCCGGCGAGAATCTTCACCAGCGTGCTCTTGCCGGCGCCGTTCTCGCCCAACAGGGCCATGACCTCGCCCGCCGCGAGGCTGAAGTCCACGCCCTGCAGCGCGGTCACCGACCCGTAGCGCTTGGAGATGCCCCGCATGCGCAGCACTGCGCCATCGGATTGCATGGTATTCCGTGTCCGTTCGGAAGCAGCGCCGCCGCGGCACGTCGCGGCCACGACGGCGCCGGCGGCCGTGCTGCGGTCAGTAGTTGCAGAGTTCCTTGAACGGGTAGCCCCAGAGCTTGAAGCTATCCACATCCGCCTTCGCGTTCGTCACCCAGGGGTTCGGGATGAAGTTGTACCGGTGCGGCGCGCCGTCATCCGAAGGCGGCTTGTTCGGATCGTCCGGCAGGTAGACTGCGCCGTCCAGCACCTTCTTGGTATTGAGGTATTTGTAGGTGGACTGCACCGAAGACCAGCCTTCGAGGAACGCGGCCTGCACGCCGGTGCCGATCAACGAGCCGTTCAGCAGGTTGGTCGTGTCGCCGTGGCAAACGCCGCCCACGACCAGCACGTCCTTGCCGGGCTGCAGTCCGTTCTCCTTCAGCGCCTGGATGACGCCGTCGGCGAGCGAGTCGTTCTCGGTATAGACCCAGGTGATCTCCGACTTGTGGGCGGGAATGATCTGTGACGCTGTCTTGTATCCTTCCTGCGCCATGAAGCCGGACGGCTGGGACTGGATGACGGTGAGGTTCGGGGCCGCTTTGCGGAACGCCTTCTCGCGATCCGAACCGGCCGAATAGCCGGCGGGGAACGTGATGATCAGCCCCTTGTTGCACTTCACGGTCTTGCTTTCGGCGCACGCCTTCACCAGTGCCTTGGCGGCGGTCTCGGCGTTGAGAAAGTCGTTCACGCCTGCATACGCCGTCCAGAATTTCTCGGTCCCGGGGATCGGATACTGGTTGGTGAACACCACCGGCACGCCGGTCTTCGACAGTGCGCGCAGCGACCCGGTGCCGGCGGCGTTCACATAGGGCCACCAGATGTAGCCGGAGACCTTTTCGCCCGAGGCGATCTCCTGCTGCACCTGGCTGTCCTGCTCCGCCTGATCGCGGCTGCTCTCGATGATCTTTATGTCGTAGCCAAGGTCCTTTGCCTTGGCCCGCGCTCCCTTCTGCCACTGGGCGAGGTAGTTGTCGGTTCCCGGCGGCATGAAAACGACGAGCAGGCCCTTGCTCTCGGCGCGCGCTGCGGAATGGCCGAACATCAGCGGGCTCAGCAGAGCCGCCGCCATCGCAAGGCCGCGCAATGGCAGGCCGAACGAACGTATCGACGTACGAAGCATGTTTGTTTCCTCCCGTTTTTTTGTGGTCGAGGGATCTCGTTGCCGTCGCGCCTGATCCGCGCACGCTGCATCGCAGCGCCAATCCGCTCGGGCTAAACGTGGGCGCGAACGTGTCGCGACCGAAGACGAGCGGCACCGGATGCGCCAATCACCGACAGCTTGGGCGGTGCGCTCACCTCCTGAGCGAAATTTTTCAGGCCCGTCATCGTACGCGGGGCATCGGCAGGCGTCAAGCGCCGGGCGCGAATTTGTCTTTGCAAACAACGCCATAGTTGCAGAAGGGGCGGGCTGCGGCTGGTGTTGTCGCGAAGCGGCGAGGCGCCCGTTGCCTCGCGGGCGCCATCCGCAGTAATCCGAATACAACCGCGCTTGGCGCGCGGGGGAGGAGAACAGAATGACGCTCGGGCTCGATGGCAAGCCGGCGCAGGCTGCGCTCGCAGGCGTGCGCGTCCTCGATCTGTCGCAGTTCGAGGCCGGCACGGCGGTGACGGAGACGCTGGCCTGGCTCGGTGCCGATGTCATCAAGATCGAACCGCCGGTCGCCGGTGAGCAGGGCCGCAGCGCATCCTCTGACAGCCCGGGCCTCGACTCTTTCTATTTTCTGCTGCTGAACGCGAACAAGCGCAGCGTCACGCTCAATCTCAAGAGCGAGCGCGGCAAGGCGATGCTGCGGCAGATGATTCCGCAAGCGGACATCTTCATCGAGAACTTTGCACCAGGCGCGATCGAGCGCCTAGGCTTCGGCTATGACGCGGTGCGCGCGCTCAACCCGCGCATCATCTACGCACAGGTCAAGGGCTTCGGCGCCGGCAGCCCGTACGAGAGCTTCCTGAGCTTCGACATGATCGGCCAGGCCACCGGCGGCGTGATGAGCATCACCGGGGAATCCGGCGCACGCCCGCTGAAGCCCGGGCCGACGCTTGGCGACACCGGCACCGGGCTGCATTGCGCCATCGGCGTGCTCGCGGCGCTCTATCAGCGCGTGGCGACGGGTGCGGGCCAGAAGGTCGAGGTCGCGATGCAGGAGGCGATGGTGAACTACTGCCGCGTCGCCTATGCGCGGCAGAGCGCGACCGGCGAGGCCTGCCCGCGTTCCGGAAACCAGGTGGTGCTGGGCACGACCGCGCCGAGCGAAGCGTATCGCTGCAAGGGCGACGGCCCCAACGACTACTGCTACGTCTACAGCACCCGCGCGAACAACGCGCATTGGGAGCGGCTGCTGCGCACGATCGGCCGCGAGGACCTGCTCAACGAGCCTCGCTTCGCGACGCCAACGGACCGGGCGGCGAACGTCGCGGCGATCGACGCGATCATCGCGCCGTGGATGGCGGCACGGACCAAGCATGAGGCGATGGCGACGCTGGGCCGCGCCGGCGTGCCGGCCGGCGCGGTGCTCGACACGAAGGAACTGTCGGACGATCCGTACCTGCGCGCCCGTGGAGTCTTCGTGACCGTGCAGCACCCGGTGCGCGGCGCGTTCACCATGCCGGGCTGGCCGGTGAAGATGTCGGCGTCCGATGTGCCGGTGACGGCGGCGCCGCTGCTCGGCGCGAACAACGCCGAGGTCTACCGCGAGTGGCTGGACCTCGGCGAGCACGATCTGTCGGCGCTGCGGGCCGACGGTGTGATCTGAACACAGCGCGCCGCACCGGCACAGCGCGCCGCACCGGCGGGAAGGGAAAGACGATGCGCCTCAACGGCTCGGAAATTCTGGCCCGTGCCCTGAAACAACAGGGCGTGGACACGTTCTTCTTCATCATGGGCGCGCCGATGATGGCGGTGGAAACCGCCGCCATGCGCCTCGGGCTGCGCGGCATCGACGTCCGGCATGAGCAGGCCGGCGTCATCGCGGCGCATGCCTACGCGCGGCTGCGCAACCGGCCGGGCGTGTGCATGGCCGCGTCCGGCCCCGGTGTCACCAACCTCGTCACCGGCGTCGCGCATGCTTGGGCCGACGGCGTGCCGGTCCTGGCCCTCGGCGGCGCCGCGCCAACCGCCACCACCGGGCGCGGCGTGTTTCAGGAGATCGACCAGCTCGCGATGATGCTGCCCTGCACCAAATGGGCGACGCGCGCGCATCATCCGCAGCGCATCCCGGAACTCGTCAACGTCGCAATCCGCACCGCCATGTGCGGCAAGCCGGGGCCGGTCTATCTCGATCTGCCCGGCGACATTCTGTACCAGGAGGTGGAGGAGAGCGCGATCGAGTGGCCGGCGCCGTGGGACCCTGTGCAGGAACCGCGCCCGGCGGCGAACGACGCGCAGCTTGCATCCGTCGTGGGTCTGCTCGCCGCCAGTCGCCAGCCGGTGCTGATTGCGGGCAGCGGCGTGATGTGGTCGGACGGTACGGATGCGCTGCGGGCCTTCGTCGAGGCGAGCGGCATTCCATTCTACACGACGCCGCAGGCACGCGGCGTGATCCCGGAGGATCACCCCTACTGCTATCTCAACGCGCGCTCGACGGCGTTTCGCGACGCCGATGCGATCCTCGTCGTCGGTACCCGTCTGAATTACGTCATCGGCCACGCCGCGCCGCCGCGCTTCAACGCCGCCGCGAAGCTGGTGCGCATCGACGTCGATCCCGCCGAGATCGCGAACAGCCCCCGCCTCGATATCGGCATCGTGGGCGATGCGCGCACCGTGCTGACGCAGCTCACGACGGCGCTGCGCCCGCGGATCAGCAAGGACTCCTTTCACGCATGGCGCGAGCGGCTGCGCGGCCGGAACGACGGCAAGGCGGCAGAACAGGAGCGCGCGATCGCGTCGGACGCGACGCCGATTCATCCCCTCCGCCTGTGCAAGGAAGTGCGCGACGTGCTCGATCGCGACGGCATCCTTTGCGTCGACGGGCAGGAGATCCTGAACTTCGGCCGCCAGGCCATTCCCACCTACACCGCGCGGCACCGGATGAACTCAGGCGTGTTCGGCACCATGGGCGTCGGCCTGCCGCTCGGCCTCGGTGCGAAGATCGCCAGTCCGGACAAGCAGGTGATCGTGCTGCACGGCGACGGATCGTTCGGCATGAATGCCATGGAGTTCGATACCGCGGTGCGCCACAAGGCGGGACTGCTGGTTGTCATCAGCAACAACGGCGGCTGGACCGCGGACCCGAATCACGAGAAGCCAGGGCGCGACCTCGGCTTCACGCGCTATGACAAGCTCGCCGAGGCGCTCGGCGGCTACGGCGAATATGTCGAGCAGCCGGAAGCGATCCGCCCGGCGCTGCTGCGCGCGCTGGAGCAGGTGGGCCGCGGCGTGCCGGCGCTGGTGAACGTGCGCACCGACCCGGGCGCGCGCGCTTCGACGGTCGCGTTCACGAACTACTCGACCTGAGCGCGCATGGCGGTCGGCGCTTCCCGCCGGCCGCCGTTCGCGGGTTCGCGAAAGGTCAAACGAGCGCGCGCAGAAACCGGGTGCGCGCTGTGCCGCCTTCCAGCAGGAACTGATGGTCGCCGCCGCCGAGCACGAGCCGCGCACCCAACCCGATATACATGCGCGCGTTCGTCTCGTCGTAGACGCCGCCCATGCCCAGCACCTTGCCGTGGCGCTGGCACGCGGCGGCGACATCGCGGTAGGCCTGCTGCACCCGCGGATGGCCGAGCTGCCCGGCGATCCCCATCGTGGTCGTGAGGTCGGAAGTGCCGAACAGCAGTGCGTCGATCCCCTCCACCGCCGCGATCGCATCGGCATTCGCCACTGCCTCGGGCGTCTCGATCATGACCACCAGCAGCAGTTCGCGGTTGATCTCCCCCTGCGCCACGTCGATCGCGGGCGCGCGCAGGCCGTAGACGTAGGGCGGGCCGCCCCAGCTCCGATGCCCCTGCGGTGGGAAGCGGAACGCATCGGCGACGCGGCGCGCCTGCTCGGGCGTGTCGACATGCGGCACGACAATGCCCTGCGCGCCGTTGTCCAGCGCCCGCGTGCCCTCATCCAGCGCATCGGCGCAGATGCGCACGACCGGCGTGATGCCGAGCGGCAGCGCGGCCAGGCAGATCTGCGTCGCGTCGAGCGTGGAAAGCGCGCCGTGTTCGGTGTCGATGAACAGCCAATCAAACCCGGCGGCCTTGGCGAGCATCGGCGTGGCCGTGGTGCGCAGGTGGTGCACCCCGAAGCCAAGCGTGAGCTCGCCCGCGCGCATGCGACGGAGGGCGAAGTTCGGCGTGATGGAAGAAGGTGTGGTCAAGGACGTGCTCCCAATGCTGGACGTTGGGCCCATAGATAACGCAACCCGGTCGGGCCTTGTCCACGGGCGGCGATGCCGGGGCAGGATAACGCGCCGGGCGGTGCACGTGCCGCACGAAAGTTACTGCGCTGTTACACCGTGGCGATCTTGCGATTACAACGGGACGGCAAGCTTTGGTCCCAGCGTCTCGTCGGTCGGGACTTGCCGGCGGCGATGCAGCATCCTGGAACCGGAGCTGGCCTATCATGCTCGAGTTCGATGAAAGGCGTCTGGCCTATGAGCGCTCCGTACTGAGCGAGATCCGCATGCTGCTGGACTATCTCGCGGCGCAGCCGGATCAGAGCCTTGCGGACTTCCGGATCAGAGATGGCAAGAGCGCCGGTGCCGATCTCGACATCGGGGCGATCGTCGCCCGGCTGGGGGAGATCGAGCGGCGTATCAGCGGTCCCGGCGCGGCCCCGCTCAGCGCGGAGGATGCCGGGCTGCTGATCGTTCTGCGCGACGTTCTCGTGCAGCGGACCAAGCCGGCGTCTGGCCTGACCATCGCCTACACTGCGATCGTCGCGGGAAACCTACGTGGGGCCGGCTCAGAGTCGCGCACGACCATGGCGGAGGCCGCATATCCAAACCTGATCGCCAGCGCCCGATTTCACCGCGTGATCCAGCGGATGCTGCTCGCCCTCGTTGTGATCGTGACCGGTGCTGCCGTCTGGGAGTCGGCGAAGGTCTCGCTCGGGCGGTCACTGCTGCAGGACCTCGAAGGGCTGGGCACGCAGAAGGAGAATATGGCGCTGGAGAAGGCAAAGCTTGAGGCGGCGCTGTTCCGGCCCATCGAGGGGCCGGTGACAGTGGAGAAACTCCTCGACGAGCACAAACGTATCTCACTCGCGGCGTTCGCGATCTGCGATCATCCCACGATCCTCTTGCGCTACATCGCGCTGGAACGCGCCGTGATGACACTCCCGGCCGCTCCGTCCGGATTGTATCAGGTCAGCACCGCGCAGCGACCTTACGCGGGATCGCCCGAAGCGGCCGATGCGCCGGACTCCGGGCCGCCGGATGATCGGGTCGATGGGCAACCACCGCGTATCTACGAATCCCCGCAGGAGCGTGACGTGTGCGAACGCGACCGCGTTCTTGCGACCAACTTCACCATCGTCCACGACGACCTCCGGCGCTATCTGATCGACTGGCCGGGGATGGTTGGAAGCGTGTTCGCAACGGCTGCGTCGATGTTGCGCGCAGTTGGCGGGTTCGTGGCTCCGATCACAGCCGCAAAGCCACAGCAGCCCGTGTCGCTGGATCCAGGCGCGCGATGCCCGAACGGACAACCGTCGCGGCCACAGCTTCCGCACTGCGGAGATGACGTCGAATTCCTCGTCGCACCCGTGCTTCTGGTCTGGAGCAACTACGTTCTGCCGGTCCTCTTCGGGCTGTTGGGTTCGCTGATCTTTGTGATTCTCGACTTCTACGGCAAGGTTTGTGCGAGCAGGCTGCATCCGCGCGACGGCCGGCTGGCGCCGATACGGCTCGTGCTTGGGCTGGTCACGGGCACCTGCATCGGCCTCTTCTTCAGCGCAGCCGGCCGGACGGTGCCCGGCAATGCGGCCAGTGTCGTCACGTCGCTCACGCTGTCGGCGTCGGGACTCGCATTCCTCGCGGGCTTCGGGGTGGAGGGGGTGTTCGGCATGCTCGACGCGCTCGTGCGCAAGGTGTTCACGAGCGAGGCGAAATAGGGGCCCGCGGCGCGCCTCAGGCCTGCACCGCGTAGCCGCCGTCCACCGGGATCGCTGCACCGGTGACGAAGTCCGAGCCGCGGCTGGCGAGAAACACGGCGATGCCGGCCATGTCCTCCGGCACGCCCCAGCGCCCGGCCGGCGTGCGCGCCAGGACGCGCTCGTGCAGCCCGTCGACCTCATTGCGGCCCGTGCGCGTCAGGTCGGTGTCGATCCAGCCGGGCAGCACCGCGTTCACCTGGATGTTGTCGCGCGCCCAGGCGGTGGCGAGGGCGCGCGCCAGCTGCACGATGCCGCCCTTGCTGGCGCTGTACGCGGCCGCGAAGGAGGCGCCGAAGATGGAAGTCATCGAGCCGATGACAATCACCTTGCCGCCCTTCTGCTTCAGCATCGCCGGATGCGCCGCCTGTGCGCCGTAGAAGGCGGAGGAGAGGTTGGTGGTCAGGATCGTGTTCCACTCCTCCGGCAAATACTTCTCCGGCGGCCGGCGGATGTTGATGCCGGCATTGGCGACGAAGATGTCGAGCCGGCCGAAGCGTTCCTCGGCCGCGGCCACAAGGCGGCGGTTCTCGGCCGGGTCGGCGACGTCGGCGACGAGGCTCGCGGCCCTGGCGCCAGCCTCCCGCAGCCGCGCCTCGGCGGCGGCGTTCTTCGCGGCGTCACGCCCGACGATCAGCACCGCCGCCCCCGCACCCGCAAGGCCCTCGGCCATGCCGAGCCCGATGCCGCCATTGCCGCCGGTCACCACCGCCACCCTGCCGCTCAGATCGAACAGATTGCCTGCCACCGCGCCCTCCCTCGTCAGTGGGCGCAGGATAGCCGAGGCGCGCCGCCGCGCCTATGCCGCGTCGCCCAATCCGCCGGCGGCCGCGATCGCGCGCAGATGCGTGTCGGTGTCGCCGAAGAAATTCTCGATCATCGTGAGCCGCTTGAAATAATGCCCGACCTTGTATTCCTGCGTCATCGCGATGCCGCCATGCAGCTGCACCGCGGCCTGGCCGATCATGCGCGCGGACTCGTTGATCTGCACCTTGGCGGCGGCGACCGCGGTGCGGCGCTCCGCGGCGTCGGTCGTGTCCGCCATCATCGCCGCATAGATCGCCATGGAGCGCGCCTGCTCCAGCGCCACCAGCATGTCCGCGGCGCGGTGCTGCAACGCCTGGAAACTGCCGATCGGCACGCCGAACTGCTTGCGCGTCTTGAGGTATTCGACCGTGGTGAGCTGGAGTGCTTCCATCGCCCCCACGGCTTCCGCGGCCACCGCCGCGAGCGCCGTGTCGACCACACGCTCGATGAGCGCGAGCCCGCCGTCGAGCCGACCGATGCACGCATCGGCGCCGACGCGCACGCCGTCGAAGCGGATCTCCGCCGCACGCAGCCCGTCCTGCGTGGCATAGCCGCGGCGCGTGACCTCGGTGGCGGCAGGATCGACGAGGAACAGGCTGATGCCCTCGCGGTCGCGGCGGCCGCCCGCCGTGCGTGCGCTGACGACTAGCAGGTCCGCGGAGTCGCCGTGCAGCACGACGCCTTTCGCGCCATGGATCACATGTCCGTCGCCGTCGGGCCGCGCTGTCGTCGCCACGTCGGCAAGGTGGTAGCGCGCCTGCGGCTCGACATGCGCGAACGCCATCCGCAGCGAGCCGTCGGCGATGCGGGGAATGAGGCGCGCGCGCTGCGCGGCGCTGCCGCCGAGCCGCACGAAGCCGCCGCCCAGCACGACCGTTGCCAGATATGGCTCGACCACGAGGCCGTGACCGAACGCCTCCATCACGATCATGGTCTCGATCGCGCTGCCCCCGAAGCCACCGTCGTCTTCGGCGAACGGCAGGCCCAGCAGCCCGAGCTCGGCATAGCGCGTCCACAGCGTCTCGCTCCAGCCACGCGGCCCGGCCTGATGCTCGCGCCGCTTCTCGAACGCGCCATAGGCGTCGCTCACGACGCGGACGACGCTGTCCTTCAGCAGGCGCTGCTCGTCGCTGAGGTCGAAGTCCATGCCGGGCTCCTACAGGCCGAGAAACGCCTTGGCGATGATGTTGCGCTGGATCTCGTTCGACCCACCGTAGATCGAGACCTTGCGCGTGTTGAAATATACCGGCGCCGCCGTGGCGGCCCATTCCGGCCCGACCGGTGGCGCGTTGGAGAGTTCGTCGGGGTCGGTCAGCGGCAGCGCGTAGGGGCCGGCAATGTCTTTCAGCAACTCGGTCGTCGCCTGCTGCAGCTCCGACCCCTTGATCTTCAGGATAGAGGAGGCCGGATCGGGCTTGCCCGACGCCTTCTGCCGGGCGGCGGCGGCGACGACGCGGAGCTGCGTGATCTCCAGCGCCTTCAACTGCACCTCGATCGCGGCGACGCGCTTGCGGAAATCGGGATCGTCCCACAGCGTGCCGTCGCCGACCTGCACTGCCTGCGCGAGCGCCTTCGCCCGGTCGATCCGCTCCTTCGAGAGCCCGACCCGCGCGATGCCGGTGCGCTCGTTGGCCAGCAGGAACTTCGCGTAGTCCCAGCCGCGGTTCTCCACGCCGACGAGGTTCTCGGCCGGCACCTTCACGTCGTCGAAGAAGATCTCGTTCACCTCATGCGTGCCGTCGATCGTGATCGTCGGGCGCACCGTGATGCCGGGCGTGCGCATGTCGATCAGCAGGAACGAGATGCCCTCCTGCTTCTTCGCCTCGCGGTCGGTGCGCACCAGCGCGAACATCCAGTCGGCGTGCTGGCCCAGCGTCGTCCACGCCTTCTGGCCGTTGATGACGTAGTGCCCGTCCTGCCGCTCGGCGCGCGTGCGCAGGCCGGCGAGGTCCGATCCGGCGCCCGGCTCCGAAAATCCTTGGCACCACCAGATGTCGAGATTGGCGGTGGGGGGCAGGAAGCGGCGCTTCTGCGCCTCGTTGCCGAAGGTGGCGATCACCGGGCCCACCATCGCGACATTGAACGGCAGCGGCGGCGGCACCGCGGCGCGCTGCATCTCCTCGTTCAGAATGTAGCGCTGCACGGCGGACAGATCCTGCCCGCCCCATTCCTTTGGCCAGTGCGGCACCGCCCAGCCCCGCGCGTGCATGATGCGATGCGCGGCGACCATGTCGTCCTTCGAGAGATGCCGGCCTTCCGACACCTTGCGCCGGATCTCCGCCGGAATCCTCTCGCGGAAGAACGCGCGTGCCTCGTCGCGGAACGCGATTTCCTCGGCGGTGAAGCGCAGGTCCATGACGGCGGCTCCTCAGACGGGCTTTGCGCGCACTTCGTCGCGCAGGACTTTCGCCAGCAGCTTCCCGGCCGGGCTGCGTGGCAGCGACTCGCGCAGTTCCAGCGCCGTCGGCATCTCATGGCGGCCCACGCGGTCGGCGAGGAATTTCTGCAGCTCCTCGAGCGTCAGCGTCGGCGCGCCGGGGCGCAGGGCGACAAACGCCTTCGCGGCCTCGCCGCGGTACGCGTCCGGCACGCCGATCACGATCACCTCGGCGACGGACGGATGCTCATAGATCGCGTTCTCGACCATCGCCGGGTACACGTTGAACCCGCCGGAGATGATCATGTTCTTCTTGCGATCGAGCAGGCGGAACATCCCCCGCGCGTCCATGGCGCCGATGTCGCCGGTGAGAAACCAGCCATCATGGAATGCCGCCGCGTTGTCCTGCGGGCGGTTCCAGTAGCCGGCGAACACGTTCGGGCCGCGAATGGCAAGCTCGCCCACGGCATCCGGTGCCAGCACGCGCGCGGGGTCGTCACGGTCGACCACGATCATGTCGATCCCCGGCAGCGGAATGCCGATCAGGCCCGGAATCGGCGGCGCGTCGTGCGGGATGTGTGTGCCCGCGGGGCTGGTCTCGGTCATGCCCCAGCCGCCGGTCAGGCGCTGGCCGATCAATCGTCCGATGCGCTGCTCGACGTCCAGCGGCATCGGTGCACCGCCGGAGCTGCTGACGCGCAGCGAGGAGAAGTCGCAGCTCTGCGCCGCCGGGTGGTTCGCCAGCGCGATCCACATGGTCGGCACGCCGGGAAGCGCGGTCGCCCGCTTCTCGGCGATGTCGGCGAGTGTGGTCGCGACATCGAAGCGCGTGCGCAGCAGCATCTCGTTCCCGTCGGCGACGCCGCGCAGCAGGATCGTGGTCAGCGCGTAGATGTGAAACAGCGGCAGCGCCGTGATCACCCGGTGCGCGCCCGCCGTCACCGTCATCGGGCCGCGCCAGTTGCGATAGATGCTGACAGCGGCGGTGAGGTTGCGATGGCTCAGCATCGCGCCCTTGGGCAGCCCGGTGGTGCCGCCGGTATACTGCAGCACGCAGACGTCGTCGGGCGAAACGTCCGGCCAGCGCGGTGGCGGCGCACCCTCGGGCAGCGGGCGGATGCGCGCGTCCCACGCCACCGGCAGCGGCGCGACGGGCGAGGGGCCCCACGCCGCGTCGTCGCCCACCAGCAGGCGCTCGACTGCGCCCTGTTCGAGCAGCGCGAGCGCGGCCGGCAGCAGGCCGGGCAGGTTGGTCGTGATCAGCGTGTGCGCGCCACTGTCCTGCAGCTTGAACGCCAGCTCGCGCGGCGCGTCGAGCGTGCTGAGATGCACCACGCGCGCGCCGGTGCGCGCGATGGCGAAGAAGCTCACCGGGTGCCACGGCGTGTTCGGCAGATAGAGCGCGACCGTGTCGCCGCGCCCCACGCCGTCCGCGAGCAGCCCGGCCGCGAGCCGGTCGACGGCGGCGGCGAGGCCGGCGTAGCTGATACGCCGGTCGCGGAACTCGATCACCGGATCGGCGCCGTGCTCGGCGGCGGTGCGATCCAGCAGGGCGGTGACGATGCCGGTGGCGATCGGCGCGTCCCAGTCGGCCTCGGTCGGAAAGGCGGCGCGCCAGGGCTGCGACGCCGCCGCGGTCATTTGCGCCGCTCCCCGGCGAGACTGGCGAAGCCGCGCTTCTGGTCGGCAAGCTGGCGCAGCAGCTTCGCGGGACGCAGCGTCTCGTCCGCGGATTTGTCGGCGAACGCTTCGAGCCGCGCGGCGACGCGGCCGAGCCCCACCTGGTCGGCATGGAACATCGGCCCGCCGCGCCACGCCGGCCAGCCATAGCCGTAGAGCCACACCACGTCGATGTCGCCGGGCCGCGCCGCCACGCCTTCCTCCAGGATGCGCGCGCCCTCGTTGATCATCGGGTAGATCAGCCGCTCGACAATCTCCTCGGGCGCGATCTTGCGCCGCGTCACGCCGTGCTCGCGCGCGATGCGCTCGATCAGCGCCGTCACCTCGGGGTCCGGCTGCGGCGTGCGGCCGCCTTCGCCATAGTTGTAGTATCCGCGGCCATTCTTCTGGCCCATGCGGCCGGCATCGTGCAGCGCGTCGGCTACCGGCGCGCGCTTGCCGATCGCGCGGCGGATGCGCCAGCCGACATCGAGGCCGGCGAGATCGTTCATCGCGCACGGCCCCATGCGGAACCCGAAATCCATGATCGCCTGGTCGAGGTCCTGCGGCAGCGCGCCCTCGATCAGCAGCCGCTCGGCCTCCACGCCGCGCGCGGCCAGCATGCGGTTGCCGCAGAACCCGTAGCAGACGCCGACGACAACGGGCACCTTCGCGATCTTCACGCCGACCTGCACCGCCGTCGCGAGCGCATCCGGCGCCGTCTTTGCGCCGCGCACGACTTCCAGCAGGCGCATGACGTTGGCGGGGCTGAAGAAGTGCATCCCCAGCACGTCCGCCGGCCGCCCGCTCGCCGCCGCGATCGCGTCCACATCGAGATACGAGGTGTTGGTGGCGAGGACCGCGCCCGGCTTTGCGATCTTGCCCAGCTCGGCAAAGACCTGCTTCTTGAGGTCCATCTCCTCGAACACCGCCTCGATCACGATGTCCGCGTCGGCCGCCGCGGCAAGTCCTACCTTGCCGGTGATCAGCGCCATGCGCTGCGCGCGCGCCGCCTCCGTCAGGCTGCCGCGCTTGATCGAGAAACCGTAGGTGTCGTTGACGCGGGCGAGGCCGCGCTCCAGCGCCGCCGCATCGGTCTCGATCAGCGTGACCGGAATGCCGGCATTGGCGAAGCACATGGCGATCCCGCCACCCATCGTGCCGCCGCCGATCACGGCCGCGCGCGCAACCGGGCGCGCGGCGGTGCCGGCGGGCAGGCCGGCGATGTGCGCCGCCTCGCGCTCGGCGAAGAACGCGTAGCGCAGGGCCTTCGAGCGGTCGTTCTGCACCAGCTTGACGAACTCGCCGCGCTCCAGCGCAAGCCCCTCCGCGAACGGCATGTCGAACGCGGCGCGCACCGCGAGGATGATGGCGGCGACGCTCGGGTTGTCGGGGTCGCGCTTCGTCTGCGCCGCCGCCGCGGCCTCGAACGCCTCGCGCGGGCCGAGATTGGTCAGGTCGCGAGTGCGCCGCGGTGCCTTGCCGACGAGCGACTTCGCATGCGCGCTGGCGGCGGCCACCAGATCGCCGGATTCGACGGCATCGACGAGCCCGAGCGCCAGCGCCTCCGCCGCGCCGACCGGGTTGCCCTCGGCCATGATCTTCAGCGCGGGCGCGGCGCCGATCAGGCGCGGCAGCCGCTGCGTGCCGCCCGCACCCGGCAGCAGACCGAGCTTCACTTCCGGCAGGCCCAGCCGCGCGGCCGGTGCCGCGATGCGCGCGTGGCAGCCGAGTGCCAGTTCCAGCCCGCCGCCCAGCGCCGCGCCGTTGATCGCGGCGACGACCGGCTTGCGCAGCCCATCCATCCCTTCGATCACTTCGGGCAGCAGCGGTGCCACGGGGGGCTTGCCGAACTCGGTGATGTCCGCGCCGCCGGAAAACGTCCGCCCCTCGGCGGCGATCACGATGGCGGTAACCGCGGCTTCCGCCTCCGCCCGGCGCAGCGCCTCCGCCAGCGCCGTGCGAACGGCGGCACCGAGCGCGTTGACCGGCGGATTGACAATGCGCAGCACGGCCACACCGTTGGCAACGGCGTAGTGAACGGGCGCATCTGCTGGCATGGCCGTTGTTCCCTCCGGTTGCCGGCAGAGTGTTGGACAAAGCGTGGCCGGTCAAGGCCGCCGCCGCCGCGCGGCGGAAGCGGCGGCGCGCTGCCGGCGACGGGTTCAGGCCTTGCCGAGCGTGCAGCCGCCCTCGCCGAGCGGGTGCACCACCTCGTCCGCCGGCGTCGTCGCCAGGACCTTGTACAGATCCCAGCGCTGCTTGCGCTGGTCGGGCTTCTTCGCTTCCACCAGATACGCCGGGAACATGCCGCGCCCGTCGACGCGCAGCGAGCCTTTGCCGAATGCGTCGTCGTCGGTGGGCATCGCCTTCATGCGGCCCAGGATGGCGAGGCCGCCGCCCTGCTTGGCCGCCGCCGCGCCCATGTCGGCCACCGCCTTCAGGAAATGCAGCGTGTTGGCATAGGTGCTCGCGTGCCCCATGGTCGGGTAGTGATCGGGCGTGCGTGCCAGCACGCGCTTGGCGAAGGCGCGCGTGCGGTCGTTCAGGTCCCAATAGAACGTGGTCGAACAGATCAGCCCGGCGGAATCGTCCGGCGACAAGGCATGCGCGTCGCTGACGAACATCTCCAGCGGCACCAGGCGCAGTCCGGACTGCGGCAGGCCGAACTCGTGCGCCTGCTTGACGCAGTTCACGAGATCGACGCCGGCATTGGCGAAGGCAACGACCTTGGCACCGCTCGCGCTCGCCTGCGCGAGATAGGAGGAGAAGTCGGTCGTGTCGGGAAACGGGTAGCGCGCGCGGCCGACCACCGTGCCGCCCATCTCGGCGACGACCTTCGCCGTCTCCTCCTCCAGCGAATGGCCGAACGCATAGTCGGCCGTGATGAAGAACCACTTCTTTGCGCCGGCCCTCATCATCGCGCCGCCGGTGGAGTGTCCGAGCAGATAGGTGTCAAGGCTCCACATCACCGTGTTCGGGCTGCATTGCGTGGTTGTCAGCACCGTCGTGGTTGCGTTGGTCTGCATGATCCGGTTCTTCTGGCGCACGATCTGCGCAACCGCGAGCGCCACCGAGGAGTTCGGCACGTCCGCGATCAGGTCGACGCTCTTGGTATCGGTCCAGTCGCGCGCGATGCCGGCGCCGATATCGGCCTTGTTCTGGTGGTCGGCCGTGATGACCTGCACGTCGAGGCCCTTGCCGGCGGCATCGAAGTCGGCGATCGCCTGGTGCACGCAGGCGACCGAGGTGGGACCGGTGACGTCGCGATACGTGCCGGAAAGGTCGCTCAGCACGCCGATGACGATGCGCGGCTTCTCCGCGCGGGCGCGCAGAATCGGCGTTGCCGACACGGCGGCGGCGGAGCCCAGGAAAACTCGGCGTGAAATCGACATGTTCGCTCCCTCAGTGCAGGCATGCGTTCATTTCCGTACCGACTAGCACGGAGGAAGCCGGGGGCCAACCGCCCGCCGCGCGGTGCATGCTATGGCGATGCGGTCGCGATCGCCGGGCGTACCGTCTCGGCAAGGCGCCGCCATGCGGCGTTCGCGTCGGCGGGCGAAGGGCACGGCGCCGGGCCGCGTGCGAGCAGCGTTTGCACCGCCTCCGCGATGCCGCGCGCCGACGGTTCGCACAGCACGCCGAGCGCGCCGTCCTGCAACTGCTCCGTGAGTCCGCCCACGCGCGTCGCGATCAACCAGCGTCCCGCCGCGATCGCCGCCGCCGCAACACCGCTCTGGCTCGCTTCGCGATACGGCAGCAGCACCGCATCGGACCAGGCGAGCAGGTCGCCGATTTCGCTCTCCGGCACCCAGCGGTTCTCGACCGTCACGTTCGGCATGCGACGCAGCGCGCGCAAAGCCGGACTCTCCGCGCCCTCGCCCACGACGCGCAGCACGAAGTGGTCGCGTGCGCCGAGCAGTTCCAGCGCGCCGACCAGCAGATCGAGCCCCTTGTAGGGCCGGAGCCGACCGAAGCAAAGCAGCCGCAGCGCGCCGCCATGCGCGCGCGGCGGCGGCGGCGGGCTGGGGCCGAACACGAACGGCGGATGGCTGCCCAGCAGCAGCCGCTTGCCGTGCGCCAGGCCGCGCGCCTGCAACTGGTCGGCAACGTGCTGCGAGAGGGCGATCAGCGTGCTCGCGCCACGCAGCAATCGGCGCTGCAACGCCATCTCCATCGGCCGTGCCTCGCCGTCATGCGCCTCGGCGTCGTGCACGACCACGGCGTAGCCGATTCCCGCCCGCCGCAGGCCGGCGGCCATGACGAAATCCAGCGGCGCCGGCATCGCGCAGACCGCGCCGCGCAGGTGCATCATGCGCAGCCGCGCCGCGAGCGGGCCGATCATCGCGGGCGCCGCGGCCACGCGGGCGAGGAACCCACGCATCCCGTCATAGGTCGCGACCGGCAGCGCGCAGGCGGGCGGCGTCGTGCCGTGCATGATCTCGGCCTGCGCGGAGAGCGACAGCGCGACATCCATGTCCGGCAGCGCGCCCAGGCTCTCGGCCAGCGCCGCGGCGAAGCGGGGGCCGGCGCCGTGGCGACCCCATTGCCAGACGAGCACCGTCATGGCGCTACCAGCCCGAGCGATGCGACGGCGGCGCGCAGCGGCGCGAGCCCCAGCCGCGCCAGCACCGCGATGCGGCCCCGGGCACCCAGCTCGGCGCGCAGCGCGGGCGCGTCCGCCAGGCGCTGCAGCCATCGTGCCGCGTCGGCGATGTCCGGCTCGGCCCAGTGCGCGCCCGGCGCCTCGAACACCCGGCGCGGGTCGCGCGCCGGCACCAGCCGATAGCTCACCAGGGCGGCGCAGTGCGCGTCCATATACTCCATGTTACCCGACCAGCCGGTCGCAAGCACCGGGCGCGCCATACACATTGCCTCGGCTGGAACGAGGCCGAGTCCTTCGCTCCGGTGCAACGACATCACCACGTCGGCGCAGCGCAGCAGCGCGTGGTGGTCGGCAGGCGGCAGGCTGCGCGCCTCGATGCGGATGTTGTCCGCGCCCGCGGCGGCCTCGCGCAGGCGGCGGAAATCCTCGGGGAAGGCGCCCGGTTCGGTCACCTTGAGCACGAGCAGGCGGTCGGGCCGGGTGCCGAAGGCCGCCCGATGCGCGGCGATGGCGGCCAGCGGGTTCTTGCGCTCGAAGCTGGAGGCGAGGCTGAACGCCGCGACCACCACCAGCGCGTCGTCCGGCAGGCCGAACGCGGCGCGGTCGAGCGCCGAGGGCGCGGGCGGCGCGGCGGCAAGCGGCGGCGGCACCGCGCGCACCCGGCCGGGAAGCAGGGGATCGAGGGCGGCGCGACAAAATTCCGAAAGCGTCCACACCTCGTGCACGAAGGCGCCGCCGCCGCGCCACGCGGGCGGCAGCGTCGGCAATTCCCACGCCCAGTAGCCGATCACCCGCCGCCCGCGCAGCGCCGTGCGGGGCAGGGCGCGCGCGGCGAGCGGCAGCACCGGCGCGTTGGCGTGCAGCAGCAGCGGCGCCCCGTCGGGCAGGTCGGGCGGCGGCGCGGTGCGGCCCAGCGCGGGGAGGGAGGCGAGGGGCAGGGACCATGTCGGCACGCCCAGCGCCTGCAGCCCGGCCAGCATCAGCCGCGCCGCCTCGCCGAGCCCGGAGGCGCGCAGCAGCTCGCCCGCGACGGCGATGCCGGCGCGCGCCGGCGGGGGCACGCGGTCCGGCCGCGGCGCGAGCCAGGTGGCCGCCGCCTGCAACGCCCGCCGCCGGGGTCCCGCCGGCAGGCGGCGCCAGAGCCGGTGCAGCGCGGCGGGCGGGCCGGCCTGCGGCGCAGGCGGCGTCACGCGGCCTCCTCGCGTGCCCGGCGCCGCCAGTCGGCGAGCACCGCGGCCAGCGTGTCCTCCCACGCCATCTGCGGCTCCCACCCGAGCATGCCCCGCGCCCGCGTCGCATCGCCGCACGCGACCGGGATTTCGGACGCCCGCAGCCGCCCGGGCTCCACCGCGATCTCGGCCGTGATCCCGGCCATTGCCAGCAAATCGTCCAGGATGCCGCCGATGCGGCGGGGGATGCCGGAGGCGATGTTGAGGATGGTGCCCGGCGGGATCGTCGCCGCCTCGCGCAGACACGCGATGTAGGCGGCGCAGACGTCGCGCACGTCGAGGAAGTCCCGGGCCGGATCCAGCGCCCCCACCGCGAGGCGCGGCGGCTGCAGCCCGGCCTCGATGCGCGCGACCTGCCGGGCGAAGGCGGGGACGACGAACTCCGCGGACTGCGCGGGGCCGGTATGGTTGAAGGGGCGCAGCCGGATCGCATGCAGCCGCTCGCCGGCCATCGCCCCGATCGCGAGGTCGGCGGCCGCCTTGGTGGCGCCATACGCGTTCATCGGCGCCGGCAGCGCGCTCTCGTCCAGCGGCGTGCCGGCGGCGAAGGAGCGGCCGTAGACATCGGCGCTGGAGACATGCAGCAGGCGGCAGCCGGGCGCGTGGCGCACCAGCGCGTCGGCAAGCGTCAGCGTGCCGTGCAGATTCACCCGCCATGCCAGCTCCGGCGACCGCGACGCCTGCGGCACGACGGCGATCGCCGCCAGATGAATGCAGTCGGTCGGCGGCCAGGCGGCGATCGCGGCGTCCACGGCCGCCGCGTCGGTGACGTCGAGCTGGCGCAGGCCGGGGACAGCGTTCCGCCCGGTCGCGAGCAGGTCGGCCACGGGAAAGGCCGCGCGCAGGGGCGGCAGGAGGTGGCGGCCGACGAACCCGTCGGCGCCGGTCAGGAGAATCCTCTGTCGCGGCATCGAGTGCTCCGCTCGTCCTTCCCGTATGGCGGGACGCGGCCGGTTTCGCCACCCCCCTTCTGCCACTCCTGGCCGCCGTCGCGCGCTTGCGCCGCCCTCCGCCGCACGGCATTGCTGCGCCGGCGCCGTCCGGGTTCGATCCAATTACGGAATATCCTTTGCCCAGAGTCTGGTTTGATGTCGAGGACATGTTTGACTACGCTTGGCGCTATCCGCGCCCGAGCGGCATCCAGCGCGTCCAGCACGAGTTGTTCCACGCACTGGCCCAGTTGCCCGAGGCGGCCGGGCGGATCGGGTTCGTCCGCCACGCATCGACCCAGAACGCATTGCGCGGCGTTGCGTACCCCGCGGTGGCGGCATTGTTTGACGAGCGCGACGCCCCGCCCCGCCAGCCGCCGCGCCGCATCGCGACGCCCGCGGCCGCAGAACGGACGGGCGACGGCACGGGCGACGGCCCCCTGCGCCGGCTCGCCTACCGGGTGCCGCCGCGGCTGCGGGAGCCGTTGCTGCAACTCTATGTGAACCAGCGGGCCAGCCTCGGCGCCCTGGCCGCCCTGGCGCGCGCCGCCCGGCCGGCCCCGCGCCCGCCACCCGCGGCGCGCGCGGCGGAGGACGCGTTCGCCCGCGAGGCCGCACCCGGCGACGTGCTGGCCGTGCTCGGCGCGGCCTGGACCCATCCGGACTATGCGCGGGTGCTGCTCGGCGCGCGGCGGCGCGGGCTGCGCGTCGCGTTGCTGGTCCACGACCTGATCCCCGTCTTCCGCCCGGAATGGTGCGACCGCGGCCTCGTCGCCCGGTTCGGCGCCTGGATCGAAAGCGTCCTGCCGCTCGCGGAGCGCGTGTTCACCGTCTCCGCCGCGACCGCGGCCGATCTGCGGCGCTATGCGGCGATGCGCGGGGTCGCGCTGCCGGAACCGTTGCGCATCCTGCCCCCCGGCACCGGCTTTACCACCGCGCCCGCCGGCCTGCCCCGCGCGCCGCGCCTGCCGCCGGCGGGGTCCTATGTGCTCAGCGTCGGGACCGTCTCCGCCCACAAGAATCAGGCGCTGCTGTTCCGCGTCTGGCGCCGGCTGCTGGACGAACTGCCGGTGGACGCGGTGCCGCACCTGGTGCTGGCCGGGCGCACCGGGGCGCTGGTCGCCGACCTGATGCAGCAACTGCACAACACCCGCTTCCTGGACGGGCGCGTGGTGATGATCGAGGACCCGACCGACGCGGAGCTGGCCCAGCTCTACGAGGGCTGCCGCTTCACCGTGTTCGCCTCGCTGTACGAGGGCTGGGGGCTGCCGGTCACCGAAAGCCTCCGGTTCGGCGTGCCCTGCATCGCCGCCAACGCGACCGCGCTGCCGGAGGCGGGGGGTGCGCTCGCGCGCTACTTCGACCCGGATTGCGCAACCGACGCCGTGCGCGTGATCCGGGCGGCGATCGAGGAGGCCGACGGGCTCGCCGGGTGGCGGCGGCAGATCGCGGAGGAGTTCCGCCCGGTGTCGTGGACGGCGGCGGCGCAGGCGCTGCTGACGGCGATCAACGCCGAGGTATGAGGTATCGTCGCTGCTATATCATATTGGGCGACCCGCCCCGCCGTTGACCAGCGTCGGCCATGCCTTGCGCACCACATCGGCCGCCGGCAGCCGCGCGAGCTGCGACGGGGCCGAGTCCGGCACCGAGGCGAGATAGGTGCCGACCAGCCGCCAGGCGAGGCTGTAGCCGGAGGAGGGCAGCACCGCCCGCCCATCGCCGCGAAACCAGTGCGCGATGTCGATGTTCCGCTCCCATAGCGCCGCCTCGGCGCGGCGGGCGACGTCGCGCGTCTCCGCCTCGCTCAGCGCCACCGACCACGGGTCCGGTGGGCCACCCAGCGCCTCCTGCACGAAGTGATCGGCGAGCCCTTCGCTGACCAGCACCTCGGCGAGTGCCGTGCCGTAGCCCGGGCCGGCCTGGCGCAGGCAGTGATGCGCTTCATGCAGCACCACGCGGCGCAGGCCGCCCACCAGCCGCTCCTCCATCGCCGGGTGCTCGGTGTCGAAGCCGAGGAACATGGTGGTGCGGCTGGGGGCGGTGCCGCCGAAGCCGAGTTCACGGACCGGCCAGTGCGGGATCTGGTGGATCACGATGTCGACGCGCGGCGGCCGCACGAAGCGCGCGCAGATGTCGAAGGCGGCGTCGATCTCCGCACGAATGCGCGCGCGCCACGGGGCGAGGGTCCCCGCCGCCTGCAGCCAGTGCAGCGTCCATGTCCGATCCATTCTTGGCACTCGTGTCGCTTGCGCGATTCGTGGAACGCGAGAACGAATGTCAGGTTTGTCTGCGCACCTAAATCCGCAATGACTGCACGGCCTGTTGTAGTGCCGCTCGCGCTTCGGCGAGCGCGGCCTCCGCCGCCGCTTCCTCGGTGGCGAGTGTCGCGAGCTGCGCTTCATCGGCCGCGAGCGCACGAACCAGCGAGCCGTGAAGCGCATCGCCCGCAGCAACCACCGCGAGGTTCTTGCGCAGTCGCTCTTCGTCCTGCTCCAGCGTCGTGCGCCGCGCCGTGAGCCGCGCCCGCTCCGTCTCTCGCGCCGCCACCGCGCTGCGCAGTGATGCCACGTGCGCGAGTGCCGCGCGCGCCGCATCAGGCAGACCCTGCTCGTTCAGGATTGTCGTGAGCACCGGGCTGTCCTGCAGCAGCGTGGTCTGCTCGGCGAGCATGCGGTCGATATGCAGCACCACCGTCTGCGTCCCGCCGGCGGAGAGTTCGACCGGAACGCGCCAGAGCGCGCTGGTTTCCTCGCTCGGCTTGAATTCGCCCTCGGCGACCAGCGTGCTGTCGTCACGGCGGGGAATCTCCAGCAGCAGCACACGGGATTCGGTCGGCGGCGCGGTGAGCGTGATGCGCAGCGTGGTGCGCTCGCGGCGCTGGATGTGCAGCACGCCCGCCGCCGCCGTCAGGCTCGCGAGCGTGGTTGTCTGCGAGGTGCGCCAGTCCACGCCGGTGCGCAGATCCTCGGCGAAGGCGAGCAGCCGGGTGCCGCCGGCCGGCACCCCGGCGAGCCGCGCGTTGCCCGCGAAGGCGGCGTCCGCGCCGAGGTCGTAGAGCGTGAGCACGCCCCCGGGCAGGCTCGCGCCGGTGTCGTTGACGAGGCGAACCGCGGCGAGCGGATGCGCCCGCCCTTCCTGCACCAGCCAGACCCGGGAGGCCGGCACGCTGCGGTCGAGCATCGGCAGCGTCGCCGTCTGCCCGGCGCCGAGCACGACCGGACCCGGCTGCCGGAACACGGTGCTCTCCGCCCCCTCGGGCGTGGCGGCCGCGGCCGCCGGCTCTGCCATGACCGGCGCCATCGGCGCGGACGACTTGCGGAATGCGAGCGGCGCCGGCGCGCCGGAGGGGGCGGGCGCCGCCGCGGCGGCGGCGGCGACGGGATGGGCGCCGGTGTCCACGTCGGGCAGGATGCGGCCGAGCACCTCGACCGGCACCTGCGGACGCTCGACGAAGTAGGTGCGATACAGCGCCTGGCGGAAGGTGACGGGGTTGCCGTACTGCAGCGCCAGTTCGACGCCGTTCCAGTCGGTGCCGGAGACGTCCTCGAACACCGCCCAGGCCTGCAGCCGCGCCTTGTCGCCGGCGGCATCGGGCAGCACGAGCCGATAGGTGGTCTTCCACAGCGGCGCCGCGGCGACGTAGGCGACGCGCAGGCTGCGCGCGCCGCTGCCCTCCGTGCGGAGCGTGAGGTGCCGCACCTCCTGCGCCGCCTGTCCCCGCAGGGCGGCCAGCGCCGCGTCGATGCGCTCGCGCAGCGCGGGGTCGGCGACCTGCACGCCCTCCGCCTCCTCCAGCACGAATTGCTGCAACCCCTGCGCGGTGAGCAGGCTCACCCGCGTGCGCGGCGGCCGTTTCTCGCCCATCGGCTCCGGCTCGGCGCGCAGCAGCCGGCCGGTCATCGGGCGCGGCCCCTGCACGCTGAGCTCGACCCCTTGCAGCGCGTTGAGATAGGCGAGCGGGGAGGCAAGCGCCGCCGGCCCGAACGGCACCCCGGCGAACGCCGCCGCCTCCCCGTCCCGGCCCGGCAGCGACACCCCGGCCAACCGCCCGTCGGCGTCGAACACGACCAGCGAGGCCAGCACGTCGTCCACCTCGCCCAGCGGCACATCCAGGCCGAGCGTGGCATCGCCGGTCACCTCGGCCGCATACTCGAAATACCCCACGCCCGCGGCGGAGAGCATCACCCGGCGCAGCTTCAGCCCGTCGGCATGGGCGGCCGCGAGGGGGATGGCGAGGGCCAGGAGCAACACGGCCGCGAGGCGGACCGTGCGGCGGGGGCGCAGGCGGGGCAGGTTCGGCATGGCGGGGAGCATGCCATGCGGGCGCATGCTAGAATACCGCGCCGGCAGCGGAGTTTGCGTGCGTGCACGATCATGCGCATCACCCTCACGACCATGTTCCCGCCCGCGCCCCGGGAGCGAGCTTCGGGCGCGCCTTCGCGCTCGGCACCGTGCTCAACGGCGGGTTCGTGGCGGCGGAGGTGGTGTTCGGCATCGCCGCGCACTCGATGGCGCTGCTTGCCGACGCGGTGCACAACGCGGGCGATGTGCTGGCGCTGCTGCTCGCCTGGGGGGCGGCGGCGCTGGCGCGGCGGCTGCCCTCGGTGCGGCGGACCTATGGCTGGGGCCGCGGCTCCATCCTCGCGGCCCTGATCAACGCCGCGGTGCTGCTGGTCAGCGTCGGCGCGATCACGCTGGAGGCGGTGGAGCGGTTCCTCACCCCCGCGCCGGTCGCGACGGCGACGGTGGCCTGGGTGGCGCTGGCCGGCATCGCCATCAACGGCGTGACGGCGTGGATGTTCGCGCGCGGCCATGAGGACCTGAACATCCGCGCGACGTTCCTGCACATGGCGGCGGATGCGGGGGTCTCCGCCGGCGTCGTCGTCGCAGCCCTGCTGATCGCGGCGACCGGCCTGTTCTGGATCGACCCTGTGACGAGCCTGCTGATCGCCGCGGTGATCGTCGTCGGCACCTGGGGCGTGCTGCGCGATTCGGTGAACCTCGCGATGGACGGCGTGCCTTCCGGAATCGCCTGTGCCGATGTGGAAACCTACCTGGTCGGCCTGCCCGGCGTGACGGAGGTGCATGACCTGCACATCTGGGGATTGTCGACGACGGAGACGGCATTGACGGCGCATGTGGTGGTGGCGGCGCGCGACGGCGACGAGGCGCTGATCGCGCGGGCAACGCATGATCTCGCGGTGCTCTTCGGCATCGGCCACGTGACGCTGCAGATCGAGACCGAGGCGCTGGCCGACCGCTGCCGGCTGCGCCCCGCGGACGTGGTGTAGCGCGCATGCGCCTCCTGTTCTGGCGGCGGCCGACGGTGCCGGTTCTCGAACTGCACGGGCTGATCGCGACGCGGCCGGGCACGCTCTCGGCCGCATCGGTGGGGCCGCTGATCGAACGCGCGGTGGCGGCGGCGGCGCGGGTCGGCACGCTGGTGCTCGACATCGAAAGCCCCGGCGGCTCGCCGGTGCAGAGCGACCTGATCGCGACGCGCATCCGCAGGCGGGCGGAGGAGAAGGGCGTGCGCGTGGTGGCGGTGATCGGCGAAGTGGGCGCCTCCGGCGGCTACTGGCTCGCCTGCGCCGGCGATGAGATTCTTGCGAACGCGATGAGCGTGGTGGGCTCGATCGGCGTGATCGGCGGCGGGTTCGGGTTGCAGGGGCTGATCGGGCGGTTCGGCGTGGAGCGGCGGCTGTACACGGCGGGCGAGAACAAGGCGCGGCTCGATCCGTTCAGCCCGGAACGCCCGCAGGACGTCGCCTTCGTGCGGGCGCTGCTGGACGATCTGCACGCGCGGTTCAAGGACTGGGTGCGCACGCGGCGGGCCGGGAAGCTGCGCGGCGAGGAAGGCGCGATCTTCGACGGCGGCTGGATGCTGGGCGCGCGGGCGCTGGAACTCGGGCTGGTGGACCGGCTGGGCGACCTGGATGCGCTGGTGCGCGAGATCGGTGGGGCGAAGGCGCGGGCGCGGGTATTCCGGCCACGGCGGCGGTTCCTGCTGGCGCGGCTGCCGCGGATGGTGGTGGAGGAGGTGCTGGATGCGGTGGAGGCGCGGGTGGGGGTGCGGTCGTAGGAATGGATCGCTGGATGAGCGAGATTCATCACTACCGCAACGATCTCGGCCGCGTGGCCTTCTGCTCGACTGCGGAGGAACGGGCGCAATGAGTGATGGACTTACGAGGGCGCGGGAACTGGTCCATTTGCTCCGACAAAATCTGCCAACTTCAATCAGTGTCGCCGCAATGGGTGTACGCGAGAAGACCCCGTATAATCTTCTGAGTGTTCGTGAGTCGCTGGCGTGGCGGACAGAGGAGTTAGGACGTGCAGCGTGCGATCTGCTCGACAAGGGAGACTTAGCAGCGGCGATGGTGCTGACCCGCGCCGTCGCAGAGAGCGCAGCCTTCATTTTTCGCCTAAAGGAACTACTCGAAACCCGATCGCAGCGGAGTGCCTTGGAGTTGCAGGAAACAGTTCTGAAGATGATCGCAGGCTGGAAGAATGACAAAGCGATGCCGGACGCGATAAACATCGCTACCCTGATTAAGCATATGGAAAAGAAGATTCCAGGAGCACAGGAGAGTTATAACAGATTGAGCGAATTTGCTCACCTCAATTGGAGTGGCGTTTCCGGTCTTTTTTCAGATATTGATCGAGAGAAGTATCTAACAAATTTCGGCAAAAATGCCCGAATGGCAGCGATTGCGCGACAAGTTTCTGGAAACCTGCTTACCGCTTCTCTTGAGATATTCTGCTACTCTTACAACAAAATTTCAGAGGAGATGCCGAAATATTTATCCGAGCTAACGCCCCTTTAGCGTGAATGCGCGCGTCGGCGGTCAACTCTCCATCGCTGCGAATTCTGCGTTGCGGTTTGTTTTGTAGCCATGCCGCGGTACGTCCCGACGATGACATAGCTTCGCGATGACGCGCTCGCAGCCGTGCGCAACCCGTCGCCGGGCGAGCAGGATAACATCGCCCGTGCCGTGTTGGGGTTGGCCGGGACGAATGACGGGCCGCGGTCAGGCTCTCGGCGGACGAACGCGCCATTATCGCCGCTTCAAAATCCGCCGCAGCGGGCGGCGACTTTGCAAGCGACGAGCAAGTGCCGCGGTGTGGGCCAAGCATAGTTTGTGAAGCTCCGTTGGCGCGATCCAGCCAGGATTCCGGGCGCTTCCTAGCCGACGTTCCACAAAGCCCTTGTGCGGCACTGCGTCCCGAGCAAGGCTGTCGCGCATCGCCGCGCCAGCATTCCCGCATACAGTGTCATGATGGCAAAGGGAACAGACCGCGGGGTCCGACGCCACCTTTCCATCGTCATGCCTGCGAAAGCAGGCATCCAGGCGTGCATCTCCGAAATCCGTGCCGGCGCGCTTAGATTCCCGCTTGCGCGGGAATGACGAGAAGCCGATTTCTCTGTCTAATGGGTTCCGATGCGCGAGAGGTGGTATCAGCCCCCGGTGCGAGTCCGCTCCGCCGCCAACTCGTCCCGACAGACCTTCTCCAAGGGCGGCAAATCATCGCGCACGAGCGCCCACAGCACCGGCGCGGCAATGCTCTCGTAGTTATGACGCGGCACGTTTCCGATCCCGGCAACCTTTCGCCACGGAATGTCGGGGTGGCGGCCCTTCAGCGCGTCGGGCAGGTGGCGGCTCGCCTCGGAGATGATTTCGACACCGCGCTGCACCAGCCATTGGCGCTGCCAGTCGCCGCCGAACGCCTCGAGAGCGACACCGTCCACCAGGCTCCGGAGGCGTTCCATGGCCTCCACCATGTCGGTGAGGCGCGCGAGGGGCGAAGGCCGCTCCATCAGAACACCTGCAGCGCGGAGGCTTCGATGCGTGCCCTCAGGACCCTGTGAATGCTGTCGCGCGTCATGATGTCCGCCTTGCAGCCGAGGATGCGCGCAGTCTGCTCCTTCACTTCCATCAGGCCGAACAGGCTCAGCTTTCCCTTTTCGTAATCGAAGAACAAATCGACATCGGATTCCGGGCGCGCCTCGCCCCGCACGGTCGAGCCGAACAGGTAAAGGTGCTCGACGCCGAGTTGCCTTAACTCGGCCTCGTGCCGCTTCAGTCGGGCTATGGCTTCGTCGCGGTCCATGGGCGCTGCGCACTAGTGTCAGGACCCATTAAATGCTTGCACCGGCGCGAATGGGTGTGATTCTCGAAGGGTCGGAGGTGCTGCATGTCCGACCTTTTCCTTCTCTCGCGAGCGCAGATGGCGCGGATCAAGCCTCATTTCCCGCGCTCTCACGGTATCC
>JAFKFJ010000199.1 GCA_017307335.1 Alphaproteobacteria bacterium | reverse complement strand
GCGCTGGACCAGCGTCGCGCCGCAGGCGCCTTCGGCCCCGCCGGCGAGGCCCCAGGGCCGCACGCGGTGCCGGTCGGTCATCTGGCTCACCGTGATCTCGGTGCTGCGGCAATAGAACTGCTTGCGCGTGCCCAGCCCGCCGCGGAACCGCCCGGCGCCCCCGGAATCTGCCGCCAGTTCCCAGAACTCCACCAGCCACGGATAGCGCGTTTCGAACACTTCCACCGGCATCGCGCGGCAGTTGCCGTTGATCGAGTCCTGCGCGTCGTTGCCGTCGGCCTCGGCGCGGCCGCCCCAGCCGACCAGCTCGATGTCGTAGCAGGCGAAGTATTCGTCGAGTTCGGCGTCGTGGCCGCCGAAGACGAAGTTGATGTGCGTGGCGCCCTCGGCCGCCATCGTGCGCAGCGGCACGCCGGGCGCCATGGCGCCGATCACCGCGCCGGCGATGCGCGGATGCGTCTCGGTGTTGCCGCCCACTTCCGGCGCCGGATAGTCCACATTCACCACCGTGCCCGGCGGTGCCACGATGCGGATCGGCCGGAAGCACCCGGAGTTCTTCGGGATCGAGGGGTCGGTCAGGTGCAGGAAGGCGTTGTAGGTCGCCGACCACGTCACGCCGAGCGTGGCGTTGATCGGCCCGCGCGCCTGTGCGGAGGTGCCGCGGTAGTCGACCACCGCCTGGTCGCCCGCGACGAACACCTGCACCTGCAGATGATACTCGCGATTCTCGATGCCGTCGTTCTCGATCGAATCGCGGAACCGATAGACGCCGTCGGGGATCGCCGCGATCTCGGCGCGCATCCGCCGCTCGGAATAGTCCATCAGGTCGGCGCAGCAGCGGCGGAACATGTCGCGGCCGTATTTGCGGATCAGCCGCGTCAGGCCCTGCTCGCCGGTCGCGGTGGCGCTGATCATCGCGCGCAGGTCGCCGTAGTTGTAGCGGGGCGTGCGCACATTGGCGAGCAGGAGCTTCCACACCTCCTCGACATCCTCGCCGCGCTTCATGATCTTCAGCGGCGGCACGCGCAGCCCCTCGTGGAAGATCTCGGTGGCCTCGCCGGCGAAGGCGCCGGGGACCATGCCGCCAACTTCCGCGATGTGCCCGATCGCGACCGCGAAGCCGAGCAGTTCGTCGTCCACGAACACCGGCTTGAAGAACGTGTGCTCCGGCGTGTGCAGCCCGCCGCGATACGGGTCGTTGTGCACGATCACGTCGCCGGGCGCGATCGTGTGCAGCGGAATCTCCTGCACGCAGGTTTTGATCAGCAGCGGCATGCCGCCGATCTGCGCCGGGCAGAACTCGGCGCACGCGATCATGTCGCCGTGCGCGTCGGCCAGCGCGCAGGTGAAGTCGAGCGCCTCGTTGAAGATCGTCGAGTACGACGTCTTCATCAGCGTGATGCCCATCTCGCGGCAGATCGACACCATCATCGAGTCGATGATGTTCATCGTCACGATGTCCGGCGCAGGCGCGCCGGCGGCGGGGTGCGCGCTCATCCCGCGGCGCTCAGCAGCAGGTTGCCGTAGCCGTCCACCGTCAGGCGCTGGCCGGGGTTGAGCACGGTGACGGAGGCCGCCTCCTCGATGATCGCCGGCCCCGCGATCGTGTGCCCGTCACGCAGCGCCGCGCGAAGATAGACCGGGGTGTCGAGCCGCCCGCCGGCATAGGCCACCGCGCGCCGCCCCACCGGCTCCGCCGGCCCGCTCGCCGCGGCGATGCGCTTGAACTCCGGCTTCGGCGTCACCGACACCACGGTCGCCGAGAAATTCACGACCTCGATGATCTCGCCAGGGATGTTGAAGCCGAACCGGGCGAGGTGCGCGTCGTGGAACTGCTGCCACAGCCGCTCCGTGGTCTCGGCGGTGAACGCATCGAAGGCGATCGGCAGCTCCAGCTCATAGTTCTGGCCGAGATAGCGCATCTCCAGGCTGCGGAAGACGTCGATGTTCTCGGTATAGCCCTGCGTGCGCAACGCCGCGATCCCCTCGGCCACCAGCTCCGCCATCACCGCACTCGCGCGCGCCGGGTCGAAGCGCTTCGACGTCAGTTGCAGCGTGCGATGCCGGTCGACGCGCGCGTCGGTCAGGATGAAGCCGTAGGCCGAAAACTGACCTGGATGATTGGGCACGATCGCGTTCGGGATGCCGGTGTCCAGCATCAGGTCGGCGGCGTGCAGCGGCCCGGCGCCGCCGAAGGCCATCAGCGTGAAGTCGCGCGGATCGAGCCCGCGCTCGATCAGCACGCTGCGCAGCGCGCCCACCATGTTGTTGTTCGCAATCTGCACGATCGCGAGTGCCGCGGCGTCGGCCGTCATGCCGAGTTTCCCCGCGATGCGCCCGACGGCGGCCGTCGCGGCGTCGACGTCGAGCGACATGCTGCCGCCCAGGAAGTTCGCCGGATTGATGCGGCCGAGCACGACGTTCGCATCGGTGACGGTCGCCTCCGTCCCGCCGGCGCCGTAGCACGCCGGGCCGGGGTTGGCGCCCGCGCTGTGCGGCCCCACGCGCAGCATGCCGCCCTTGTCGATCCATGCGATCGACCCGCCGCCCGCGCCGATGGTGCGGATGTCGATCATCGGGATCTGGATCGGCACCCCCCACTCGATCTCGAAATTGGTGGTGAAGTTTTCCTGGCCGTTGAAGATCGTCGAGCAGTCGGTGGAGGTGCCGCCCATGTCGAACGTGACCAGTGACGGCACGCCGAGCAGGCGGGCGATGTATTTGCTCGCGACCACGCCGCCGGTCGGGCCGGAGACCAGGATCTCCACCGGCCGCTCGGCCGCCGCCTCCAGCGTCATCTCGCCGCCGTTCGACTTGATGACGACGACATGCTCGGTCACGCCCTCCTGCGCGAAACGCTCACGCATGTGGCGGAGCTGGCGGCTCACCAGCGGCTTGAGATAGGCGTCCGCGAGCGTCGTCGACGCGCGCTCGTACTCCTTCCATTTCGGCAGCACGTCGTAGGAGGTCGAGACCGCGAGCCGCGGCGCCTCCTTGGCGAAGATCGCCTTCACCCGATGCTCATGCACCGGGTTGAGGTAGGAGAACAGCAGCATCACCGCGACCGCGGTGACGTCGGGATCGTCCGCGATGCGGCGCGCCACCTCGCGCACGCTGTCCTCGTCCAGCGGCGTCAGAACGTTGCCGGAGGCATCCAGCCGTTCCACCACCTCGAAGCAGTGGCGCCGCAGCGCCAGCGGCTTCGGCTTCACCCAGCTCATGTCGTAGTGGAACTTCCGGTTCCCGCGCTGGATGAAGATCACATCGCGGAAGCCCTTGGTCGTCACGTAGGCGATCGTCGCACCCTTGCGCTCCACGAGCGCGTTGGTGGCGACTGTGGTGCCAAGCCGGATGTTCGCGATTTCGCCGCGATGCGCGAACGATGCCATGCCAGCGAGAATTCCGTCGACGGGATTGGCCGGCACCGACAGGTGCTTCCAGACGTCGATCTCTTTGGTCTCGCGATCGTACGCAACGAAGTCGGTGAAGGTGCCGCCGACATCGATTCCGACCATGAAGCGCATCGACGCAGTTCTCCCTCGGCGGCACTGCGCGAAAGCGTAGCAACATCTTCGGCTCGCTCACAAGCGGGCGCGCGCACGCATGCGAACGGATGGGTGCCGCTCACGGCGTGAGATGGTTCGTGCCGGATCGTCGCCCGCGGCGGTGGGAACGCGGCGGGCGCGGGAGCTATTCCTCGGGCACCCACAGGGCGAACGTCGCGTCGGCGGGTGCTTCCTTCATGAACACGACACTGCGGGTGTAGCCGTCGAGCAGCATGTATTCGCCCGGCTTGCCGACGACGATTCCAGCCTCCCAGGTCCCGGGATAGTAGGGCAGGGCCTTCGCGGCTTCCCGCGGGTCGGCCGCCTCCTCGCCCGGTGGGCAGTGACCGGCAAGAAATTCGGCGTACGGGACCGAGCCATAGGCGTGGATGGTGGTGGTCGTGCGGATCCGCTGCTTGTCCCAGTGTTCCAGGCGATAGGCGGCATGGTTGTTCAGCCGCCCCATCAGACCGCGCCGCGAACTGATGGGCGCGTATCGCAGCAACTGCTCCCGCTCGTCTTCCGAGAGGGCGGCGAACGGCACATGCAGCTTCGCCTTTTCGAGCAGCGGGGTGTCGCCGCGCAACTGCTCATACGCCTCGGCCCAGCGTGGCGAGCCCAGTTCGCTGTAGATCCAGCGGCTCTTCATCTCGTCAACGGTCGCCACGACGTTCTCCTTCGGCTGGCTCGAACGGTCCCGCGCTACCGGGTGAATTCGGTCGGTCCCTCATAGACGGGCGGCGCATAAGGATAGGCCGGATACGCGAACGGCGGTGCACCGACGCTCGGAACGGCATCGCCGGCCGCGACCATGCATTGGGCATAGACGCTATCGTAGTTGCGCTGGGCGGCGGGGCCGGCGGGCCCTCGTTTGGCGGTGCCGGGGTTGGCGGTGCCGGGGCTGGCGGTGCCGGGGCTGGCGGTGCCGCCGATGGCGGTCATCGCGACGGTGCGGCAATGCGCGTCGTCTGCCCTGAACTGCTCATACGTCCTGCCCGAGGCCGGCAGCGCGAGTACCACCGGGCCGGTTACGGGCGGCTCCACGCAGCCCGCCGTCGCAAGCAGGGCGGTCAGCGCAACGGCAGCGGCGAGCTTCGACATCCCGCGATCACTCCGTGAGACCTCGGCGACGGCCCGATGCCGGGGTTGGGGCGGGAGGATTCGAACCTCCGATCGCGGAACCAAAATCCGCTGCCTTACCACTTGGCGACGCCCCAGCCGGCAAGCGGCTCAATAGGCGGCGCCCGCCGCGCCGACAAGTCCGCCGCCCCAGCACCACCAACCGGGCCGCGCCAGGCCGGCGGCGGCCGTCCGGGCCGATGCAGGGCTATCGAACAGGCCGAAACAGGTGGCGCCCGAGCCGCTCATCCGTGCCAGCAGACATCCCGGCCAGGCCCCCAGCGCCGCCAGCACCGCGCCGATCGCGGGCGCGAGCGTGATCGCCGGCGCCTCCAGGTCGTTGCCGGCCCGCCCGAGGTCGCGCGCCATCGTGGCGGCATCGGGCCATGCCGGCGGCAGGTCGAGCGGCGGCGAGAACGCGCCCTGCCGCGCAGCGAACACGGCCGGCGTCGCCACCGCCACGCCGGGATTGATCAGCACCATGCCGCAGGGCGGCAGGTCCGGTGCAGGGGTCAGCACCTCGCCGATCCCACCCATGCGCGCCGGCCGCGCGGCGAGGCACACCGGCACGTCGGCGCCCAGGCCCAGCGCGAGGCGCCGCATCGCATCCGGCGTCAGCGCGGGCCGCCACAGCCGGGCGAGCAGGCGCAGCGCCGCCGCCGCATCGGTCGACCCGCCGCCGATGCCGGAGGCGACGGGAAGCTGCTTGTCCAGCACCAGCCGCGCGCCGTCCCGGACGCCCGCGGTCGCGGCCAGCCGTTCGGCCGCGCGCAGCACGAGGTTCTCCGCCCCCGCCGGCAATGCCGCGCTGCGCGGGCCCGTCAGCGTGAGGCTGAGCGTCGCCGCCGGCGCCGCGCGCACGCGATCGCCCACGCCGGCGAACACGACGAGGCTGTCGAGCCGGTGATAGCCGTCCTCGCGATGCCCCAGCACATGCAGGGCGAGGTTGACCTTGGCCGGCGCGAATTGCTCAAGCAAAGCGGACGGGCTTACTGGGCCTTCTCGGCGGTCGGCGCTTCGGTCTGCGCCTGTTTCGGCTGCGCCACGCTCTGCGCGTCCTGCAGCTTCGCCTCCAGCTTCGGCACGTCCTCGGGGTCCGGGTTCAGGGTCAGCGCCCGGCGCCACTGGTACAGCGCCTCCAGCTTGCGTCCCGCGGCCCAGTAGGCGTCGCCGAGATGCCCGTTGATGGTGGCATCCTCCGGCTGCAGTTCGACCGCCTTCTCCAGGTCGCGCACCGCGCCCGCGGTGTCGCCCTCGCGCAGCGCGATCCAGCCGAGGCTGTCGGTGATCGCGCCGTCATTCGGCCGCGCGGCCGCGGCGCGCTCGATCATCCGCCGCGCCTCGGGCAGGTTGCGGTTCTGCTCGGTCCAGGAATAGCCGAGATAGTTCAGCACCAGCGGCTCGTCGGGCGAGAGCTTCAGCGCCATCTGGAAGTCCGCCTCGGCCTTCGACCACTGATGCGACCGTTCCTCGGCGATGCCGCGCTCGTAGAACAGTGGCCAGTTGGCGCGCGTCGGCTGACCGAGCAGGGTGACCGCGCGGTCGTAGGCGGCGACCGCCTCCGGGTAGCGGTGCTTGGTGCGCAGGATTGCGCCCTGCAGCGCCCAGGGCTCCGGCCGGTCCGGCGCCGCCGCCTCGAGCCGCGCCAGGGTGCGGAGCGCCTCTTCGGTATTGCCGGCGCGATCCTGCAGGGCCGCGCGCCGCAGATCGACCACGGGCGCCAGCGGGTCGCTCGCGCTGACCTCTGCCAGGATGCCGAGCGCCAGGTCCGGCCGCTTCCCGCCGCCCAGCACGTCCGCGAGCATCAGCCGCGCGGCCGTGAAGTCCGGGCGGAGATCGAGCGACAGACGCAGCAGCACGGCGGCGAAGTCGTTGGCGTCCTGCTGGCGCAGCGCGGCGGCGAGGGCGAGGTAGGATTCCGCGATGCCGTCGGTGGCGTTGCGCACCGGCCGCGTCGCCGCGTCGGCCTGCAGCCGCGCCGCAGCCAGTCCCAGCTCGTCGCCGGTATGGATCACCGCCGCGATCGTCTGGTGCGCCGCGGTCTGCTGGCCGTTGCGCATCTGCCAGCTCGCCAGCGCCCGCGCAAGGTCGAGGTTGGGGCCTGCGAACTCTGACTGCGCGAGATGATACAGCCGGCCCGCCTCGGTGGCGCGGCCGCCGATATCGGCGATCATCGCGGCGTGGAACGCATAGACCGCGCGGAACCGGTCACCCTCGACATACGGCCGCAGCGTGCCCAGCGCCCGATCGGTGTGACCGCCGCCCGCCTGCGTCCACGCGACGAGCAGCGGTTGCAGCACCTGCGTCAGCCCCTGCTTGGGCAGGCTCGCGAAGCGCTGCTCGGCGGCTTCCCAGCCGCCGTTGCGTGCCTCGACGTCGCCGAGCAGAAGCTGCGCCGCCTGGTTGTCCGGCTGCATGCGCGCGAGGCGCACCGCCTCCGACGACTGGCCGGCGAGCAGGGTGGCCATGAACGCCTGCTGCCGCAGCTCGGGGTTGGTCGGGTCCTTCGCCTGCGCCTTCAGAAGGTCGTCGGCGGCGGTGTCCAGGTCGCCCTCGGCGCCCGCGAAGCGGCCGGCCAGGAAATCGCCGGCCGCCCCGGTGCGGCTGAAGGACTGCCCGCGGGGGAGGCGCGGATCGGCGGTCGCGGATCCGGAGCCGGCAGCCGCACAGCCCGAAAGCAGGGACAGTGCCAGCAGCACCGTGCGCCAGGTACGAGGGGCATTGTTCATTGGCTCACCCTATCAGTGCCCTGCCACCCGCGCCACCGGATAGGCGCCGGCGCCGCGCTTTCTTGCGACGATTACATCCCGCTCGGATAGACCGGCCCGCCGCCGCCCTCGGGTGGCACCCAGTCGATGTTCTGGGTCGGGTCCTTGATGTCGCAGGTCTTGCAGTGCACGCAGTTCTGCGCGTTGATCTGCAGGCTCGGCCGGCCGCTCTCGGCGCCGACGATCTCATAGACGCCGGCGGGACAGTACCGCGTCTCGGGGCTGCCATAGCGATCCCAGTTCACCGCGATCGCCCGCGCCGGTTCCCGCAGGTGCAGGTGGCCGGGCTGGTCTTCCTCGTGATTGGTGTTGCTGATGAACACCGAGCCGAGGCGGTCGAACGTCAGCACGCCGTCCGCCTTCGGATACGCGATCGGCCGCGCGGCAGCCGCATCCTTCAAACTTTCGTGGTCCGCATGCGGATGCGCGAGTGTCCACGGCGCGCGTCCGCGCAGCACGTAGGTATCCAGTGCCGCGTTCAGAAGCCCGCCATACAGCCCGAACTTCGCGAAGCCGGGGCGGATGTTGCGCACGCCATGCAGCTCCGCGCTCAGCCAGGACGCGCGAAACCGCGCCTCGTAGCTCGCGGGTTCCGGGGCACGATCGCCGGCGAGCGCCTCCGCCACCGCCTCGGCGGCGAGCATGCCGGACTTCATCGCCGCATGCGTGCCCTTGATCTTCGGCACGTTGAGAAAGCCCGCCGCGTCACCGACCAGGCAGCCGCCGGGAAAGGTGAGTTTCGGCAGCGACTGCCAGCCGCCTTCGCTCAGCGCCCGCGCGCCGTACGCGACGCGCCGGCCGCCAGCGAACATGTCGCGGATCGCCGGATGCGTCTTGAACCGCTGCATCTCCTCAAACGGCGAGAGAAACGGATTGCGGTAGTCGAGGCCGACGACGAAGCCGTAGGAGATGAAGTTCTCGCCCCAGTGGTAGAGGAACGAGCCGCCATAGGTTGCGGCGTCGAGCGGCCAGCCGATCGTGTGCAGCACCTGGCCCGGTCGATGGTTCTCCTGCGGGACTTCCCAGAGCTCCTTGCAGCCGAGCGCGTAGGTCTGCGGCGTGCGCGGGTCGCGCAGCGCGAAGCGCTCCAGCAGCCGCTTGGTCAGGCTGCCGCGGCAGCCCTCGGCAAGGATCGTGTAGCCAGCACGCAACTCCATGCCCGGCTGAAAATTCGGCCCCGGCGCGCCGTCGCGCCCGCGGCCCATGTCGCCGGTGACGATCCCGCCGATCTGTCCGTTCTCCTCGATCACGTCGGCGGCCGCGAATCCCGGATAGATCTCGACGCCGAGAGCTTCCGCCTGCGCGCCGAGCCAGCGGCAGAGATCGCCGAGGCTGCCGATGAAATTGCCCGCGTTGTGCATCTGCGGCGGCGTCGGCAGGGCAAAGGCGCGCGTCGCGGTCAGGTAGAGAAACCGGTCGTGCTCGGCCGGGGTGGTGAGCGGCGCGCCCTGCGTCCGCCAGTCGGGCAGCAGCTCGTCGAGCGCGCGCGGCTCGATCACTGCGCCCGAGAGGATATGCGCGCCGATCTCGGCGCCCTTCTCGACGACGCATATACTGCTGTCGGGCGCGAGCTGCTTCAGGCGGATCGCCGCGGCCAGGCCGGCCGGCCCGGCGCCGACCACCACCACGTCGAACGCCATCGTCTCGCGCTCGGCCATCCGCACCCCCGGCTTTCCCCGGCGGGAAGACTATGCGCAGTGCGCGGCTTGCGCAAAATTGCGGCATGGACGCGCGGGCGATGTTGCTTCTGCAGATCGAGTGGGGGGCCGATGAAGCGCTCGACCCCGTCGCCCGCGACCGCCGCCGGCCACCCGACGCACCGCCCGCCGTGCCCGCTGCCCCCTTGGCGGCGGCCCCCATGCCGGCGCCTGCGGTGGCGGCACGGGTGCAACCTGTGGTCGGGCGGGTGCAACCCCCGGCGGCGCAGCGCGCACGGGAAGTGGCGGCGGGCGCCGCCACGCTGGCGGCGCTGCGCGAGGCGCTGGCCGGCTTCGACGGCTGCCCGCTCGCCGCCACCGCGACCAACCTCGTCTTCGCCGACGGGAATCCGGAGGCGGGGCTGATGTTCGTGGGCGAGGGGCCGGGGGCCGAGGAGGACCAGCTCGGCAAGCCGTTCGTCGGCCCCTCGGGCCGGTTTCTCGACCGGATGCTGGCGAGCATCGGGCTCGACCGCACCAAATATGTGATCACAAATTTGATACCCTGGCGCCCGCCGGGCAATCGCAACCCCACCGATGCCGAGGTGCTGACCTGTCTGCCGTTCCTGCTGCGCCACATTGCCCTGGTGCAGCCGCGGCACCTCGTGCTGCTCGGCGCCCTGGCGGCGCGGGCGGTGCTGGGCGGCGGGGCCGGGATCACGCGGCTGCGCGGGCGGTGGCATCAGGCGAGCATTCCCGGCCTCGAAGCGCCGGTCGCCGCGCTGCCGATGCTGCATCCCGCCTACCTGCTCCGCAACGCCGGGGCGAAGCGCGATGCCTGGGCCGACCTGCTGCTGCTGCGGCGCACGCTCGACGGGCGGTAACAAGATTGTGATTACGCAATCACTGCTAACCGTCTGAAATCCCGTCGCGATATCTTATTATTGAGATATTTCGCATGGAGCCGGGTTGCGTCTCATGGGAGCGGCGGTTAACGCCGAGACATGGGCGGGATCGGCGGCTTCTTCGACCGGCTCCCCGTGGCCGCGGCCGTCCTGGTCGTGGTGGGCCTTCTTGGTACCCTGGGGCCGCGCCCCGCACTCGCGCAACCGCGTCCGGACCCTTTTCCCGCGGCGAGCGAGGAGGCGTTCGCGCCGCTCCGGCCGGGGCTGCCGCATCCGCTCGCACCGTCGACCGCGGCGCGGCTGCGGTGGGTTTTCGCGCGGCTTGAGCATGGCGACGACGAGGGCGCGGCGCGCGCGGCGGCGTGGCTGCGCGACCCTTCGCCGCTGGCCGAGGCCATGCGCGGCCATGTTCTCGCGGCGCTCTATCTCGATCCTGACACCCGCCCGGATGCGGCGGCGCTGGAGGACTGGCTGGAGCGCTGGCCCGATCTGCCGGACGCGCCGGCGATCGAGCGCCTGCTGCACCTGCGGCTGCCGCCGGATGCGAAGCCGCCCGCCACCGCCACCACCACGGCGCTGCTCGACACCGCGCCGCCGCCGGACGAGGACGAGGCGGGCGAGATCGCGATCACGCGCAACCCCGAACTCGATCGCGACGTCCGCGCGGCGGCGCGGGTTCGCGGCGGGGATGCGGTGCAGCGCCTGCTGGCCCGCACGCGCGGGCTGTCCGCGCAATACGCGGCCGAGCTGCGCGGCGAGGCGGCGCAGATCCTGTTCACCGTCAATCGTGACGACGAGGCGCTGGCGCTCGCCGCGCCGGCGGCGCGGCAGGCCACGGCCGCCGGCTACGCGGCCGGACTTGCCGCCTGGCGCCTGCATCGCTGGGCGCAGGCGGGATCGCTGTTCGAGGCGGCCTGGCACGCGCCGCTCGGCGCCCCGGCGCTGCGCAGCGCCAGCGCGTTCTGGGCGGCGCGTGCGCATCGCCGCGCCGGGGATGCGGCGGGCGCCAGCGGCTGGCTGCTGCGGGCCGCCGAGCAGCCGCGCAGCTTCTACGGCATGCTGGCGCGGCGTCGGCTCGGCCTGCGCCTGCGCTTCGCCGCGGGGGAGCGCGAGACGCTCGGCGTCGCCGATGCCGAGGCGGTGGCAGCGACCGCGCCGGGGCTGCGGGCGCTGGCGCTGCTGCAGATCGGCCAGCAGGAGCGGGCGGAGGCCGAGTTCCGGCTGCTCTCGCCGACCGCCCAGGCCTCGCGCCCGTTCGCGCGCGCGGTGATGCTGATCGCCGAGCGCGCCGGCCTCGCCGATACCGCCGCCCAGTTCGCCGACCTGCTGGCCGCCGCCGACGGGCGGCCGCACGAGGCGCTGCGCTTTCCCATCCCGCCGCTGCGCCCGGCCGGCGGGTTCCGCGTCGAGCGGGCGATGCTCTACGGCATCGTCCGCGCCGAATCGAATTTCGACGCGGCGCTGGTTTCCTCCGCCGGGGCGCGCGGACTGCTGCAGATCATGCCGGAGACGGCGCGCGATGTGCTGGGCCGGCCGCTCGATCCGTCGCGGCTGCACGATCCGGCGGTCAATCTCGACCTGGGGCAGCGCTATCTCGCGTTCCTCGCGGGCCAGAGCCCGGTGGACGACGACCTGATCCGCGTCATCGCCAGCTACAATACCGGCCTCGGCAGCTACATGCGCTGGGGCCCCACGGTGCGCGACGACGGCGATCCGCTGCTGTTCATCGAGGCGATTCCGATCGACGAGACGCGCGCCTATGTGCGGCGCGTGCTGACCTATACCTGGATCTATGCGGCGCGCCTGCACGCGGCGGCGCCGGGGCTCGACGAACTCGCCGAAGGGCTCTGGCCGCGCTACGATGCCGCCCGGCCCTGATGGGCTTCACGGAGCGAGCCACGATGTCGCGCATCGACGAAACCCGAGCCTTTGCTGCCGTCAACATTGCCGTGCTGACGGTTTCCGACACGCGCACCGCCGCCAACGACACCTCGGGCGACGCGCTGGCCGCGCGGATCGCGGCGGCGGGCCACCGGCTGGCGACGCGCGGCATCGTGCGCGACGACGCCGATGCGATCACGCAGGTGCTGCGCGGCTGGATCGCCGATCCCGCGATCGACGTCGTGCTGACCACGGGTGGCACCGGCATCACCGGGCGCGACGTGACGCCGGAGGCGTTCGACCGCGTGCTGGAAAAGCGCATCGAGGGCTTCGGCGAGCTGTTCCGCATGCTGAGCTACCAGAAGATCGGCACCTCGACGATGCAGTCGCGCGCGCTGGGCGGCGTTGCCGGCGGCACCTACCTGTTCGCGCTGCCGGGCAGCCCCGGCGCGGTCAAGGATGCCTGGGACGACATCCTCCTGTGGCAGCTCGACATCCGCCATCGCCCCTGCAACCTCGCGGAGCTGATGCCGCGGCTGCTCGAACACCGTCGCGCGACCGCGGCCGCATAGGCGCGCGGCGCGGCGCGTCCGCGCCGGGGGGAGGGGGCGGATGCACGCGACGGACGTCTCGCCGTGGGGCATCGACTGGCTGTGGGGCGTGCCGCTGATCGTGGTGACGGTGGTGATCCACGTCATCGGCCTCGGTCTGATCCATGCCCGCGTGGTGAGCACGCTGGGCCGCACGCTGGACCGCCGCCGGTTCCTGGCGGTGTTCGTGCTCGTGATCGGCGTCTCGACCCTGCTTGCGACAGCGTTGCACGCGGCCGAGGCGGCGACCTGGGCCGTGGCCTACCGCCTGCTCGGCGCGCTGCCTGACGGGCGCTCGGCAATGCTCTACTCGCTCGGCGCGATGACCACCTTCGGTCACCCGGACCTGCCCGTCGGGCGCGACTGGCTGCTGATGGGCGGGATCGAGGCCCTGAACGGGCTGCTGTTGTTCGGCCTGACCACCGCGTTCCTGTTCGCGATGATCAGCGAGGTGTGGCCCGTGCACCGCCGGGCGCGGCGCGAGCGGGTTTGACTCCATACCGAGCGGTCGGTATCATACCGACCAGAGGGTATGAAAATGACCGCAGCCGATCGCCCGCACGCTTCGAAGACCCGGCTGCTCGACGCGGCGATGCGGGTGATCCGCGCCCAGGGCTATGCCGCGACCACGGTGGAGGACATCTGCGCGGCGGCCGGGCTGACCAAGGGCAGCTTCTTCCATCACTTCGCAAGCAAGGAGGAACTGGCGCTCGCCGCCGCCGCGCATTTCGCGGCAAATGCCGACGCGCTGTTTGCGCAGGCGCCCTATCGCGCGCTGCCCGACGCGCGCGAGCGGGTGCTCGGCTACGTCGATTTCCGCAAGACGCTGCTGACGGGAACGCTGCCGGAGTTCACCTGTCTGCTCGGCACGATGGTGCAGGAAACCTACGCCACGCATCCCGCGCTTCGTGAAGCGTGCGAGACGCACATCAAGGCGCATGCGGATACCATCGCGCGGGACGCTGCCGCCGCGCGGGCGGAGCGCGCGCCGGATGCCGGGTGGAGTGCGGAGAGTCTCGCACTCTTCACGCAGGCCGTGCTGCAGGGCGCCTTTATTCTCGCCAAGGCCGGTGGCGGGCCCGCGGTTGCTGATGCCTGCCTGTCGCACCTGCGGCGCTACCTCGAACTGCTGTTCGATCAACCCGAGTCCAAGGAGTGAACGCCATGTCCGACCACGCCGGAAAGTTCGTCTGGTATGACGTGATGACCACCGACACCAAGGCGGCCGAGGCGTTCTATCGCGACGTCGTCGGCTGGAAGGCGGCTGACTCGGGAATGTCCGATCGGCCGTACACGATCTTCTCCGCCGGCGAGGTGCCGGTGGGCGGGTTGATGCCGATCCCGGCGGAGGCGCGTGCCATGGGCGCGCAGCCGCACTGGAGCGGCTACATCGCGGTGGACGATGTCGATGCGTATGCCAGCCGCGTCACCGCGGCCGGCGGCACCGTCCATAAGGCGCCCGAGGACATTCCCGGCGTCGGCCGCTTCGCCGTGGTCGCGGACCCGCATGGGGCCGGCTTCATCCTTTTCAAAGGCGCGGGCGAGCCGCCCCCGGCCGCGGCGGCCCCCGGCACCCCCGGCACCGCGGGATGGCACGAGCTGCACGGCGGCGACCAGCCGAGCGACTTCGCCTTCTATTCAGGGCTGTTCGGCTGGACCAAGGCGGATGCCATGGATATGGGCGCGATGGGCGTCTACCAGTTGTTCGCTGCGGGCGGCATGCCGGTCGGCGGCATGATGACGAAGATGCCCGGCACGCCCGCGCCGCACTGGCTCTACTACTTCAACGTCGATGCCATCGACGCGGCGGCGGCGCGCGTGCGGCAGCGCGGCGGGCAGGTCGTTCTTGAGCCCACGGAGGTGCCCGGCGGAAGCTGGATCATCCAGTGCGTGGATCCGCAGGGCGCACGCTTCGCGCTGGTCGCCCCGCGGCGCTGAACGGCGCGTCAGCCCATGCGGGCGCGGTGACGGGCGAGGTCGGCTTCCACCATCTCGGCAAGCATGTCTTCCAACGTCACCGTGGGTGCCCAGCCGAGCTGTGTCCGCGCCTTGGTCGCGTCGCCCTCAAGGAAGTCCACCTCGGCGGGGCGCAGCAGGTCCTGGCGGAGACGCACGAAATCGTCCGCCTCCAGCCCCACGCAGGCGAAGGCGATGCGCACCATCTCGCGGATGCTGACGGCGCGCCCGGTGGCGACCACGTAGTCGCCGGGCGCGTCCTGCTGCAGCATGAGCCACATCGCGCGCACATAGTCGCGCGCATGACCCCAGTCGCGCTGCGCATCGAGGTTGCCGAGCGGGAGCTCGCGCGCCAGCCCGAGCTTGATGCGCGCGACAGCGTCGGTGACCTTGCGGGTGACGAACTCGATGCCGCGCAGCGGGCTCTCGTGGTTGAACAGGATGCCGGAGGAGGCGTGCAGCCCGAAGCTCTCGCGGTAGTTGATCGTCATCCAGTGCGCATAGAGTTTCGCCACCGCGTAGGGGCTGCGCGGATAGAATGGCGTGGTCTCGCTCTGCCGCGGTGCCTGCACGCGGCCATACATTTCCGATGACGACGCCTGGTAGAATCGCGCCTGCGGCCGGACGAGGCGCAGCGCCTCCAGCACGTTCGCCGCACCGAGCCCGGTGACGGAGCCGGTGAGCAGCGGCTGCTGCCAGGAGGTCGCGACGAAGCTCTGCGCGGCGAGGTTGTAGACCTCGTCGGGCTTCACGTCGTGCAGGATGCGCAGCAGGCTGGACAGGTCGATCAGGTTGCCCTCGATCAACCGCACGCGATCGAGCACGCCGAGCCAGCGCAACCGCTCGCCGACCACGTCGGAGGAGGCCGAGCGGCGCATCATGCCGACGACCTCGTAGCCTTTGTCGAGCAGGAGCTGCGCGAGATAGGCGCCGTCCTGGCCGGTGATGCCGGTGATGAGGGCCGTGGGCATGGTTTTCCGCAGGGGTCCGCCGGAGTGATGCCGGCCGCATTAGGGGAGTCGGCGGGCGACGTCCATCCCCGGGCGCGCTCACCGCCGGGTGGTCGCGCGCAGATCGCTATTGCGACGCATTCGCAATTCAGCGAGCATGGCGGCCCCAACGGAGTCCCCGCCCATGGGTCAGGTCATTCGTTTCACCGCGCTGCCGCGGGCCGAGCGGGTTGCGCCCAGGACGCTCAACGAGGCCGAGCGCCTGCTGCTCAGCGCCGTGCGCAACTGGGTCGCCGCATTCCGGCGCGCCGAGCGGGCGCTGCCGCGGCTCTGCCTGGATATGGCGCTGGCCGGCGTGCACGACGCCGCGTTCTCGGTCGATGCGCTGATGGGCATCCTGGTGCGCACCGCGCGGCGCACGGTGGAGATCCACTGTCCCGGCTGCGCGTCGCTGTCGGATGACGAACGCTGCCTGCTGCATGCCGCCGCACTCGCGCAGGCGGGGGAGCGCGCGCGTGCCGAGGAGGCGCTGTGCGGCGCCCTGCTCACCGCGCCCGGGGCGGCGTTCGCGCTCGGCCCGATCGTGGGCCTGGGCGAACTGTTCGCGATCGGCGGGCTGTTCTTCCCGCGCCGGGTGCGGCCGCGCGGCACGCGCGCGACGCCGTCGCGGCAGCACCACTGAGCGGGGAGGCGATGGCCATGCTTCGCATCCATTCGCTCGGCGTCGCCACCCTGGTCGCGCTGATGGACGCCGACCGCGACGGGGACGCGGCGCGCCCGGCTCCCGCCGGCCGCCATGATGGCCGCGGTTCCGCGCCGCATGACGCCGAATTGACCGGGGCCGACCGGCGGCCCCTCGTGCACGCGGGATTTTCCGACGGCTGACCGGCGGCGGCGGGCCCGGCCAAGTCCGTGTCCGCCGGTGCACGCCGGCGGCGAGCGCAGCTTCATTCACTTCGCCACTCGGCTTCTCCCTGCCCTTCGCGCCGTTCCTCAACCGCCATCCAGGCCTCATTTCTGCCGTTGCGCACCGTATCTCCAAGATATAAAGATATCCTTATATGAGATTGGTGACAGCGAAAGGGCGAGGCATGGCGGGAACGGAGCGGGCGGTCGCGAGCAACCTGGGCTTCCCCCGCATCGGCCGGCGGCGGGAGCTGAAGACCGCGCTGGAGGCGTTCTGGGCGGGCACGCTCGACGCGGCGGGGCTGCGGGCGGAGGCGGCGCGGCTGCGCGGGACGCACTGGCGGCTTCAGGCGCGCCTCGGCCTGCAGCACGTGCCGTGCGCCGACGCCGCGCTGTATGACCATGTGCTCGACACCGCCTGCATGTTCGGCGCGATCCCGCCCGGCTATGGCTGGACGGACGGGCCGGTGTCGCTCGCCACCTATTTCGCGCTGGCCCGGGGCTCGCGTGGCGCGCCGGCGGAGGCGGCGGCGGGGATTGCGCCCGGGCTGCCGGCGCTGGAGATGACCAAGTGGTTCGACACCAACTACCACTGGCTCGTGCCGCGCCTGACGCGCGAGCAGCGGTTCACGCTGACCGAGAACCGCCCGCGCGCGCAGTTCCGCGAGGCGCGGGCGCTCGGCGTGTCGACACGGCCGGTGCTGCTCGGGCCGGTGACGTTCCTGGCGCTCGCGAAATCCGCCGACGGGTCGGACCCGCTCGATCTGCTCGATCGCCTGCTGCCGCAGTATCAGCGCGTGCTTGCGGAACTGGCGGCGGCGGGCTGCCCCTGGGTGCAGATGGACGAGCCGGTGCTGGCGCTCGACCTGTCCGCCAAGGCGCGCGCGGCCTTCGACGTCGCTTATGATCTCTTCGCGCGGTCGCCGACGCCGGCGCTGCTGCTCACGAGCTATTTCGGCCCGCTCGGCGAGAACCTGGCGACGGCGACGCGGCTGCCGGTGGCGGGGCTGCACCTCGATCTCGTGCGCGGCGGCGCGGAACTCGATGCGGTGCTGGCGGCGGTGCCGCCGGAGCAGTGGCTCAGCCTGGGCGTGGTGGACGGGCGCAACGTGTGGCGCACCGACCTGCGCGCGGCTCTGGCGACATTGCAGCATGCGGCGGCGGCGCGGGCGGGCAGGCGGCTCATGGTCGCGCCCTCCTGCAGCCTGCTGCACGTGCCGGTGGAGCTGGCGCAGGAGGATCGGCTCGACCCGGCGCTGAAGTCCTGGCTCGCCTTCGCGACCGAGAAGCTGGCGGAAATCGCGACCCTCGCGCGCGGCCTCGACGAAGGTGCCGACGCGATCGCGGACGAACTCGCGCGCAGCGATGCCGCCGTGCGGACGCGGGCGGAGAGCGCGCGTGTGCATCGGCCGGAGGTCACCGCGCGCGCCGCCGCCGTGACCGAGGCGATGCTGCGCCGTCATCATCCGTATGCGGCGCGGCGCACGGCGCAGCAGGATCGCCTGCGACTGCCGCTGTTTCCGACGACGACGATCGGCTCGTTCCCGCAGACCGCGGAGGTGCGCCGCCTGCGCGCCGCCCTCGGCCGCGGCACGCTGGATCGTGATGCGCATGACCGCACGATCGGCGCCTGGATCGCCGATGCGGTGCACTGGCAGGAGACGCTCGGGCTCGATGTGCTGGTGCACGGCGAGTTCGAGCGCAACGACATGGTGCAATATTTCGCCGAGCAGATGGACGGGTTCGCGTTCACCCGCCACGGCTGGGTGCAGTCCTACGGCAGCCGCTGCGTGGCGCCACCGATCCTGTGGGGCGACGTGTCGCGCCCGGCGCCGATGACGGTGCGCTGGACGGCGTATGCGCAGTCGCTGACGCAGCGGCCGGTGAAGGGCATGCTGACCGGGCCGGTGACGATGCTGCAATGGTCGTTCGTGCGCGACGACCTGCCGCGCGCGGAGGTGTGCCGGCAGATCGCGCTCGCGATCCGCGACGAGGTGCGCGACCTGGAGGCCGCTGGCATCGCGATCGTCCAGGTGGATGAGCCGGCGTTCCGCGAGGGTCTGCCGCTGCGCCGGGCGGATTGGGCGGCGTATCTCGACTGGGCGGTCGCCTGCTTCCGCCTTGCCACCGGCGGCGTGCGCGACGACACGGCGATTCACACCCACATGTGCTACGCCGAGTTCAACGACATCATGAAGTCGATCGCGGCGCTGGATGCCGACGTGATCTCGATCGAGACCACGCGCAGCCGGATGGAGCTGCTCGATGCGTTCGCGGGCGCGGGGGCCGCCTACCCCGCCGGCATCGGCCCCGGCGTGTGGGACATCCACAGTCCGCGCGTGCCCGATACGACGGAGATGACGGACCTGCTCGCACGCGCGCGGCAGCGGCTGCAGGACTGGCAGATCTGGGTCAATCCCGATTGCGGCCTGAAGACGCGCGCGTGGGCGGAGGTGCGGTCGAGCCTCGCCAATCTCGTCGCGGCGGCCGCGGCGTTGCGCAAAGAGGCTGCCGCCGGTGCGCCGCCACCGTCATGACCAGCCGGCCCCCCTGGCGTGACGGCCGGGCGGCTGCAATGATCGCGCTTTCGACCGAAGGCGGAGCGCATGAGCGAACTCAGGACCATCATCGTCACCGGTGGCAGCCGTGGGCTCGGCGCGGCGATCTGCCGCAAGCTCGCCGCTCTCGGCCATCCCGTCGCCTTCAGCTACGCGAGCAACGCGGCGGCGGCCGATGCCGTCGTGCGCGAGATCACCGCGGCCGGCGGCCGGGCCCACGCCTTCAAGGGCGACGTGGCCAATGAAGCCGAGGTGCTGGCGCTGTTCGATGCGGCGGAGGGTGCGCTCGGGCCGCTCGGCGGGCTCGTGAACAATGCCGGCGTGGTCGGGGGGAGCACACGCTTCGCCGACCTCGACACCGCGGTGCTGGAGCGCACCTTCGCGGTCAACGTCATGGGCACGATCTTCTGCGCGCGCGAGGCGGTGCGGCGCCTGTCCACCGCGCGCGGCGGGCCGGGGGGCGGCATCGTCAATCTCTCCTCCGTCGCCTCGCGGCTCGGCGGTCCCGGCGAGTTCGTGCACTACGCGGCGAGCAAGGGGGCGATCGACAGTTTCACGCTCGGGCTCGCGCGCGAGGTGGCGGCGGAGGGAATCCGCGTCAACGCGGTGGCGCCGGGGCTGATCGAGACCGACATGAACCCGGCGGCCCGGCTTGATCGGCTGGTTCCCACGGTGCCGATCCGCCGCGCCGGGCAGCCGGTGGAGATCGCCGAGGCGGTGGCGTGGCTGCTCTCGCCCGCCGCGAGCTATGTCACCGGCACCGTGCTCACCGTCTCGGGCGGGCGGTAGAGCATGATGACCGGAGGCGGAATCGCCGGAGGTCTGAATCATGCTCTCAGATCAAAGACCTAGAACGGGTTGAGTGAGCGCGGGCGAGCTCATCCCGTTCTAGCGGTCATTTCTGACCGGGCATCATCTTTGAAAAGTCGGTGCCGTTGACGAGAAACTTCCCGTTTCGATACTCGAGGTTCCACACCGTCGCGTCGCCGTCCGGCTCGCCGATGCCTTTGAGGAAGAACAGCACCGGCAGCGCGGCCTTCAGTTCGGGAACCTGACCGGCGAGGCGGATCAGGGCCTCGAGGCCCGTGGCACGGATGCGCGCCTCGCCGGCGACGTCTTCGGCGGCGATGACGCGCACTTCGCCCTTGCCCTGCAGTTGCGCGGGGCCGGCATCGGCGGCCAGTTCGTCGATGCCGATCGTCAGCGGGCCGTCGCTCAGCAGCGCCTCGCCCTGTGCTTCGAGCGCCGCGTCGGAAGCGCCGTCCTGCAGGGCGGCGGCCAGCAGCGCGTGCAGCTTTGCCGCCGGCACGCCGCCGATATGGGGCGCGATGGCGATATGCCGCGGCAGCAGGTCGCGCAGCGGCCCGGGCGGCACCGTGTTGCTGGCGGCGCCATCGACGGCGAGGCGCAGGTGCAGCGCGATCCGACCGTCGGGCGCCGCCAGCGCGATCCTGGCCGCGACCGCGTGCGCTGTCCCGTCAAGCTTGCCGGCATGCCAGCGAACGTTCTTGAACACCGCCTCCTCGGTGAACCCGTCGAGCAGGTCCGCCGCCGCCTCCAGCGCCACCCGCACGGTCGCCCGCGCCTCGGGCGGCAGCGTGGCGCCGAGATTGTCGTGATGGACCATCGCGTGGCCGGTGGCGGCCACCGGGTCGCGGGCGGCCGTGACGGCGAGCGGCCCCACCTCCAGCGCCGCGCGCAGGATCGGCGGCAGTGCGGCCGGGCGCACCGCGTCGATGCGCGCGGTGACATTCGCCTCGGCCGCGCTGAACGACGCGACGATGCCGTTCTTCAGCCGGGCGTTGGTGGCCAGCAGCTCGCTGGTCGAGTCGGAGCGCACGTCGATGCGGCCGTCGCGCGCCGGCTGCCAGCGCGCATGCGTGGTGATGCGCGCGACCTCGGTCCGCCGCGTCTCCGTCTTGCTGCGGAAGCCGCTCGAATAGCCGCCGACGGTGCCGTCCCAGGTGGATTCGGCAGCCAGCGTCGGGTCGAACAGCGCGTGCTGGTCCTGGTCGGCGAGGCGCAGCGTCCATTCCTCGGCCCCACCCGGCGCCGAGGCCGGCACATGGATCTGCAGCGGTGAGGGCAGGCGGATGGCATCGAGCGCCCAGCGCCCGTCCGGCTGCGGCTGCGCCGTGAGCGTGATCGGCGGCGCCTCGATCGTGATGCCGGTGCTGCCCACCGGGCCGGCGAGCGGCACTTCCACCGCGTAGCCGCCGCCGTCGCGGGCGGTGAAGCGGACCGGGCGGTCGCCGAGATCGGCGCGCGGCCCCAGCACGCCGGCGAGCCAGGCGCGCAGGCTGGCCTCCAGCGCGGCCGGCGGCGTGTCCGCGCGCGCAGGTGCGGCCAGGTTCGTCGCGATCGCCCCGGCGAGCAGCGCGCCGCGCAGCCATGCCCCGTTTCGCATCCGCATGTCCCCTCGTTCCCGCGCAGGATAGCGCGCGCGCCCGGGGCTGCGCGACGGTCAGAACCGCAGCCCGACCCGCACGCCAAGCTCGTTGAGGCTTTCCGTCTCGTTCGAGAAGGTGCCGCTGGCGACGTGGTCGAACAGCACGTAGAGCCCGAAGCGGGGGGTGACCTGATAGCCGATCTCGGCCCCCAGCCGAAGCTGCGTGCCGCTGGTGAGCCCCCGGGGCGCGCCGGTGCCGCCGACCCATCCCGGCCCGATGCTGAAGCCGAAGGTGAGCGCGTCGTCGCGGTCCAGCAGGTAGGAGGCGACCCGGGCCGTCCAGGTGAGGCCGGTATAGGCCTGCTGGGCGGCGCCGGCGGTGTTCACCGTGGCGCCGAGATTGACCTGCGGCTCCGCCGCCCAGCGCAGCCACACGGGCAGATCGGCGGTCCAACTCGTGAACGGCGAGACGCTCAGCAGCTCGGCATTGAAATTGGCGCCGGGCAGGCGCGACGCGGGCGGGCCGAAATCGGGCCAGAGCAGGCCGAGCCGCACCTCGGCGACCGGGCCCGCCGCCTCGGCCCGCTGGCTCAGCCCGAGCGCCGCCAGGACGGCAAGAATGAGGAGTGGCGCACGCATGGGGGCGGAACGGCAATCGTTTTGACAGCCTGTAGAGCAACGTGGGGTAAAAGTCTGCTGAAGAGGCGTAAAGCTTGCTGCCGGCCCGCCGGCCGCGCCCGCCAGCCGCGCCCGCCAGCCGCGCCCGCCAGCCGGCGGGGTGCGCGCGGCGGCGCGGCAGGCTATAGCGGCGCTCGCATGAGCGGCGCATTGACCCTGCTGACCGGTGCCACCGGCTTCGTCGGCTCGGCCGTGGCCCGGGCCCTGTTGGCCCGCGGCTATCGCGTGCGGGCGCTGGTGCGCCCGCGCAGCGACCGGCGCAACGTGGCGGGACTCGACCTGACGCTGGCCGAGGGCGACTTGACCGACCCGGCGAGCCTCGTCGCGGCCGTGCAGGGCTGCCGGCTGCTGGTGCACGTGGCGGCCGACTACCGCATCTGGGTGCCCGACCCGGCGGCGATGCTGCAGGCGAACGTGGCCGGCACGGAGGCGCTGATGCGCGCGGCACTCGCAACCGGGGTCGAGCGGGTGGTGTACTGCAGCAGCGTGGCCGCCCTGGGCCTCACCGGCGACGGCACGCCGGCCGACGAGACCACGCCGGTCGACCCGGCCGCGATCGTCGGCACCTACAAGCAGTCGAAATATAAGGCCGAGCAGGCGGTGCTGGCCCTGGTGCGCGAGGCGGGCCTGCCGGCCGTGATCGTGAACCCGAGCGCGCCGGCGGGCCCGCGCGACATCCGCCCGACGCCCACCGGGCGCATGATCGCGGATGCCGCCGCCGGACGCATGCCCGCCTATGTCGACACCGGCCTCAACATCGTCCACGTCGATGACGTGGGCATGGGCCATGTCCTGGCGCTGGAGCGTGGCGATATCGGGGAACGCTACATCCTGGGCGGGGAGAACCTGCTGCTGCGCGACCTGCTGGCGCTGGTCGCGGCGGCGACAGGGACCCGGCCGCCTTCGATCCGGCTGCCGCGCCAACTGTTGTGGCCGGTGGCGCTGGGGTTCGAGGCGCTGGCGCGCGCGACCGGCATCGAGCCGCTGGTGACGCAGGACCATCTGCGCATGGCGCGCAAGAAGATGTTCTTCTCCTCGGCGAAGGCCGAGGCGGCGCTGGGCTATGCCCCGCGCCCGGCGCGCGACGCGGTGCGCGATGCGGTCGCCTGGTTCCGCGCGGGTGTGCGGGAGGCGGCGTGACCTTCGTGCTCGCCGCCGTGCTGGCCTGGGCGTACCTGCTGCTGTTCCACGGCCGGTTCTGGCATGCCGGCCCGGTGCTGGCGCCGGCGCGGCCGGCGCAGATGCCGCCGGTTGCCGCGATCGTGCCGGCGCGCGACGAGGCGGAGGTAGTCGACGCGGCCGCGGCCTCGCTCGCGGCGCAGGACGTGCCGCTGCACGTGGTGGTGGTGGACGACGGCAGCAGCGACGCGACGGCCGCAATCGCGCGCCGGCACGCCACGGTGATCGCGGGCACGCCGCGCCCCGCCGGCTGGGCCGGCAAGCTGTGGGCGGTGCAGCAGGGCATTGCCGCGACGCACGAGCCGTGGCTGCTGTTGACCGATGCCGACATCCTGCACGCGCCGACCCATCTCGCGACCCTCATGGCGCAGGCCGAGCGCACCGGGGCGGACCTGGTGAGCGAGATGGTGCTCCTGAACTGCACCAGTGCCGCCGAGCGGATGCTCGTGCCGGCCTTCGTCTATTTCTTCCAGCTTCTGTATCCCTTCGCGCGGGTGAACGATCCGCGCAGCCGTGTCGCCGGGGCGGCAGGCGGGACGATGCTGGTGCGGCGCGCGGCGCTGGAGCGCATCGGCGGGATAGGGGCGATCCGCGGCGCGCTGATCGACGACGTGGCGCTGGCGACGGCGATCAAGCGCGGCGGGCGCGTCTGGCTCGGCCATAGCGGGCTTGCGCGCTCGATCCGGCCGTATCCACACGCGGCCGACATCTGGCGCATGATCGCGCGTTCCGCCTATGTGCAGCTTCGCCATTCGCCGCTGCTGCTGCTCGCGACGCTGGTGGGGATGGCGCTGATCTTCTGGACGCCGTTGCTCGCCGCGCTGTTCGGCGCCGGCGTCCTGCGTGCGCTCGGTGCGATCGCGTGGCTCGCGATGGCGGGCAGCTTCGTGCCGACGCTGCGGCGCTATGGACTTTCGCCGCTGCGCGCGCTGCTGTTGCCGTTCGTCACGACGTTCTTCATGGCGGCAACGGCCGCCAGCGCGTTCGATCATCACCGCGGCCGCGGCGTGGTGTGGAAGCGCCGCGCCTATGAGCGTGGCGTATGAGCGCGGCGGCTTCGGTCGAGACGTGGTCGGGCAAGGACCGCGGCGACGAGAATTTCCCGGTAGGCTCGGCACTGATCGCGCCGCGCCTGCGCCGGCACGTGCACGCGTTCTATGCCTTCGCGCGCAACGCCGACGACATCGCCGACAGCGCGGCGCTCGCGCCCGAGGACAAGGTCGCGCGCCTGGATGCGATGGAGGCGGTCCTGCTGGGCCATCGCGACGACGGCAGCACGAGCGCGGCGAGGCTGCGCGAGAGCCTGCGCGAAACGGGCGTCACCGCGCAGCATTCCCGCGACCTGCTGGTCGCCTTCCGGCAGGACGCGACGAAGCGGCGGTATGCGAGCTGGGACGAGCTGCTCGACTATTGCCGCTATTCGGCAATGCCGGTCGGGCGGCATGTCCTGGACCTGCACGGCGAGCGCCGGGACACCTGGGCGCCGTCGGACGCGCTGTGCGCGGCGCTGCAGGTGGAGAACCATTTGCAGGACTGTGCCAAGGACCTCGCGGCGCTCGATCGCTGCTACCTGCCGCTCGACCTGCTCGCGGCCCATGGCGGCGATGTCGGCGATCTGCGCGGGACCGCAGCGACGCTGGCGCTGCGCGCGGTGTTCGCGGCGCTGCTTGAGCGGTGCGATGCGCTGAACGCGGCGGCGGCGGCGCTGCCGGCGCGCACGCGCGACCGCCGCCTGCGGCTGGAGACGGCGGTGATCGTGGGCCTGTCGCGGCGGCTCGCGCGGCGGCTGCACCGGGGCGATCCGCTGGCCGCGCGGGTGCGGCTGACGAAGGCCGATGCGCTGGCCAGCGTCGTCGCGTCGCTGCGGTTTCTGCCATGACGGCGGCCACGACGCCGCTGGGGGCGACCGAGGCGGATCTGGAGGCGGTCACGGCACTGGTGCGCGCGGCCGGCACCAGTTTCTATCACGGCATGCGCGTGCTGCCGCCCGACCGGCGGCATGCGATGTACGCGATCTACGGCTTCTGCCGCATCGTCGATGACATCGCCGACGCACCGGGCGAGTTCGCCCCGAAGCGCCCGGCGCTGGATCGCTGGCGCGAGCGGGTGACGAGGCTGTGGGACGGCGCTGCCGACGGGCCGGTGACGCGCGTGCTGGTGCGCGCCGTCGCCGCGTTTCCGGTGCGCCAGCCGGATTTTCTGGCGGTGATCGACGGGATGCAGATGGACGCGGAGGAAGCGATCGTTGCGCCGGATCTCGTGACCCTCGATCTCTACTGCGATCGCGTCGCCGTTGCCGTCGGCCGACTGTCGGTGCGCGTGTTCGGCGATGCGTCGCCGGCGGCCGATCAGGTCGCGACGGGGTTGGGCCGGGCGCTGCAACTGACCAACATCCTGCGCGACCTCGACGAGGACGCGGAGCGTGAGCGCCTGTATCTGCCGCGCGAATGGCTGGAGGAGGCGGGCGTGCCGTGCGAGCCGGCGGCGGCGCTGGCGCACCCCGCACTGCCGGCCGTTTGCGCGCGGGTGGCGGCACGTGCGCACGCGAACTTCGCCGATGCGGCGGCGGCGATGCGGCACTGCGACCGCCGCGCGATGCGGCCGGCGCGGATGATGGGGGCGACCTACGCGGCCCTGCTGTCGCGGCTGGAGCGGCGCGGCTGGCAGGACCGGAAACAGCCGGCCTCATTGCCGCGCTGGCAGAAGGCGTTCATCGCGCTGCGCCACGGGCTGGCCTGAGTGCGGCACGCGCATGTCATCGGCGCCGGCCTCGCCGGCCTCGCTGCTGCCATGGCGCTCGTCGAGCGCGGCGTGGGCGTCACGCTGTACGAGGCCGGCCCCGCGGCGGGCGGCCGGTGCCGCTCCTATTTCGACCGCGAGCTGGGGTGCCGCATCGACAACGGCAACCATCTCGTCCTTTCCGGCAATGCCGCGGTGCTCGCGCATCTGCGGCAGATCGACGCGGTGGCAACGCTGGTCGGCCCGTCCCGCCCGCGCTTTCCGTTCATCGAGCTGCCGGGCGGCGCCCGCTGGGTGCTGGCGCCGAGCGACGGACGCATTCCGTGGTGGATCTTCGCGCGCAGCCGGCGCGTTCCGGGCACGCGGGCGCGCGACTATCTGCGGCTGCTGGCGCTGCGGCGCGCCGGCGCCGAGGCGAGCGTCGCGGCGGTGCTGGACGATGGCGGACCGCTCTATCGGCGATTGCTGGAGCCGCTTGCGATCGCGGCGCTGAACACCGCGCCCGCGGACGGTCTGGCGCGGCTGCTCGCGCGCGTCGTGCAGGAGACGCTGATGCGCGGCGGCGCGGCGTGCCGGCCGATGGTGCCGCGGGTCGGCCTCTCCGAAACCTTCGTCGATCCGGCGCTCGACTGGCTGTCGCGCCACGGCGCGCGCGTGTTCACCGGGCGGCGCATCGGCGCGCTCGTCGTCGAGCGTGATCACGTCACGGGATTTGCCGACGCCGGCGGCACGCATGCGGTCGCCGGGGACGAGGCGGTGGTGCTCGCGGTGCCGCCGAACGTCGCGGCGGACCTGCTGCCGGGCCTGACGGTGCCGGACGCGTTCTGCCCGATCCTCAACATCCATTTTCGCGCCGATGCGGCGCCCGGCTTCATCGGCGTCATCGGTGGCACGGCGCAATGGGTGTTTGCCAAGCCCGGCGTGGCCTCCGTCACGATCAGCGCCGCCGGCGACCTCGTGGACCTCAGTGCCGAGGCGATTGCCGCGCGCGTCTGGCCCGATGTGCGCGCGGCGCTCGACCTCGCCGATCCGATGCCGGGGTTTCGCGTGGTGAAGGAGCGGCGGGCGACGTTTGCCGCGACCGCTGCGCAGGAACGGCGCCGGCCCGGGCCGCGCACCGCGGTCGGCAACCTGGCGCTGGCCGGGGACTGGACGGCAACCGGGCTGCCAGCCACCATCGAAGGCGCGATCCGCTCCGGCCGCGCGGCCGCAACCCTGCTGACGGATGCATCGTGATGCCCGGCGAGACTCTTTCCGCTCCGACGCTCGACGATTCGGTTGCCCGTGCGCATGCCGCGCTGCTACGCCGGCAGCGGCCGGACGGGCATTTCGTGTTCGAGCTTGAGGCGGATGCGACGATCCCGGCCGAATACGTGCTGCTGGAGCACTTTCTCGACCGCATCGAGCCGGAGCTCGAGCGGCGGATCGGCGTCTATCTGCGCGCCACGCAGGCGGACCATGGCGGATGGCCGCTGTTCCAGGACGGGGCCTTCAACCTTTCGGCGAGCGTGAAGGCGTATTTCGCGCTGAAGATCATCGGCGACGATCCGGCTGCACCGCACATGCAGCGGGCGCGCGCGGCGATCCTGGCTGCGGGAGGGGCGGAGCGCAGCAACGTGTTCACGCGCGCGCAGCTCGCGCTGTTCGGGGAGGTACCATGGCGAGCCGTGCCGGTGATGCCGGTCGAGCTTGTGCTGCTGCCGCGCTGGTTCCCGTTCCACCTCGACAAGGTCTCGTACTGGTCGCGCACGGTGATCGTGCCGCTGACCGTGCTGATGGCGCTGCGCCCGCAGGCGCGCAACCCGCGGGGCGTGCACGTGCCGGAACTGTTCGTGACCCCGCCTGCGAGAGTGCGGGACTGGATTCGCGGGCCGTACCGCTCGTCCTGGGGCCGTATTTTCAAGCAGCTTGATCGGGTGCTCCGCGTCGCGCAGCCGGCGTTTCCCGGCGTGGTGCGGCGGCGCGCGATCGAACGCGCGGTCGCTTTCGTGCGCACGCGGCTGAACGGCGAGGACGGGCTGGGCGCGATCTATCCGGCGATGGCGAACACCGTGATGATGTACGACACGCTCGGCTATGCGCCCGACCATCCGGATGCCGCCATCGCCTGGGCCTCGGTGCGCAAGCTGCTGGTGGTGGAGGAGGATCGCGCCTACTGCCAGCCATGCCTCTCGCCGGTGTGGGACACCGGGCTTGCCGGCCACGCGATCGCCGAGGCGGGGGGCGCGGCGAGTGCGGCGCTGGCGCATGCGTCGGACTGGCTGCGCGCGCGGCAGGTGACGGACGTGGTCGGCGACTGGGCGGCGGCGCGGCCGCAGGCGCCGCCCGGCGGCTGGGCGTTCCAGTACGCCAACCCGCACTATCCCGACGTGGACGACACCGCGGTGGTCGGCATGCTGCTGCACCGGCAGGGCGACCCTGCGCATGCCGAAGCGATCGCGAAGGCGCGCGACTGGATCGTTGGCATGCAGTGCCGCGGCGGCGGCTGGGGCGCGTTCGATGCCGACAACGACAGGATGTATCTCAATCACATCCCGTTCGCCGACCACGGCGCGCTGCTCGACCCGCCGACGGCGGATGTCACCGCGCGCTGCGTGTCCTTCCTGGCACAGACCGGCGTGGGCGCCGACGAGCCGGTGATGGCGCGCGCGCTTGCCTGGCTGCGCAGCGAGCAGGAGAGCGACGGGTCGTGGTTCGGCCGCTGGGGGACGAATTACATCTATGGCACGTGGTCGGTGCTGTGCGCGCTGAACGCGGCCGGCGTGCCCGCGGACGATCCGGCAATGCGCAAGGCCGTGGGCTTCCTGCTGGCGACGCAGCGCGAGGATGGCGGCTGGGGCGAGGACAACGAGAGCTACGCGGACGGTCCGCGCGGCCGCTACCACCGCAGCAATCCGTCACAGACGGCCTGGGCGGTGCTCGGGCTGATGGCGGCGGGCGAGACCGAGCACCCGGCCGTTGCGCGCGGCATCGCGTGGCTCGCCGCCTGCCAGAAGCCCGATGGCGAGTGGGATGAGCCCGCATATACCGCCGTCGGTTTCCCGCGCGTGTTCTACCTGCGCTATCACGGCTACCGCCTGTTCTTCCCGCTGCTGGCGCTGGCGCGCTACCGCAACCTGACGCGCGGGAACGAGCGCATGGTGAGCTGGGGGTTCTGACGCCGGCCGGTTCTTCGGATCGTGCCCACAAAAATTAACTCTGCGGCTATCTCGGGCTGGGTATGATCCGGCTGCCGTCCCCCCGAGAGGATCGCCCGCGCATGCCCGATGGCCCGCAGTCCGCCCTTCTCGCCGATCACGCGCGTGTCGCCAGTTTCGACTTCATCGTCATCGGCAGCGGCCCGTCCGGCCGCCGCGCCGCGATTCAGGCGGCGAAGCTCGGCAGGTCGGTCCTGGTGGTGGAGAAGGGGCGGCGCGTCGGCGGCGTGTCGGTGCATACCGGGACCATCCCTTCGAAGACGCTGCGCGAGACCGTGCTGAACCTGACCGGCTGGCGCGAGCGCGGGTTCTACGGGCGTGCCTACCGGGTGAAGAAGGACCTGCAGGCGCAGGACCTGATGAACCGGCTGCACATGACGCTCGACCACGAGGTGGATGTGCTGGAGCACCAGTTCGCCCGCAACGCCGTGCGCACGGTGGTCGGCATGGCCCGGTTCGTCGATCCGCACGTGATCGAGGTGACGACCGATGGGGAGAACCCGCGCCGGTTTCGCGGCGAGAAGATCCTGCTCGCCGTCGGCACGCGCCCTTTTCGGCCCGACGACGTGCCGTTCGACGGCCACCACGTGCTGGACAGCGACGAGATCGTGGAAATCGAGCAGCTGCCGCGCAGCCTGACCGTGGTGGGTGCGGGCGTGATCGGCGTGGAATACGCGACCATCTTCAGCGCCCTGGATGTCGCGGTGACGCTGGTCGAGCCGCGGGAGACCTTCCTGGATTTCATCGACCGCGAGTTGATCGCCGATTTCACCCATCAGTTGCGTGACCGCGGGGTGACGATTCGCCTCGGCGCAAAGGTCGCCGGCATCACGTTCGAGCACGGGCGGCCGGTGACGCTGCTGGAGAGCGGGCGCACGATCCGCTCCGAGCTGCTGCTGTACGCCGCCGGGCGCGTCGGGGCCACGGACTCGCTGAACCTCGCGGGCTGCGGCCTGACCGCAGATCATCGCGGCCGGCTGGCGGTGGACGCGAAAACGTTCCAGACCTCCGTGCCGCACATCTACTCGGCCGGCGATGCGATCGGCTTCCCCAGCCTCGCCTCGACCGCGATGGAGCAGGGGCGGATCGCGGCCTGCCACGCCTTCGGCATTCCGCTGCCGCCGGCACCGGAATTCTTTCCCTACGGCATCTACTCGGTGCCCGAGATCTCCACCGTCGGCATGAGCGAGGAGGAGGTGCGGCGGCGTGCGATCCCGTACGAGTGCGGCATCGCGCGGTTCCGCGAAACCTCGCGCGGCCACATCATGGGCCTCAGCACCGGCATGATGAAGATGATCTTCGCGCTGGAGACGCGGCGGCTGCTCGGCGTGCACATCGTGGGCGAGGGGGCGACGGAGCTGGTGCACATCGGCCAGGCGGTGCTGAACCTCAGCGGCACGCTCGACTACTTCATCGAGAACACCTTCAACTATCCCACGCTCGCCGAGGCGTACAAGATCGCGGCACTGGATGCGTGGAACCGGATGGTGCGCGCCTGAGGCCGGCTAGAACGGGATGAGTTCGCTCACGCTCACTCAACCCGTTCCAGCTCTTTGGTTTGAGAGCATGATTCAGACCTCCGGCGAACCCGCCTCCGGTCATCATGCTCGAGAACGGGATGAGTTCGCTCACGCTCACTCAACCCGTTCCAGCTCTTTGGTTTGAGAGCATGATTCAGACCTCCGGCGAACCCGCCTCCGGTCATCATGCTCTAGACGCGGCGCCAGCGCGGCGGCTTCGGGTCGAACCATTTCACGTGCACCGGCGCCATGCCGCAGATGGCGATGATCGCCGGCTCCTTCCCGTCCTTCTTCACGCCGTCGTAGTGCGGCGTGTGCGCCACGCGGCGCACGAAGGTGCCGGCCGGCGCCGGGATCGTGTTGCCGGGATCGAAATCGGCGCCGCTGTTCACCCACCACGTGCCCGAGACGACGACGCAGAGCCGGTCGGTGACATAGGCGTGCGGCGCGCTCATGTAGCCCGGCCACCAGCGCACCAGCGTCAGATACAACCCGTCCCCTTCGGTGGACCCGAACAGCGGCGCCGACTCCACGCTGTGCTCCGGAAAGTCCGGCGGCGATTTCCAGGCGATCTGGTCGGGCAGGCGCACGATGGTCTGGGCAGGGTCGATCTTGCTCGCCTCGGCCTCGCCCGCCGCGAGCGCCAGCGGCAATGCGGCGCACAGCGACGTGATCAGCAGGTCGCGACGGAATGGGAGCGTTTCAGTCATGCTTGCGCCTCGCTGTCGGAGTGCCCGGGGATGGAACCCGTTGTTCAACGCGAGGACTCAGCGCCCAATCGCCTGCGCGCGCAATGCCGGGCGTGCTAGTCTGCGGTGCCGGAAGGGGAGGAAGGCCGTGCCACATGCGACGACCGATGATGGGGTGAAGCTCGCCTACACGGAGGCGGGCCAGGGCGCGCCGCTGCTGTTCGTGCACGAGTTCGCCGGCGACATGCGGAGCTGGGAGCCGCAGCTCCGCCATTTCGCCCGCCGCTATCGCTGCATTGCGTTCAACGCCCGCGGCTATCCGCCCTCCGACGTGCCGGCGAGTCCGGACGCCTATTCGCAGGCGCGCGCGGCCGACGACATCGCGGCGGTCATGGACCATCTCGGGCTCGCCTCGGCCCATGTCGTGGGCCTCTCGATGGGCGGGTTCGCGACGCTGCATTTCGGCCTCCGCCACCCTAAGCGCGCCCGCGCGCTGGTGGTTGCCGGCTGCGGCTATGGCGCGGAGCCGGACAGCCGGGTGCGGTTTCACGAGGAGTCCGACGCCACGGTGGCCTTCATCCGCGCCCATGGCATGCAGGCCTTCGCCGAGCGTTATGGGTACGGCCCGAGCCGGGTGCAGTTCGCGGCCCGGGACCCGCGCGGGTTCGCGGAGTTCCTGCGCATGCTCGCCGAACACTCGGCCGAGGGCGCGATCAACACCCAGCTCGGCGTGCAGCGGCAGCGCCCGTCGCTCTATGACCTCACCGGGCCGATGGCCGCGCTGACGGTGCCGATCCTGGTGCTGACCGGCGACGAGGACTGGCCCTGTCTCGCACCCGGCCTGCTGCTCAAGCGCACCATCCCCAGCGCCGCGCTCGCGGTCATGCCGAATTGCGGCCACGCGATCAATCTGGAAGACCCCGGCATGTTCAACCGCCTCGTCGAGGACTTCCTCGCGCAGGTGGACGCCGGGCGCTGGCCGCAGCGCGATCCGCGCGCGATGACCGGCTCGGCCACCGGAATGCGCTAGGCGTGGCGCGCGCCGCCGCCACGGACCGGCGCCGGGTGTTGGCGGCGGCCGTCGGTGGCGGGCTGGCGCTATCGGGGCTCGCGCGGGCGGCGATGGCGGCGCCGGGCGTGCGCGTTCTGCTTTCGCAGGAACAGCTTCGGCCGGAATACGACCATGTGATCGTCGGCGCCGGCTCGGCGGGCTGCGTGCTCGCCCGGCGGCTGGCGGAGGCGGGGCGGCGCGTGCTGCTGATCGAGGCCGGCGGGCCCGCGCGGCTGCCGGCGATCGCGGACCCGCCGGACTGGCCGGAGCTGCAGGGCAGCGCGGTGGACTGGCGCTATGTGACCACCCCGCAGCCGG
>JAFKFJ010000198.1 GCA_017307335.1 Alphaproteobacteria bacterium | reverse complement strand
CCGCTTCGTACGCCAGACGCTGGAAGCCAACGGCGTGGACGTGATCCATCTCGACGCGAGCATCCGCTCGCAGGTCGACGACAAGGCGGAGATCCAGCCGGCCGAGGTCGCCGCAGCAGGGATCGCCGCCGGCAGCAGCCCGGCGAGCAGCCGGGACGCGATGAGCAGGGGGCGCATGCGGGAACTCCTTTTCAATCCGTAACTTGTGGCATCCGCGCCGGCAAGCGAATGATCCGGCCATGCTCAACCGCCGCCACCTGCTGCTCGGCCTCACCGCACTCTCCGGTTTCGGCCTGCCCGGCGCCGCCTTCGCCGCCGACCGGGTGGACAATGCCGTGGTGCTGCGCGGCGCGGGCGGCGGCGGCCCCTGCCCGGTGCGCCTCGGCCGGCCCTTCGTGCAGGGCGAGATCCGCCGCACCCCGCAGGCGGTGGTCGAGGGCCGGCGGGTGCCGACCCAGGCGAACGTCAAGACCCGCTGGCCGGACGGGTCGGTGCAGCACGCCATCCTCTCCTTCGTCCTGCCGCGCGCGCCGGGCGGCGACCTGAGCGTCGCCTTCGCCGACGCGCCGGATGCACCGCAGGCGGCGCTCACGCGCGAGGCCATGCTCGATCCCGGTTACGATTTCGACGCCGCGATCCGCATCACGCGCGACGGCCGGACCGAGGTCGCCTCGGCGCGGCGGATGCTGGAGGCGGGCGATTTCACCGTCTGGTGCGCGGGGCCCATCGCCACCACGATCATCCTCGCCGACCACTCCGCCGCAAGGCGCTGGGATATCGGGCCCGCGCCGCTGCGCCCGCTGCGGCCGATCTTCCACGCCACGTTCTGGCCGGCGCTGAAGCGCGTGGAGGTGCGCGCGATCGGCGAGGTGGCCAATACCGAGGCGCTGGCCGACATCACCTACGACCTGCAGATCACCGCCGGCGCGGCCGCCCCCGCGGAGGCGTACCGGCAGGAGCAGGTGCCGCACTACGCGGCGACGCGCTGGGCGCGGCGCTTCTGGATCGGCGCGCCGCCGCAAGCGGTCGCGATCAGCCACAATCTCCCCTACCTCGCCGCCACCCGCGCCTTCCCCAATTTCGACACCAGCCTCACGGTCCCGGAGCCGGCGATCGCCCGCGACGCCGCCCGCTGGGAACGCCGGCCGAAGCAGTTCTACGACCCCGGGCTGTGGACCAAGAGCATGCCCACCACCGGCGGGCGCCCCGATATCGGCCCCTACCCGGACTGGGTGACGCGCTGGCTCTACACCGGCGACGCACGGCTGTTCGCGATCAGCGAGGCGCAGGCCGAGCTGGCGGGCGCCTGGCCGATGCAGGTGCGCGAGGGCAATCCGGCCAAGCGCTTCGACGATGCCGGGCGCGTGCCGGGGATCGGCCGGCCGGTCTCGGTGAACGCGCGGCCAAGCCTTTGGCTGCTGAACCCGCTCGACGCCAGCACGCCCGCGGACCGGGTGCCGGTGCATGGCGAGCGCCTGCGCGACCCCACCCATCCGCGCGGCTTCGGCGGCGGCTGGATCGCCGAGGGCGCCCATCAGCCCGACCCGTATTCCGCGCTCTATGCGCTGACCGGCGACTATTTCATGCTCGAGCAGCTGCAGCTCTGGGCGGGGATCCAGGCGCTGAAATACGACCCCGCCTATCGGGGTCCGCCCCGCGGGGCGGCGATCCGCGACCAGCCGCGCGGCGATGCCTGGGTGTTCCGCACCCGGGTGCTCGCCGCCTTCCTCTCCCCCGACGGCACGGCCGAGAAAACCTACTTCAACCGCCTGGTGGACGACGCGATCGCCTATTGGGAGGGCTGGCACGGCATCGGCGGCACGAAGTTCGCGGACACGCCGATGTGGCAGTACGGAAACCGCCACGTCTTCGACCCGCCGCTGCGCGTGTTCGCCGAATCCGAACCGCGGCCGAACCTCGGCATCCGGCTGGACATGGTGAAGACCGACGTGGCGGTCTGGCAGAACTACATGATCCTGTTCGAGCTCGGCCGGGCGAAGGAGAAGGGCTACGCGACCGGGGCGCTGCTGTCCTGGCTGGCACCGGTGCTGATCGGCCAGCTGCAGGACCCGCAGCACTACGACCCCTACAACCTGCTGCGCTACATCCACCCGGTGCGCGACGCGAGCGGCGCGTTCTACCCGAGCTGGGCGGCGACGCTGCCGGCCTTCATCCAGCCCGCGGTGCCGCGGCGCCAGCTCGACAATGTCGGCGACGGCTACGGCGCCTATGCCTACGCCGCCGGCACGATGCTGCTGGGCGAGCCCGGCGGGCGCGACGCCTATGCGTGGCTGCGCGACAACATCTACCGCGTCGAGCGGCGCCGCTACGCCATGGACCCCAGGCTGGCCTTCCTGCCGCGCGGCTGAGCGATTCCGCCGGGCGCGGCTATCCGTTGACCGCGAGCGGCACCCGCTCCGCCCGCGCCCCCACGCGGCCGAGGCGGCGCAGCAGCGGCTGCTCGACCGCCAGATAGAACCCGATCGCCACCGCGACCGTCAGCGCGGCCAGCACGAGCAGCAGCGGCTCCAGCGGCACGCGCCGGATCACGCCGGCCCGCGCCAGGATGAACGCCGCGTCGTTGATGACCAGCTCGTGCAGCAGATAGATCGCGTACGAGGCGCCGCCGATCAGCGCGCCGAACCCGCCGACCCGGATCAGCCCCTGCCGCTCCCCGGCCGCGAGGCCGGCGATCAGCACCATGCTCGACAGCCCGAACGCGAGCTTGCTGGCGAAGCCGAGATAGGTGATCCAGCCTGCGTTCTCGGTCAGTCCCGCGACCAGGAACGCCGCGGCGCCCAGCGCGGCGAGCAGGCGCGGCGCCGGGACGGGCGGGCCCATCACCCATCGCGCGGCGGCGATGCCCATCAGGAATTGCAGGTGGAACGGCGTGGTCAGGAAGCGCCACTCCCACGCATCCACCGCCACGAACTGCCCTGCCGCGACCAGCGCCAGGCACGCCGCGACCAGCGCCGGGCCGAGCGGCCGCCACAGCACCGCGAGGCCGAAGCAGGTGTAGAACAGCATCTCGTGCTGCAGCGTCCACGCCACGCCCAGGATCGGCGACTGGCTGTAGGGCACCAGCGTGGCCGAGGTGAGCAGGCGCACCGGCGCCAGCCGCTCCGTGTGGCCGAAGATGAGCATGGAGCCGATGAACAGCGCGCTCACGATCCAATAGGGCGGATAGATCCGGCTGAGACGCCGCCGCGCATAGCGCCCGAAGCGGCCGGGCCGGCCGAGGTCGCGGTGATGCACGTAGGAGATGATGAAGCCGCTGAGGACGAAGAAGAAATCCACGCCGGCATGGCCGAAGCGGAAGGCGTTGCCGAACGCCAGCCGCCCGCCGTATTGCGGCAGCGCCAGCGAGTTCGTGCCGTGCACGAGCACCACCAGCAGCGCCGCGACCCCGCGCCCGAGCTGAATGGCCAGCAGCTTGTCGCGGCCCGGATGTTCCGTCACGCCCGCCACGTCTCCCGGTTGGCAGGCGAACCTATCACGAAGTGGAAACCGCCAGGTAACGCTTTGGGACGATTCAGGCGTGCAGAGTCGGGATCTTCCTGAGTTCGCCGGCCATCTCCTGCTCCACCCGCCACAGGTCGCGCGCCTGCTGCAGGCGCAACCACAGCCCGGCCCCGTTGCCGCAAAGCTTGCCGAGCCGCGCGGCCATCTCCGGCGTGACGGAGGCGGTCTCGGCGAGAATGGCATGCAGCGCCTGCCGCGAAACGCCGAGCTTCTGCGCCGCGCCGGTCACGCTCAGCCGCAGCGCCGGCAGCACATCCTCGCGCAGGATCGCGCCGGGATGTGTCGGCGGCCGGGCGGCCGGACCCTTCGCACGATATTCGCGCATGAGAGCATTCCTCGTCGTCGCGAGAATTGATGATAATTCCCGCGCCCGCAAACTGCTCATCGCCTCCCTGTCTGTCAAGGATCGCTTGACGTATTGTCTGGTCGCCATTTACAGGGCAGCCGATGATCCTTTCCTTTCGCCACAAGGGCCTTGCGGCGTTCTGGCAGGAAGGCAGCATCGCAGGAATCACGCCGGGTCATGCGGAGCGGCTGCAACGCCGGCTCGACGCCCTGAACCAGGCGACCCGCGCGGAGGACCTGAACGTTCCGGGATTCAACTTCCATAAGCTGCGCGGCAGGCCGCCCCGCTGGTCGATCCACGTCAACGGTCCCTGGTGCGTCACCTTCGAATGGCAGGGCGAGGACGCCGTCCGCGTGGATTACGAGCAATACCATTGAGGTCGTGAGGTCGCCGGCGGCGCGGCCAACGGAAGGGTAACGTTTCCCTGCCGGACCGGCACGTGGTATTCTCCCTGCGCGTTCCTCCGGAGATCCTCGCATGTGCGGCCTCGCCGGCATCTTTCATCCCGCGGGCGGCGGCGCGGTCGATGCCGCGCTGCTGGCCCGCATGACCGCGGCGATCGCGCATCGCGGCCCCGACGGCGACGGATTCCACTGCGAGGCCGGCGTCGGGCTCGGCCATCGCCGGCTCGCCATCATCGATCCCGCCGGCGGGCAGCAGCCGATGTACAACGAGGACCATTCAGTGGTCATCGTGTTCAACGGCGAGATCTACAATTTCCAGGAGCTGCGGCCGAAGCTGCAGGCGCTGGGCCACACCTTCCGCAACCGCTGCGACACGGAAGCGATCATCCATGCCTGGGAGAGCTTCGGGCCCGACTGCCTGAAACATCTGTCCGGCATGTTCGCCTTCGCGCTGTGGGACCGCAACCGGCGCACGCTGTTCCTCGCCCGCGACCGGATGGGCAAGAAGCCGCTCTACTACGCGACCGATGCCGAGGGGCGGTTCGTCTTCGCCTCCGAGCTCGCCGCGCTGGCCACGGTGCCCACCCTCGCGCGCGCGCTCGATCCCGCCGCGATCGACGATTTCTTCGCCCTCGGCTACATCCCCGATCCCGGCTCGATCTGGCGCGCGGTGAAGAAGCTGCCGCCCGCGCATTTCCTGCTGCTGCGCGCCGGCGAGCCCGTGCCGCAGCCGCGCCGCTACTGGCAGGTTCCGGTGCAGCCGCTCGCCATCGGCGAACAGGACGCGGCGGTACAGCTCGCCGAGAAACTGTCCGCCGCGACCGCAGCACGGCTCGTCTCCGACGTGCCGCTCGGCGCCTTCCTCTCCGGCGGCGTGGATTCCTCCGCCGTGGTCGCGATGGCGGCCCGGGCGCGCGCGACCCCGCTCGACACGTTCACGATCGGCTTCGACGGCGAGGAGGACGAGACCCCGTACGCCGAGGCGGTCGCCGCGCGCTACGCCACCCGCCAGCACAATGCGCGCGCCGCCGCCGTCGATGTCATCGACGCGGCGCGCTCGGTGGGCCGCGTGTTCGGCGAGCCGTTCGGCGATCCTTCCGCGGTGCCGACGCTGACCGTGACCGCCCTCGCCCGCCGGCAGGCGACCGTGGCGCTGTCCGGCGACGGCGGCGACGAGGTGTTCGCCGGCTATCGGCGCTATCGCTGGCACCTGCTGGTCGAGGCGGCGCGGCGGCGGCTGCCCGCGGGCGTGCGCCGGCACGCGATCGGCACGCTTGCGCGCCTCTATCCGAAGCTCGACCGCGCGCCGCGCTTCCTGCGCGCCAAGCACACGCTGAGCGAGCTGAGCCTCGATTCCGCCCTCGGCTTCGCCGCCACGGTGACGAAGCTGCAGCGCGCGCGCCGCCGCGCGCTGTTTGCCCCGTCGCTCGCCGCCGCCCTCGACGGCCACGACCCCACCGACCGCTTCGCCGCCCTGATGGCGGAATGCCCGCGTGCCGATCCGCTGGCGCAGGCGCAGTACGTCGACCTCGCGACCTGGCTCGCCGGGCAGATGCTGGTCAAGGTCGACCGCGCCAGCATGGCGAACTCGCTGGAAGTGCGCTCCCCCTTCCTCGACCACGACCTCGTCGCCTGGGGGCTGTCGCTGCCGGCGGCGACCAAGCTCGCGGGGGGCGAAGGCAAGCGGGTGCTGAAGCGGGCGCTGGAGCCCTATCTGCCGCACGCGCTGCTCCATCGCCCGAAGCAGGGCTTCGCCACCTCCCACGCCGCGACCTTCCGCGCCGAGATGCCGCGCCTGCGCGCCCGCCTGCTCGGCGAGGGGATGCTCGATTGCGGCCTGTTCGCGCCCGCCGCCCTCACCCGCATGCTGGACGAGCACGCCGCGGGCGCCGTCGACCACAGCCAGCCGCTGTGGCTGCTGCTGGTCTTCGAGGGATTCCTGGCGGCGCAGGAAGCGGCGGCGGTGGCGCCGACGGCGGAGGCACCAACGGCGGGGACACTGGCGCTGCGCCTGGCCTCATGAGGGACGTGCCTCATGAGGGCATGACACCGCGCCTGCTGCACGTCTTCCCGAGCTTCGCGGTGGGCGGCGCGCAGATGCGCCTGATCGCCGTCGCCAACCATTTCGGGCACCGGCTCGACCACACCATCGTGGCCCTGGACGGCGACACCGCCGCCGCCGCCGCCCTCGCCCCCGGCCTCGCCGTGCGCTTCCCCGCCCTGGACGCGCGCAAGGGCGACACGCTCGGCAGCGTGCGCCGCTACGCCGCGACCCTGCGCACGCTGCGGCCGGACGTGCTGGTGACGCACAACTGGGGCTCGATCGAGTGGGCGATGGCCAATGCCCTGGCCGGGCGGCGGCATGTGCATATCGAGGACGGGTTCGGCCCGGAGGAACGCACGCGCCAGCTGCCGCGCCGGGTGCTCACCCGCCGGCTGGTGCTGCGCCGGGCGACGGTGGTGCTGCCCTCGCGCACGCTCTGGCGGCTCGCGACCGGGACCTGGCGGCTGCCGGAGCGGCGCGTGCGCTATGTCCCTAACGGCATCGACCTCGCCCGTTTCGCCCCTGCCCCTCCCGATGCCGCGGATGCGGCGCCGCGCGCGGTGCCGGTGATCGGCACCGTCGCCGGGCTGCGGCCGGAGAAGAACGTCGCCCGCCTGCTGCGCGCCGTGGCCGCCCTGCCGGCGGGGCTGCCGGCGCGGCTGACGATCGTGGGCGAAGGGCCGGAGCGCCCGGCGCTCGCCGCCCTCGCCGCGACGCTGGGGATCGCCGGACGGGTCACCTTCGCCGGCCACCTCGCCGCCCCCGAGCAGGCCTACCGGGCGTTCGACCTCTTCGCCCTTTCCTCCGACACCGAGCAGATGCCGCTCTCGGTGCTGGAGGCCATGGCGAGCGGGCTGGCGGTCGCGGCAAGCGATGTCGGCGACGTCGCGGAGATGCTGGCCGTGCCGAACCGGCGCTTCGCCGTGCCGCGCGAGGATGCGGCGCTCAGTGCAGCCCTCGCCGCCCTGCTGGCCGACCCCGCCCTGCGCCGCGACCTCGGCGCCGCCAACCGCGCCCGGGCGGAGGCGGCGTTCGATCAGGCGACGATGTTCGCCGCCTATGGCGGGCTGTTCGGCCTCCAGCCCGCCACCGGCTGATGCTCACAGCCGCGGTCGCACGGCCGCGCCGGGGCCCACCCCCACCAGTTCGCCCGGCGGCCGCGCCGGGGACTTCGCTTCCGCCGCGGCGCCGCGCCGCCGCGGCGCGGTCATCTCGCGCAGGCAGGAGGTCATCGCGATCAGCACCAGGTAGCCGTCGAAATAGGCGAGGCTCAGCGCCGCGCCGCCGACATAGAAGGCGATCAGGGCCACGCGGATCATGTCGGCCAGATCATGCGCCCACGCCATCTCCGCCACGCCGCGGGTGCGGTGGATGACGAGCGTCGCGTTGAGCAGCGGCAGCACGAGGATCACGAGGTAGATCGCGAGCCCGATGTAGCCGTGCTCGCCCAGCACCTGGAAATAGATGCTGTGCGCCGCGTGGGCGTCCTCCTCCGGCAGGTAGTGGTTGAAGATGGCGTGCATCTGCGGCGTGTAGAAGCCGGCGCCGAAGGGGAAGTAGTCGCGCGCGCACAGGATCGCCACCTTCCAGGCCATCAGCCGGCCGTGGAAGGAGCTGTCGTCCTGGATCGACTGCACGCTGTGCATCGTGGCGAGCCGCGCCCAGATCTTGTCGGGCATCGTCTGGATGACCAGGACCGCCATCGCCATGCCGAACAGCGCGTAGAGGATCTTCCGGTCGGAGCGCAGCCAGAGCAGGAACAGCACCACGCCGAGCGCGATCACGCCCCCGCGCGAGTGCGAGCCGAACACCATCATGACCTGCAGCGGGATCGCCGCGGCGAGGCCGATCCGCAGCAGGCGCAGCCGCGTGTGCTTCCAGAGGAAGTAGACGAGCGGCAGCTCCATCACCACCGCCGCCGCCAGCGTGTTGTTGTCGGCGATCATGCTGCTGGGCGGCCCGACGATGGTGCCGCTGCCGCCGATCATGAGGTAGCCGGCGCCCTTGATGCCGTAATAGCCGAGCGCGATCACCAGCACCCACGCCATGCCGACCAGGCGCGCCTTCGTGGTCAGCAGCGCGAAGCAGAAGAACACCGGCACCAGGATGCGCATCACCCGGTCCCAGTAGTCCCAGGCGACCACCGGCACCGGCGCCGCCAGCGTGCCCAGCGTCATCCAGAAGAACCACAGCAGCAGCAGCCACGGCAGCAGGTCGGGGGTGAAGCGCTTGCGCTCCTGCGACAGCAGCCAGCCGAGCACGGTCGCCACCGCGATCGCGCTGTTCAGCGGCTTGGCGTGCAGCAGCCCGTAGACCTGCCGGTGCGGGTTCATGATCGAGAACCACTCCCAGCACATCAGGCCCGCCGCCGGGGAGATGATGGAGAGCGGCAGGTAGAACAGCATGCCGAGGCCGAGGACGATGTCGCGCATCTAGCCCCGACCCCAGCCGGCTTGACCCCGACAGGCTTGACGTGGGGCGCGGCGCCGGCCGATTCTCGGCCGGTCGATCGGGAGCATGCCCAGCATGGACGGCGTTCTGTTCCTTGCCTCCGTCATCGCCACCGGCCTCGTGATGTGGTGGGTGTGGCAGAACGACCGGGAAGCGCGCGACCGCGCCGACCGGGGCTTGTTCGCGCTGCGCCAGCCCCCGTCCCCTGCCCCCCGCCGCCGGCCGGGCGGGCCGCCGCCGCGCTAGCGCCGGCGCTCACCGCGCTCCCGCCACCAGCCACAGCCCGAGAACCACCGCGAGCGTGCCCATCGCCTTGCGGGCGGTGAACGGCTCGTGCAGCAGCAGGCAGCCGAGCGCCATGGTGAGCAGGAAGCCCAGCGCCATGAACGCGTACGCGACCGACACCGGCAGCCGCGCCAGCACGAACAGCCAGCTCGCCGCCGAGACGCCGTAGAGCGCGAGCCCGCCCAGCACCGGTAGGCTGCCGACCACCGCGAGCACCACCGGCGCAACCGCCCCGGCCTCGATCGCCGCCTGCACCGAGGCGGCGCGCATGCCCTGCCGCAGGGCCACCTGGGCCAGCGCCGAGCAGCCGACGGAGAAGGCGATCAGCAGCGCGACCGGCATCCGCTACCAGCCCACCGGCGCCCAGGCCAGGGCCACGACACCGCCGAGGCCCAGGCAGACCAGCCAGGAGACCCAGTCGCGCGCGGCGTAGACGATCGGGTCGTCGTGCATGTAGCCGCGCGCGGTCGCGAGCCACAGCCGGCACTGCCAGAACAGCAGCAGCGGAATGCTGCCCCACAGCATCACCGGCTGCGCATAGAGCCGCATCACCGCCGTGCTCTGCACATAGAGCGACAGCACGATCGCCGAGGCGAAGGCGGCGGCGGTGCCGAACATCTGCAGCATCAGCACGTCCTCGGCGAGGTAGCCGCGCCGGGCGATGCTGCGCCCGCCCGCCGCCAGCACGCGCTGCAGCTCCGACACGCGCTTGACCAGCGCCAGCCCGAGGAAAAGGAAGGACGAGAAGCCGAGCAGCCAGAGCGAGACCGCGTGCCCGCTCGCCTCGCCGCCGCCGAACAGGCGGATCGTGTAGAGGGCGGCGAGCACGAACACGTCGATCAGCGGCATTTCCTTCAGCCGCACATTGTAGCCGATGGAAAGCGCGAGATAGGCGCCGAGCGCCGGCGCCGCCCCCGCCCGCCAGCCGAGCGCGCCGCCCGCGAGCAGCAGCGGCGGCGCCAGCGCGAGCCCCACCAGCGGCGAGAGCGCGCCGCTCGCGAACGGGCGGCGCGACTTGCGCACCGAGGCGCGGTCGGCGGCGATGTCGGCGAGGTCGTTGAACAGGTAGATGCCGGAGGCGACGAGGCAGAACGCCGCGGCCACCGCGAGCGTCGCCGCCCAGGCATGGGGGTTGCGCAGATCGCCCGCGGCGAGCGGCGGGATCAGGCAGAGCGCGTTCTTGACCCATTGATGCGGCCGCAGCGCCCGCAGCGTCGCGCGCCAGACGCTGCGCGGCTCCGCGATGGTCCGCGCGACATGGCCCCCGGCCGCCGCCTCGCGCTGCACCGCGGCCGGCGCGTTGACCAGCACCGCCGCGGCGGCGTGGCGCCAGACCGCGTGGTCGGTCGCATCGTTGCCGGCATAGGCGAAGCCCCGCTCGCCGAACCGCTGCACCAGCGCCGCGGCCTTGGCGGCACCGCGCAGGTTGGCGCTGCCGTCCGAGGCGATCACCTCGTCGAACAGCCCGAGATGCGCCGCCACCACCTCCGCCACGCGGCGGTCGGCGGCGGTGGCCAGCACGATATGGCGCCCCCGCGCCTGCTCGGCCCGCAGCCAGGTCAGCAGCGCCTGGTTGTAGGGCAGCCGCGCCGGATCGAACTGCCAGCGCGCCGCGAGCTGCTGCTTCAGGTGCGCCCGCCCCTGCGCGAGCCAGCCCGGGATTTGCGTGAGCACGCGCGGATCGGCCAGCAGCACCGCCGCCGTCGCCTCGTGCAGCGAGTCCGTGCGCAGGAGCGTGCCGTCGAGATCGACGCAGAGCGGCAGCGCGTCTTCGCCCGTCGCGATCGCGGCGCCGGTCAGTTCCGCGATCGCTCCCGCCACCGCCTTCTCCTCTCGTCACGCCGCCGGCCGCCGGGTTTTAGAACAGCGGCGAAGTTATCTTCAATGCGTTCCTGACGCGATGCGGTTAAGAATGTGCCATCGGCCCCGGCGGCTGCCCGACTTCCGGCCGCCCCGCTTCAGGGTTTCTTCTGTGCGGCGTCGGCCTTGAAGCGCTCGCCGATGATCGGCAGGTCGACCGTGAGCGGGGCGCGTTTGGCCGGCGGCGGCAGCAGGCTGCGGTAGAGGCGCAGTTCCGTGTCGGTGTGCGGGATGGTCGCGGTGACCGGGATCGTCGCCACGCGCGCGAAGGCGTCGGAGCCGAGGGCGGTCTGCAGCGCCGCCATCGGCTTCAGGTCGGTCCAGAAATCCTGCTGTGCCACGACATAGCTCACGCCATAGCGTTGCAGTGCCGCGATGATCGCGGCCGGATCGGCGGTTTTCTCCACCACGCCGAGCTCGCGGCGGATGGCGATGCCGAGCAGCAGCTTGTCGGCGCGGATGACGGTATGGCGCCGGTCGGGGTCAAGCGTGCGCAGGTTGAAGATGAAGGCGCCGTCGCGCTGGCCGGAGAACGCCACCACCGCGTCGGGCGGCGTGTTGGCCGCGATCCACGCCGCCGCCTCGCGATAGCCGGTCACCCGCGGCACCGGCGCGAAGGCGAGCGTGTAGCCCAGGCCCAGCACCGCGAGCAGGATCGCCGCCCCATCAGCCCACGGTTCGGCCCAGGGCTCGGCCCAGGGCTCGGAGAGCAGCCGGTTGATCGCGAGCACCGCGAACAGCGCGACCGGCAGCAGGATCGCGACATCGAGCCGCCCGTCCTTGAGGTCGATCGCCGAGAAGAACAGATACGCCGCGACCAGCCAGCCGAGCAGCAGCCAGTTGCCCGGCGCGCCGAGCCGCCAGCGCGGCCGGACGAGCATGCCGGCGACGAAGATCGCGGCCAGCACCGTCACGCACCACCCCGCCTGCTGCGGCAGCAGGCGGGCGTAGTAGAGCCAGCCGGCGAGGCTCAGCCGCGAGACGTGGGAGTCCCGGATCGCGACCACCGACTGCACGTTGCCGTGGCCGAACAGCACCGTCATCGCGACCAGCGGCAGCACCGCGAGCACCACCGCGCCCGCCAGCGCCCAGATGCGCCACTGGCGCAGCAGCGCGAGCCCGTGCCGCTGCCAGAGCACGAGCAGCACCACCGGGGCGAGAAAGGCGATGCTCTGCTTGGCGTAGAGCCCGAGCACGAAGAACGCCGCCGCCGCGGCGAGGTCGCGCAGCCGCGCCGTCTCGACATGGCGCAGCAGGAACAGCGCGCTCCAGGCCAGGAGGGCGAAGGCCGGCACGTCGGTCATCGGCTGGCGCGCCCACAGCGCCACCTCCGGCAGCCCCGCGAGCAGCAGCCCCGCCGCCCAGGCCTGCCAGAGCGGCAGCCAGCGGCGCGCGAGCAGGAACGCCGCGACCCCGAGCCCGGCATTGGCGAGGGCCACCGGCGCCACCGCGGCGGCCTGCGAGATGCCGAAGACAAAATAGCTCAGCATCTCGCCCACCGCGAGCAGCGGCGGATAGAACATGATCGTCAGCGCCGGATACTGCAGATAGTAGTCGACCGCCCATTGCTTCAGGTGCCGCACCGGCATCGCCAGCACGAGGTCGTGCAGGAACACCCCGTTCAGCGCATGCCGCGGCGCGTCGCTCCACCAGAACACGCCGTCGCGCGGCGCGGTCGCGAACAGCACCGCGGCCGCCACCAGCAGCAGCCCGATCGCAAGCCGGAATTGGACTTTCTGCGGAAGGGTCACCGCGGCGTGTTAGCACGCAGCGCGTTCGGATTCTGCATCGAAGTTCGCCCGCGCACCCGGTGGTCCGGCCCGATGGCCCGGACAGCATGCGCTCATGAGGTCATAAGGTCATGAACCGGACGGCGGCGCCCTATTCCGGCACCCGCAGCGCGTGGCCGTGCCGCTCCAGCCATTCGTTGAGCGCGTCCTTCACCAGCCGGCTCAGCGTCAGCCGCCGCCGCTTGGCGAGGATGGCAAGCTCGAGATGCACCTGCTCCGGCAGCGCCACCTGCAGGAGCGTCTTGCCCCGCCGCCAGGCGTTGCGCTCGACCGGGGCGACGGGCGCGGGCGTCGCGGCCGGGCGGGCGGCGCGGCTGCGTGCGAGGCGCTCGGCCAGCCCGTCGGGCTGCGCCAGCCCTTCGGCCACGATGTCGAGGGCCGCGATCGCGGTCGGTTTGCGTGCCATTCCTCTCCCTCCCCTACGCCGCCGCGGCGCCGCGCACGAGATGCAGCTCGTCGCGCAGCCAGGTCCACAGCGCGCGCATCTCCTGCGCCGCCGCCTGCCAGGGCTGGAACTCGGTGACGCCCTGCCCCTGCTCCAGGGCGACGCGGTAGTCGGCACGGTGCGTGTAGCCCGCGGGCACCACGCTGCCGCCGGCGCGCAGGATCGCCTCCGTGGCGTCGGCGCGGCGGCGCGTGGCCCCGGCCGCCCAGTCGATCAGCAGCACGTGGTGCGCCCGCCGCTCCGCCCGCAGCCGCGCGAAGCTGGGCCCGAGCGTCGACAGTTCGAGGTCGGTCGGATGGCACGGCACCAGCACGAGGTCGGCCGCCGCCACCGCGGCGCTGATCGCGTTGTTGTCGCGACCGGCGGTGTCGAGAAACACCACGCCGGCGCCGGCCGTGCGCAGCTCGGCCAGCCGTTCGTCGAGGTCGAGGGCCACGCAGGTCTCGGCGAGCGGGCGGGGCGGCAGGCCGGCGCGCTTGCGCACCCGCGCCCAGCGGCCGGCCGAGGCCTGCGGGTCGAGGTCGAGCACCGCGCACTCGTACCCGTCTTCCACCGCCGCACAGGCAAGGTTGAGGCAGGCCGTGGTCTTGCCCATGCCGCCCTTGTCGGAGGCGAATGCGACCACCCGCATGGTCTCAATACCTCATGCCATCCTTGCCGCATGATGGCATGACCTCATGAGGAAATGGGAGTGGGGACTTTTGCGGGGAAACTTCCCGTCGTGGGCGGCGGCGAACCGCCATCCGGCGCGCGGTGGGGACTTTAGCGGGAGCCGATCATGGCCCGCGGCGGCACCGGCGGGCGCGAGGGCTCCAGCGACAGGCCCTTGGTGCCGACCTCCACCCGCGCGTCGCGGTAGACCGCCAGCGCCAGGGCGAGGTTCTCCAGGAAGCGCGGCCGGAAATGGTCGAGCCGGCCGAACCCGCCGCCGAACTGCGCATGCAGCGCCTTCCAGCTCACGCTGCGCGCCCCGGGCAGCACGTGCAGCCGGTAGGCGAGCCAGCAGTAGATGTCGAGCGCCATGGAGTTGTTGTTGATGGCGCGGATCGCCGCTTCCTCGATCGGCACCGGATGGCGCTGCAGTTGCTCGAAGAACGTCTCCGACAGCCGCGCGGTCTCCAGGAACAGGCTGCCCTGTGCGGGATCGTCGCTGTCGAGGAACAGGGCGGTGTCGACGATGTGCTGGTTGATCAGCCCGGCGCGGCCGCCCTGCTGGATGTGGAAGGTCAGCCGGCAGCGCGAGATGCGCTCGGCCTGCTCGCGCACCTCCTTGATCGACTTGCCGCCGTGCGGGATGCCCATGCGGGCGAGCCAGGCGCGCAGGCTGCGGCCGAGCTCGACCTCGCGCGAGCCGGTGCGCAGCGCCTCGGTCTGCAGGTAGAGCATGATCAGCCGGGCGCGCGAGCCGTACGGAACGCCCACCAGCACCGGCCGGCCGTCGACGAGGCGCCGCCCGGGCTCGACCAGGAGCGTCACCTTCTCGGTCTGGATCTGCCAGGTATGCTCGTCGGGCAGGCGGCGATGGGGCAGGGCGGCTTGGGCCCAGCCCGAGTAGACGAAGCCGACATCGCCGTCCTCGTCGCTCATGTAGCGCATCGCCGCGTCGACCACGCGCCGATCGATCTCGGCCTGCAGCGCCGCCCCGCGCCCGTGCTTCTCGATCAGCTCGTGCACCGTTCCCATCGGCTTCCTGCCTGTCAGCCTCTTGCTTCCTGTCTGCGTCCTGGTTGCGGCATCACGATGAGCAGCACGACAGGAGGGCACTATGCCGGCCTCGTTGCGGAAAGTCGCCGGGGACTTTTGCGGGAACAACTACTAGGTAAGGCTATTAGTGATTCTAGTACTAGTATGTCCCGCAAGAGTCCTCGGGATAGATTGCGCGACTCGGCACTTTTCCGTCCGGCGTCCCCGCAAGAGTCCCCACCGTTTCCCGCAAGAGTCCCCGCCCGCCCTGTGGATAACTCTGCCGGCCCGGCGCCGCGCTCCCCGCAAGAGTCCCCACCCGGGCGGTCGCGACTCGGCCGCGGCATGACCTCATGATGGCATGAGGCAATTGCCGGCGACGCGCCCGCCGGCGGCGGCCTCAGGGCTGCGCCCGCGCCACGTCCTGCGGCTTGCCGCCCGCCCTGGTATCCGCCTTGGTGTTCACCTCGGCGGTCAGCCGCGCGCCGAACCCGTCCGCCGGCCCGCCGAGCACGCGCCGCAGCAGCCGCTCGCCGAGCGCCCTGGTGAAATGCGTCGGGTCCCAGAACCAGCGCAGCATGGTGTGCCGGTCGTCGGGCGGCGGCATCGGCTCGCTCACATAGGGGCCGGCGCCGCTGAAATCCCACAGTTGCACCGCTGCGTCGCTGGCCGGCACCAGGGCGGCGAGGCCGGCCTTCCACCGGGCGAAGCGGTCGGCGAGGCCGTGCGCCGCGATCTGGTTCAGCAGGTGCTCGTGCACCGGCGGGATGATGATGACGAGGCGCAGGCCGTGGGCACGGCAGAAGGCGATGATCCGCGCCACCGCCCCGAGATCGGGCGCGGCATCGGGATGGGCCGCGACCCAGCGCGCCGCCGCCGCCAGCTTCTCCGCGTTGGCCGCGTCCTTCTGGGCGAACATGGCGTGATAGCCGCTCGCCGCCGCCCAGGCGCGGAACCGGTTCTCGCCCGTCGCCCCGGCGGGGCTGAGATCGGCGGCGCCGGGATCGTCCTGCCCCAGCACGGTGCGCACGCTGTCGCGCAGCGCGCCGAGGCTGAGGGCGGAGAGGAAGAGGTCGGAGAGATGCTGCCGGCGCCGCGCCGGGTTGGGCACGAGCGCGGTGCCGTCGCCGCCGGTGCGCACCAGCAGCCGCCGCTCGGTCTCGTCCGGCGGCCCGGGCGGGGCGGGGGCATCGCCGCCGAGGTCGGGGTCGAGCACCAGGACCGCGTTGCGCAGCCGCCCGGTCGCCGCCGCCTGCATCAGCGCCGCCCGGGCCTGGCGCAGCCCCATGCCGTCAAGCCCGTAGTTGAACACCGGCCGCATCGCCACCGGCCACGCCGGGCTCGCCGGGTCGAGGCCGATATCCACGCGGGAGCTGCCGAGCAGGACGGTGACCGGACGGATCCGCTCGACCTCGTAGGTCTTGGCCATGCGCTGCTGCGGGGCGGCGGCGATCTTGCGGGCGTTGAACCCGGCCAGCCGCGGCGCGCCGAAGACGGCATAGGGGTCGACGGCGGCGTCGAACCCCGCCACCACGGCCAGGATGGCCAGCAGCGCGCCGAGCCAGACCAGGCAGAACCGCCGCGCCGGGATGGTCGGGGGCGCCATCAGAACTGCCAGTAGAGAAATTCGCTCAGCCGGCCGAGCGAGAGGAAGCCCGCCGCGCCGAGCACCGCGAGCCCGACCGCCCAGGCCGCGGAGGGCGTCCATTGCAGCCGGCGCGCGAGCCAGCCCGCGCCCGCCTGCGGCTTGACGCCGAGCGCCGGCTCATGCGCCGCCAGCAGGTGCAGCGTGTTCGGCAGGCCGAGCGCGATCGCGAGCAGCACGGCGGTCCACGCCCATGCCTCCAGCGACTGCGCCCCGCCCGACCAGTCGGGCAGGATGCCGAGCGCCGCGGGCAGGGGGCCGAGATGGGCATAGATCGCCTCCGGCAGGGTGGTGCCGTTCAGTCCCGCCATGCCGCCCCAGAGGCGCAGCGCGGTGCCGACCGTGGGGGCGCGGAACAGCGCCATCGCGGCGACGACGGCGAGGAAGGTCAGCGTGAAGCCGGCCGCCGTCCCCGGCCAGGTCCCGCGCCGGGCCTTCGGCCACAGCCGGGTGCGCAGCAGCCGCCAGCCGTGGTTGATGCACAGGAACACGCCGTGCAGCACGCCCCAGAGCACGTACTGATACCCCGCGCCGTGCCACAGGCCGGAGAGGAACATGGTCAGCAGCGTGGGGAACAGCAGCAGGGTCACGAAGGCGGCCGGCGTCGTGCGCCGGCCGATCACCGCCTTGCCGCGCGCCAGCCGGCGGCGGGTGAGGGCGAGCGAGAGCGGGTTGTAGATGTAGGCGGTCAGGAAGCGCGTCAGGCTGACATGCCAGCGCAGCCAGAACTCGATGATGCTGGTGGCGCGCAGCGGCGAGTTGAAGTTCATCGGCAGGCGGATGCCGAAGCAGCGCGCGAGCCCCAGCGCCATGTCGGTGTAGCCGGAGAAGTCGAAATAGATCTGCAGCGTGAAGCCGAGAGCGGCGAGCCACGCATCGAGCAGTGCCGGATGCGCGCCGCCGGCCGCGGCGGCGTAGAGCGGGCTCACATAGGTCGCGATCTGGTCGGCGAGGATGCCCTTCTTGAACAGGCCGAAGCAGAACAGGCTCGCCCCCACCGCCAGGTCCTCGGCGCGGCAGCGGCAGGGGGCGGCGTGGAACTGCGGCATCATCTCGCGGTAGTGCACGATCGGCCCGGCCACGAGCTGGGGGAAGAACAGCACGAACAGCGCGTAGTCGCGCAGCGAGAAGCGGCTGATGCGCCCGCCATGCACGTCGACCAGGAACGCGATCTTCTGGAAGGTGATGAAGGAGATGCCGAGCGGCAGCACCACCGCGGTGAGCAGGCGGTTGGTGCCGAACACGTCATGCGCGACGCTGGTCAGAAAGAGCGCGTATTTGAAGTAGCCGAGGAAGGCGATGTTGAACAGGATGCCGCCCAGCAGCAGCACGCGCGCCAGCCGCGGGCGCGGTGCCGCAACTCGCAGCAGGGCGCGCGCGATCGCGTAGTTGATCAGGATCGAGGGCGCGATCAGCAGCACGTTGAGCGGCCGCCACCAGGCGTAGAAGACGAGCGAGGCGGCGATCAGCCAGAGCAGCGCCGCATCGCGCCCGAAGCGGCCGGTCAGGTGAAAGCCGATGAGCGTCGCCGGCAGGAAGGCGAGCAGGAAGACGTAGGAGTTGAACAGCATCGCGCGGTCCGTGGTGCGCGGGTCCGTGAAACGCGGGCGGGGCGCTCAGCGCGCCGGCGCCGCACCCGGCGCCCCACCCGGCGGGCGCATGGCGCCGATCGCGCGCACGATGGCGCCGACATCGGGGAAGGACTCCACGTCGGCGAGCTTGAAGCGGATGCCGAACGCCATCTCGGTGGCGACGATGAAATTGACGTAGGCGAGGGAGTCCCAGCCCGGCACGTCCTGCCGCTCGGTCTGCATGGTGAGATGGATGGCCTCGTCGCCGAGCAGGTCCTGCAGGATGCCGGACAGGGTGGCGAGGATCTCGGTCTCGCTGTTCGCAGCCACGCTCATTCGGATGGGATCTCCGCGCGAAAACCGGCCTGCGCCATCCGTGTCTGCGCCCGCCGGGTGACGGTTGCGCGCAGACGCGAACGATCATGTTGTGGGCAGGACGTTCGCTTCCCATAATCGATTTGACCCCGATCTGGCAAGGCGATTGTCGCCCGCCGGCTGCCGCCGGCCCGCCCGCATGAGGAGCGATCCTCATGCGGGCATGCGATCAGGAAATCATGACGGCCGGCCGGCCGCGACCGGCGGGCGGATCACCACGGCGCCTGCGCCACGCGGTGCTGCGCGCCCGGCGATGCGGCGGCGCCGTCGGCCGCGGCGGCAAGGAGGACGGCGGCGGCGATGGCGAGAAGTGCGAGCAGGAGGCTCATGGCAGCGACCTCCGGGTTGCGATGGACGCCGGGTTGCGATGGACGCCGGGTTGCGATGGACGCCGGGTTGCGATGGACGATCGTCTCAGCCCCAGCCTTCGCCGATGAACGCATGCACCGGCGCCGCGGCGTCCTGGCTCTGGGCGGGGGCGTCCGGCGTGGCGGCGGGGGCCGCGGCGGCGGCGTTGAGCAGGGCGGTGCCGAGGGCCATGCCGAACACGACCTGCAGGGCGATCCGGCGGAAGGTGTGGCGGGTGGTGGTCATGGCACTTGATCCTGTGATCGGTGAGGCAGCCGGGCCTCGTTGACCACAAGCTAGGCATCGGCCGGCGGCGGGACTGTCACCGGCGTCACCGCCGCGCCTGCCGGGGCGCCGAACAGGTGACCGGGGTTACCCGATCGGCGGAAATCCTGCTGCCGGGCGGCAGCTTGCGGGCTCACCGGCAGCCTCACCGGCAGCCGCTGCCCTGCCGGTCATAGGCGCGCAGCACGCCGTCGGTGAACACGAGCGTGGTCAGGCACTCGAAATTGGCGCGGTCGCGGAAGCCGAGCGCGCCGCTGTAGCCCTGCGAATACCCGAACGGGTAGGGCGCGCCGGTGGTCCGCCAGAAATCGAAGTTGTGGTAGCGCAGGAAGGTCTGCACGCCGTTGCGCTCGACCGCGTCCGGCAGCCCGAATTTCTGGGTGATCGTCCGCTCGTCCTTGCCGATCAGGCCGCGCAGCAGGGCATCGACGTCCTCCGGCGCCGCCCGGGCCGCCCCGGCACCGGCGACGCCGCCGATCAGGAACGCCGCCAGGGCGGCGCGCGTCGCGCGCGCGTGGATCATGGCAGTCTCTCCGTCGCGGGCAGGTCCGCGCTGCGACCATAGCCGGATCCGCCGCGCCGCGTGGTCACGCCCGGTCGCGGAGCGACGGGCCGGTGAACAGATGCTCCAGCACCAGGCCGTCCGGCGGCATGGTCCGGCTGATGCCGAGCGCCGTGGCGGGAAAGCCGGCGAGCCGGGCCAGCTGCCCGTTGCCGGGGTCGAAGCGCGCGGCGAACAGGGCCCGCCGCCGCGGCGAGAGATACGCCCGCTGCTGGAAGACGGACGTGCCGTCGTCGCCGCAATACGCGGCCAGGCTTGCGGCTAGGTCCGGGCGCGCATGGACGCGCCGCGCCGTGGCTTCGCGGGATGCGTGCAGCCGCAGGGCGGCGAAGCCGAGGAAGTCGGCGACCGTCGATCGCCCCGCCCGCCCATCGTAGGCACGCACGAATACGGATACGCCCTCGATGTCCCGCAGCCGGTGCAGCAGCGCGATGTAGTCGAAGTGAAACGCCCAGGCCCGGTGCCGCAGCACGCCCTCCGCCAGCACCTGGTCGCACACGGTGCTTGCCGGCGTGACCATCCCGTGTTGCAGCAGCTCGATGAACAGCGCTTCGAGATAGGACACCTGATCGCGGACGTACAGCACGATGGTGAAGGCGTGATCGCGGAGCGCCGGATGCCGGAGCAGCGGCGCAAGCCGCTCCGGCGTGGCCAGGACGCTCTCGAAGTCTTCGCTGGAGAGCACGGCATTTCCGGAGAAGCCGGCGATTTCCGCGGCGAGCTCGTCCACGGTGCCGAATCGCGGCAGGAAGCGGCGGTCGCCTGCTAGCTCCCAGGCGATGTTGTGCTGCCCGTGCGGCGCGACGTCCGGGCGGCCGGTTGCGGGGTAGAGAATGGACTGCTGCAACAGACGGCCGGCGGCTTCGGCCAGAAAGACCTGCAGCGCCGTCGTCCCGGTTTTGTGCAGACCGGCATGCAGCAGGACGTGGCGCCGGCCCGCGGCGGCGGGCGGAGGCCACAGCGGCCCGGATGGCCTTGTCCAGGGTGGCCTTATCCAATCGGGCACGCGGCCGAGGAAGCGGCGGGGCAGCATGCCTACAGCCGTATCCGCTCCACCTCGTCCTGGGTGAGCCGGTCCCTGGTGCGGTCGTAGAGTTTCGTGGTGCGCGGGCTCTCATGCGCCGCCATCGCCTGCGCGTGCTCCAGCGCGCCGCCATTGGCGAGATAGGCGGTGATGCCGGTGGCCCGGAACGAGTGGTTGCCGATCGGCGCCAGGATGCCGGCGGCGGCGGCGCGGCGGCGGATCATCCGCCACGCATCCGGCTGCGCCATCGGCCACGCCGAGAGGGTCGTGCCCGCATGCCCGCGCGCGGTGCGGAACAGGAACCCCTTGCGGTCCTCGGCGATGCCGGCGGCCTCGATATAGGCGCGCAGCGCCTCGGCCAGCGCGTGGTGGCAGGGCATGACGTGATGCTTGCCGCCCTTCTCGTGCAGCCGCACCTGCCAGCCGGCGCCCTGCGGCCGCAGATCCTCCACCCGCATGGTCAGCGCCGCGGTGATGCGCGCGAAGGCGTAGGTGAGGGTGGCGATCAGCGCCCGGTCGCGCAGGTCGCGCACCGTCGCGGTCGGGATGCCGTCGATCAGCCTGCGCCACTCGGCGGCATCGAGCACCGGGGTCTTGCCGGTCTTGACCACGTGCCTGGGCCCGCGCACGGCGGCGGCCGGGTTCATCGGCACGATCTGGCCCACCACCAGCCAGTCGAACAGCATGCGCACCGCCGCCAGCTGCTGTTTTATTCCTGGCGCCCCGTGCTTTTCCTGCAGCCCCTCCACCCAGGCGGCGACGTGCACCGGGCGGATGGTTGCCAGCGCCAGGCCGTGCGCCTCGGCCCAGGCGAAGAAGCGGGCGCAGGCGCGCGCATAGGCCCGGCGGGTGTGCGGGTTGCGGATGTTGGCGGCGAAGAACTCGATGTAGCGCCACGCCCCCGGATCGCCGGCATCCGCGATCAGCGCGGGCACGATCCGGGTCGGATCGCCCTGGGTCAGGTCGCCGGCGCGGCGCACCGCGCGCGCGCGTCGCGGAACCGGCAGCTTTTCGGTCATGGGAACCCGCCATGCTCGGCCACAAACGCTTCGCGCACCACCTCGCTGGTCGATGCGTAGTCGCTGCCGTCGACCGCGCCCCTGACGACGGCGGCCATTTCGGACGGCAGCCTGATGGTCAGCCGTTCAATCGTGGCCATAGCAATCCCTCCTGCGGAAATCTCCGCCAGCGGCGCGGCATTGGCTCAGGTTGTCTGCGGCTTGTAGGGTTTTTGAGCAGATGGGCGGCCGACGTGGAGCCTGGCTGAGCCGATCGTCTGCCCTTCTTCACGACCCTACCTCTGCCAAGGCGGAGGGCGATTCATTGCACCAATTTGATTTCGCTGGGCCTCCATTGCTTGCTGAAAAACGGTTCCAGCGGGCTGTAAAGGCGTAGGATCACGAAGAACCCCTTGCCGGGCACGGTTTGAATCCAGTTCCCGCGCGGGACGCCGCTCGGCTGATTCGGTGCGAAATAGACGGTCGTCGATCCGTCGGAACCTGCTTCGGCCGCCGGTGATGGATAGCTCTGGCTGCCGGCACGCGGATAGCGCTGTGGCGTTTGCAGCATGGAGCGCGTCTGATTGTCATAGAGCGTGAGCGACCAGAAATTCGCCTCTGGGATGCGCTTTGGCAGGGTTATCTTGTAGGTCTTGCCCCCGTCGAAATAGTTCTTGTTGGCATCAAGCGTCGCGATGAGATACTGCGAACCCACGCCGGGTAGGCGCATGCTCATCGCAGGCGTGATGCCGGTGACTCCGTAGAAGAACCACGTCCGTGCATCCAAGGTCCGATAACCGGTGGGTGGGAACGGTTTGGCGCCATCTCGGGTGATCTCTGGTATCGGCGTCTCGAACTTGGAGCCGCTGAGAAACAGCGGATTGATCCAGCTCGAACCGGGGTAGTAGGCCCAGTCTGCTGACACTCGCGGATTCATGAAAAGGCTGCGCGCGGTCGCATTGCCGAGCGCCGCCGCTTCCGTCAGGATCTTCTTCATCCGATCATCAGGTGCGAACGGCTTGCCTTTGATGATGCCGATCGCTGCCAACGGTCCCATCAGTTCTGGATCGAGCGCCGTGGCCGGTTCCTGCTGAACAACCTCGTTGAGCAGTTCGTAGACATGGTAATCGCTGGGAGGGATCGTATTGAAGGCGATGCCACTCCCTTCGTGAAAGATTGTTGGAGGCGGCGGAGTGATGCGAGCGAGCTTGGCTTTGCCGGTCAGGAATTCCGCAATGCTCGTTCCGACACCGCCCGGTTCATACGGATAGATTTTAGCCGTCGCCCTAATGAGATCTGCAGCTGGTTTCGGGTCGTTGTGCTCTATGAAGCTGCGCCCGAGAATCAAAACACGCGTTGTACGCGATCGGGCAACGAAGAACCCGCCCTCCGGCAATGGACCGTCGTAGCCGGGCGGCACGAGGAGGTACTTCCCGCCTTCGCCGCGGTCCGGTCCGGGTGCACCGAAATCGATCACCCAGCGCCACCAGAAATCGTCCAGGGTGCCGAGGGCCCTGGGCGGTGTCTCGAACACCATGGGGCCGTTTGACAGGTCGATGAAGCCCACGAAATAGACCGTGTCGGCATTCGCCGTGAGGAACAGCGAGCTGGAATCCATCAACTTCGGGAAAATCAAAATCTCGTTGTCCTTGACCCCGATGCTCAAGAAGCCCTTGCGAATGGCGGCTGCGTTTGCGCCCATATAAGTGTTTACAAATGCATCAAAGGCATGAGTAAAATCGAGGTTGTCGTAGGCCTTCTGCACCGTCTGCAGGCTTGGCGCGCCGTCATTGAATTCCAGAGTGCCAATACGAGTCTCTAAGCGGTCGGGCGTGACCAGTTCAGACGGAATCTTTGTGCTCTCTTGCGCCCGCACGAGTCCAGGAAGGCCCAGTACAGCAGCCGCGGCAGCAGTCGTGAGGAGTTTGAAGTGCTGTTTCATCGTTTCATTTCTCTTGCTGAATCGCCTTGTAAAGAGCGCTCTTACCAACTCTAATTCATGCTGTCGCTTCCCGTGTTGTCAGCCCTTTTCGCCTTTAGTTCGCGTGCGCGACGCAACTTCTCCTCCGTAACGACGGGCTTACGGCCCCCACGGCCCCCGCGTCGTCCATGACGCGCCGACGCTGTCCCTCGGACAGTTCGCCAGCGCTGATGCCCGTCGCCGACTCGGCCAAACCCGTTGCCATAACCGATCTTACGCCAGAGAATCTTCAAAATCTTACGCCACTTCATTGCAAAAATGGCATGATATGATGGTCTCCCCCTCCAAGTTTATTAAGCATGATAAAGGACGTTATCATGGATCAGTCGAGCCGCCGCGGCGACCCGACAGTTCGGGGGCGGGGGGGTGTGCCGGATCGGCCAGCAAATCACGTGGTTTCTTGCGTCTCGCGCCGCTGGCTCATGCGACCGCCTCCGCCGCCAGCCCCGCCGCCCGCGCTGCGGTGCGCACCGCGAGCAGGCCGCTGCGCCCGCGCACCACGACCTCGTGCAGCGGCAGCGCCGTGAGCTGCAGCCCGGCGAGCCGGCACACATCCTCCGAAATCACCGCCTCGCACTGGAATTCCTTGCACAATGCCTCCAGCCGCGCCGCGGTGTTGGTGGCGTCGCCCAGGGTGGTGAACACCCGCGCGGTCCCGATGCCGATCTCGCCCACCACCGCGGCACTGCCGTGCACGCCGATGCCGAAGTGGATCGGCGCCGGCAGCGCGCCCGCCAGCGCCCGGTTCAGCGCCGCGACCCCGGTGCCGATCCGCGCCACCCCGGCCACCGCCTGCCGCGCCGCTGCCGCCGGGGTGGCGGCGAGGCCGAAGGTCGCGATCAGCCCGTCGCCGGTGAAATGCGTCACCTCCCCGCCGGCCGCCGTCACCGCCTCGGCCACCGCCGCCACGAACCGCTCCACGATGAACACCGCATCGAACGGCAGCCGCGTCTCGGCGAGCCGCACCGAGTTGCGCATGTCGGCGACGAGGGCGACGATGAACCGCTCCTCGCCCGTCTTCGGCGCGCGCCGGACATTGCCCGCCGGCAGCAGCGGCACCACCGCGAGGTCGGTGGTCGGCCGCAACTGGCAGGCCAGCCGCACCCCCGGCCCTGCCTGCACCCGCGCCAGCACCGCCTGCTCGCCGGGCGCAGGCGTGGGCAGGGGCTCGGCGCCGGCGATGACCCGCACCCGGCAGGTCGAACAGCGGCCGCGCCCACCGCAGATGCTGGTATGGGTGATCCCCGCCGCCCGGCTCGCCTCCAGCACCGAGAAGCCGCGCGGCACGCGCGCGCTGCGCCCGTCGGGATAGGTCACGCGGATCGCAGCTCCGTGGCGCTCGCGCCACGCCCGCACCCCGCGCGCGAGCAGCACCAGCCCGATCAGCCCCGGCCATGCCGCGAGCCACGCATCGCGCCAGGCCGCGAGCACCGCATTGTGCGCCGGCAGCCCGACCTGCCCCGGCGTGAGATTCGCGGCCCGCCAGGCCGGATCCTGCGCCAGCGCGCGAATTGCCCGTCCGCCCTGGAAGAAGCCGAGCAGGGCGAGCACCGGCAGCAGCACCGCGGCGGTGAGCAGCAGCGGCATCGCCCGCGCGAACCACGGCTTCAGGCGCAGCCACAGCGTCATGCCGATGCAGCCATGGATCCAGGCGACGATGAGCGCCACCACCTGCACCACGCCGAGCCAGGGCGTGCCCACCCAGAAGGAATAGAGCTCCTGCGCGTAGCCTTTCTCGGTGCCGAACACGGCGAACGAGATACGTGTGCCCGTCACGTGGTTGGCGATCAGGAGCGGGATCGAGAGCCCGAGCACGAGCTGCGTCACCTCGCTGCGCGTCCAGCCGAAATGCCGCCGCTCGTAGAGCGCCCAGAGGCCGAGCGTGAGATGCGTGGTCAGCGCCGCATAGAGCGCGACCGTGCCGAGCGCGCCCTGCCAGAGAAAGACCTGGGCGACGAGCCCGGCCTCCATCGCCGCGACCGAGACGTTGCCGAGCGCGTGGTTGACCAGGTGCAGGGCGACATAGGTGAACAGCACCAGCCCGGCGGCGAGCCGGATCCTGCGCACGCCGATGGTCCTGCCGATTCCGCCCACGGCCTCCTCGGCCGATACTGCCCACGGGACTCTCGGTTGAGGCGCCACGGCCCGCCTGCTAGCCTCGCCCGCGCAAATAATCCAGCCAGACGGCGGGGGCGACAATGGGGCTTCGGGCCAAGTTCAACCTCGCCGTGTTCACCGCCTTCGCGATCGGCCTCGCCGTCGCGGCGGTGCTGCTGCAGACTGTCTTCGTCGCCAACGCGCGCGAGCAGGTGCTGGAGAATGCGCGCCTGATGATGACCGCGGCCGATGCCGTGCGCCACTACACCACCCAGCAGGTGGCACCGCTGCTGCCGGCGGAGCGCGACGGCAAGTTCGTTGCCGCCTCCGTCCCCGCCTTTGCCGCGCAGACCACGTTCCACGAGGTGCAGCGGAAATTCCCCGCCTACACCTATCGCGAGCCGACCCTGAACCCGACCAACCCGATCGACCGCGCCGGCGACTGGGAGGCCGATTTCATCAACAGTTTCCGCAACAACCCCGGCACGCGCGAACTCGTGGGCGAGCGTGACACGCCGACCGGGCCCTCCCTTTCGCTTGCCCATCCGATCGCGGTGGACAGCCCCGCCTGCCTCGGCTGCCACAGCACGCCCGCGCGCGCGCCGGCGGCGATGCTCGCGACCTATGGCAGCGCCAACGGCTTCGGCTGGCAGTTGCACGAGGTGGTGGCGGCGCAGTTGGTCTCGGTGCCGATGGCCCTGCCGCTCGCCGCCGCGCGCACCGCCTTCCTGACCTTCCTCGCGATCATTGCGGGGATGTTCGTCCTCGTCATGGTGATCCTGAACGTCCTGCTGCACTACATGGTGATCAAGCCGGTGCGGCGGGTGACGCATATTGCCAACGCGGTGAGCCTGGGCGAGAGCGACGTGGAGGAATACGAGAGGCGCGGGCGCGACGAGATCGCGGTGCTTTCGGCGGCGTTCAACCGCATGCGCCGCAGCCTCGATTCCGCGATGCGCATGCTGGAGCGCTGAATGGAGCAGCCCTCTCCCGCGCTGCCCACGGCAATCGGCCGCTATCGTCCGGTCGCCGTGCTCGGCACGGGGGGCATGGGCACCGTCTATCGCGCCCATGACCCGGTGATCGACCGCCAGGTGGCGCTGAAGGTGATCCGCACCGACGCGCTCGGTGCCGAACTGCGCAGCGAGTATCTCGATCGTTTCCGCGTGGAGGCGCAGGCCGCCGGGCGCTGCAGCCACCCGGCGATCGTCGCGGTGTTCGACTTCTTCGAGGCCGCGGGCAACCCGGCGATCGTCATGGAATTCGTCGCCGGCCGCACGCTCGCCGAAATGCTGCGCGGCGGCGCGGCGGCGCGCGCGGCGGTGCCGATCGTGGCGATCCTCGGCCAGGTGCTGGACGGGCTGGCCTACGCGCACCGGCTGGGCGTCACGCATCGCGACATCAAGCCCGCGAACATCATCGTCACCGACGCGGGCCTGGCAAAGATCGCGGATTTCGGGATTGCCCGGCTCGCCGACATGACGCTGACCCAGTCCGGGGCGATGCTCGGCACGCCGAGCTACATGGCGCCCGAGCAGCTCGGCGACGGCGCGATCGACCACCGTGCCGACCTCTTTGCCGTGGGGGCCATTCTCTACGAGGCGCTGACCGGCCGCCCGCCCTTCGCCGGGCGCACCATGGCGGAGTCGCTGCAGCGCCTCGCCGGCCCCGAGCCCGCCTCGATGGTGGGGGTGGAGGCGGCCGGCGCGGGGGTGTTCGTGCCGGTGCTGCAGAAGGCGCTGGCCAAGCCGCGCGAGCGGCGCTTCGCCGCGGCGGAGGATTTCGCCCAGGCCCTGGCGCTGGCCGCGGCAAGCCCGCCGCCGCCCGCACCGGCCTACGAGGATGCCACGGCCACGCTGCCCCGCGCCCCCACGCTGCCCCGTGCCCCCGCGGGGACGTTGCGCCCCGGCAAGCGGGAATGGGACCCGGCGACGCTGCAGCGGGTGGAGCGGGCGCTCGCGCAGTATCTCGGCCCGATGGCGCGGGTCATGGTGGCGCAGGCGGCGCGGGAATCGGCGAGTGCCGAGCAGCTGTTCCAGGCGCTCGCGCGCGGGCTGCAGAGTGCCGCCGACCGCAGCGCCTTCCTCCGCTCGCTGGCGGCGGGGCGGATGGAGCCGCGGGTCGATGCCACGGCCGGCGGGCGCGCCGAGCCCAGCTTCACCGCCGGGCCGAGCCTCACCGCCGAACCGACGGCCAGCACCGCGCGCGGGCCGATCCCCGCCGAAGCGCAGGCGGCGGCGCAGGCGGCGCTCGCGCAGTTCATGGGGCCGATCGCCCGGGTACTGGTTCGGCAGGCGGCGGCGCAGGCGACCTCGGCGCAGGACTTCCTCGAGCGCCTCTGCGCCCATCTCGCCAAGCCAGAGGAAACCGCGGCCCTGCGCCGCCGGTTGGCCGCGGACGTGGCGCCGAAGCTGCGCTGAACGCGCGCCACGCCCGGCGGCCGCGCGTCAGCGCCGCAGCATCTCGCAGGCCAGCAGGGCCAGCAGCAGGACCGCGGCGGCGAGCAGAAGACTCATCTCGGTGCTCTCCGGTCGGGGTTGCATGGCGGCTCAGCCCCAGCCCTGGCCGATGACGGCAGTCGCCGGCTGGCTGGTGGCGTGCGCGCAGGAAGCCGCCGCGTGCCCGGTCTCGGTCGTGCAGGCGGCGGCCGGCTCCGTGGCCAGTTCCGTGGCCATGGCGCGCGGGGCGGCGGCGTAGAGCGCGACGACCAGGACCAGGCCGAGGCCGGCGGCACGAACGCGCCGGGCGCGGGCGGAGGGGGCGGTGCTGGTGCGGGTCATCGGGGCTTCTCCGTGGGCTGACAGCGCCTTTTGCCGCTGCTGAAGCGCACCCTAGGGTGCGGCCCGCCGGCGCTCAGTAACCCGCGTCACTCGCCGGCACGGAAAGCGGGTCATGGCCGCCATGCAGGAAGTCGCGAGCCCGGAACGCGAGTAACGCGACCCAATAAGAAGCCGGCGCGGGATGACGAAACCAACGCGATGCCATGCCGGTCCCGGCCGGCAATGCCAGGCTTATGGCTTCAGCGATTTGATATATTTCGCCATCAGGGCGATCTGCTGATCGTTCAGGAAGCGGTGGAACGCAGGCATGTAGCCGGGCTTGCCGTGACGGATCCGCTCCTCGACCTCCTGTTCCGTCATCGCCGTTCCCGCCAGCTTGGGCCCCTTGTCGGCGGTCATGCCGTAGCTGCCGTGGCACCAGCCGCACTGGGCGGCGAAGATCTGCTTCGCCTCGGCCGCCTCCGCCGCGCTGACGGCGGGGGCAGCGGCCGCGGCCTTCTGCTCCGGGGGCGGGTTTTCCGCCGCGCCGGCGAGGCAAGGGACCGACAGGACGGCGCAGACGAGGACAGGCAGCGCGAGGCGCACGGGGAAGGGCGGCATTGGTTCCTGCAATTTCCGGCATCGTCGCGGCCGGGACTCACGCCGCAGCGGGTGAGTCCCGGCCGGTCGCAGCATTCAGGCGCAGCAGATCAGGCGGCGTCAGAGCCCGTAGACGATCAGCACGCCGCTATCCATGGGCATGCTCTTGAACGGCTCGCCGAACAGGGTCGCCAGGTTCTGCGACACATAGGTGCCCCAGCCGGTGGTGACCGCGATGTACTGCTTGCCGTTGATCGCGTAGGAGATGATCCCGCCGTCATGGCCCATGCCGTCGTTGCGCGACCAGAGCTTGGCCCCCGTCTTGGCATCGAGCGCATCGAGCGTGCCGTCGGCGCCGGGCACGAACAGCAGGCCCCCCTTCGTCGACAGCAGGCTCGCCATCACCGGATACTTGTAGATGACCTCCCAGGCCTTCTTGCCGGTGATCGGGTCGGTCGCGTTGATGTGCCCGTACGCCGCATCGTGCCCGGGGGGCGGAATCGACGTGTACGTCGCGCTCATGTACATCTGCCCGGAATAGTCGTTCGGCTTCGGCAGGTGCTGGGCCACCATGTTCTGGCACCATTCCTGCGCGGCCTTGTAGTAAAGGCCGGTGTCCGGACTGTAGGACCCGTTGCTCCAGGTGATCGCGCCGTCGACCGCGGGGCAGACGTTCTTGTTCTCGCCGATGGTCACGTCACGCCGGCCCTGAAGCTGGCCGGTGTGCGGATCGACGCCGGTGACGAAGTTCGACGTCTCGCCGAGATGCCAGACATTCTCGATCTTGAGCGGCACGTTGGCCGGGTCGCGGTTGTAGACGTAGACGTAGCCGCCCTTGTTGGGGTGCACGGCATAGTGCTTGCCGTCGCGGTCGATCATCACGAACTCGCCGACAGCGCCGTCGAAGTCCCAGCTATCATGCGGAACTTCCTGGAAGTACGATTTCAGGTTGCCGGTGTCAGGATCGAGCGCGACCACGCCGGAGGTGTACAGGTTGTCGCCCGGCCGCATCGCGATGTCGTAGTCGGGCGCGGGGTTCGCCGTGCCCCAGAACACCGTGTTCGTCCCCGCGTCGTAGCCGCCGGTCATCCAGCCGCCGCCGCCGCCGGTCTTCCAGCTGTCGTGGCCCCAGCTCGCACGGGAGCGATCGTCGCCGCCGATCGTGTCGAACTGCCAGACCTTCTTGCCGGTCTTGGCATCGACGCCGAAGATCGGGCCGCAGCATCCGGCAAGCTCGCCGCCGTTGGCGCCGATGATCACCTTGTCCTTCACCAGCAGCGGCGCGCCGGTGAAGCCCTTGGCGCCCTTGGTGACGTCGATGAGCTTGGTGTCCCAGACCGGCTTGCCGGACTGCATGTCCACGGCGATCAGGCGGCCGTCGACGGTGCCGATGTAGAGATTGCCATAGCCGGCCGCGAGCCCGCGGTTGAACGGGTTGTACGGCGTCGATCCCGCCAGCTCCTCATCAATCTTCGGCGTGAACTTCCAGATCGGAGCACCGGTGGCGCCGTCGACCGCCCAGACCTGGTCGTTGGCGATGGTGTAGTAGAGACGCCCGTCGATCGCCAGCGGGAAGGACTGGATGCCGCCGTGGGGACTGGCCCCGGGATTGTGCATCCAGATGATCTTGAGGTCCTTCACATTGCCCGTGTTGATCTGGTCCAGCGGGCTGTAGTGATAGGAATTGTACGAGCGATGGTACATCGCCCAATTGTTCGGGTCGTTATCTGCATTCAGCAGCGCGTTGCCGTCAAGCTCTCCGGCGCGCGCGGGCAGGCCCGCCACCGAAAAGCATCCGGCAGCAATGGTACACGCAAGCAATCCGCTTCGGATCGCATTCCGCTTCATTGTACGTTCTCCCTAGGGCGTATTTAATTGCAGTCGCTTGTTGCGGTCCGCGCGGTTGAACTGCCGGGACCGAGTAGGCCGAATGAACGGCGTGAAACACGCCATCCATGTCGAAGTTAGCTCAGGAACCGCGCGCGGGACAATAATATCCCATCAAGCGGGTCCAGTTTATCCCGAGAGGGCAGATGCACATTTCCCGCCCCGAGGAACGCGTGACATCACGCAAGCATTGCCGTGGCGAATCGCAGCGCCGCTCAAGGCGGGCGGAGTAGTTACGAGAGGGTCACGAAGAAGGGGACGTGCCGAAGAAGCGGCGCGCGATATCCGGCTTCAGGCCGGCCGCCCGGCGACCCAGCCGACCAGGTTGCGCCACAGCGGCCCGTAGCCGGGCCAGGCGAGGAACGGCGGCGGCCCCCAGTGCGGGCCGCAATCGGAGGCGAAGACCGCGCTGCGCCCCGCCGCCACCTGCCGCACCGCGATCAGCGGATCGGCCCCGATGCGCGCCACCAGATGCCCCTCCGGACGCAGTGCGGCGCGGTTCCAGCCGAGCAGGGCGGGCCACCCGGCCAGCCCCGCCGCCACCGGATGCGCGGCATCGACCGTCTCCGGCACCACGCCCTCGGGGTGCTCCTGGCGGTCGTCGGTCGCGGCCAGCGCCACCGGCAGCACCGCATCGACCGCGGTGCCGCAATACGCCGCCTTGCCCTCGATGCCCTGGAAGGTGAGGTAGCCGCCCACCATCAGCAGCCCGCCGCCACCGCGCACCCAGGCCGCGAGGGCCGCCAGCCGGTTGCCGGAGGGTTCCGAGCGGGCGAAGGTGCGGTCGGGCAGCAGCAGCGTGTTGGCGCCGATATCGCTCAGCACCACCGCGTCATAGGCGCCGAGCCCCGCCACGCTGTCGGGAAACGCCGCCGCCGCGACATGCGCGGGCTGGTAGGTCACCGCCATGCCGCCCGCGCGCAGCGCCGCCAGCATGTCGCCCCCGCCCTCGTGGTAGGAGGAGGTGGTGAAGCTGTCGAAGCCTTTGACGTGGATGCTGTGCGTCATCCACGATTCGCCCGCCACCAGCACGCGCACGCCGCTCATTCCGCGCCGCCGTTCAGACATGCGCCGCCAGCGCCTCGGCGCGCTGGATCACGATGCGCCCGCCATCCTTGCCGAGCACGCCCGCCTCCTCCCACTCGCGCAGCTGGCGGTTCACCTTCTCCCGCGAGGCGCCGACGAGGGTCGCGAGGTCCTTCTGCGACAGCCGCACCTCGATGCGCATGCCGTGCGGGGTGGTGAAGCCGTAGTCGCGCGCGAGGCGCTGCAGCAGCCGCCCCAGCCGCGCCGGCAGGTCGAGCAGGGCCAGCTCCTCGAGTGCGGCGTTGGAGGCGCGCAGCCGCCCGCACAGGACCGTCATCAGCCGCAGGCAGAGATCGCTGCTGTCGTGCAGCAGGCGCAGGAAGCGCGTGCGCTCGATCGCGAGCAGCACGCAGTCCTCCAGCGCGGTCGCATCGGCGCTGACCTCCTTGCCGTCGAGCAGCGCCATCTCGCCCACCACCTCGCCGGGGCCGAGCACGCCGAGCGTCACCTCGCCGCCCTCCTCCGACATCAGGCCGATGCGCACCCGGCCGGCGACGATGACCAGCGCGCCGGTGCTGGCATCGCCGCGGCGCAGCAGCACCTCGTGGCGCGAGGCGCGGCGGATCGACGCCTGCGCCAGCACCGCGTCGAGTTCCGCCGGCTGCAGCACCGCGAACAGCGTGCTCGCCCGCAAGGCCGCACGCCGTGCCTCGATCTCCACGCTCGCCATCTGCGCCATCGCTCGCCCCCCACCCGGGCTTGGCCCCCCACCCGGGCTTGGCCCCCCACCCGGGCTTGGATCGCCAGCCTGCCACGATTGCGGCCCGAGGAAAGCCCCGGGCAGCCGGACGGGGTTCAGGGCTGCAGAACGGCGGCCGGCGTGAGGCGCGGCGGGGGCGGTAGGTCGGCCGCGCGCCAGCCGCCGCCC
>JAFKFJ010000163.1 GCA_017307335.1 Alphaproteobacteria bacterium | reverse complement strand
ATCGCGCTGTTCGTCACCGGCCGGGTGCCGGTCCGCGCCAGCGGTGACGGCGCGCGCCCGGTGCCCGGCGCGGACGGCCGCTACGACTGGGTCGGCTGGGCGAGCGGGCGGCAGCTCCCCCACTACGTCGCGCCGGAGAGCGGGCGGCTGGTGAACGCGAACGAGCGCGTGGCACCGCCCGATTTCCCGGTGTTCCTCGCCCGCGACGGGTTCGACACCTGGCGCGCGGACCGCATCCGCGTCCTGCTCGGCAAGACCGACCGGCACACGGTCGCGGACTTCGCCGCCATGCAGACCGACGTGATCGACCCCGCCGCGGAGGCGCTGCTGCCACGGCTGATGGCGGTCGCGGTCACCGACCCCGCCGCGAAGGCAGCGCAGGCGCTGCTGCGCGGCTGGAACGGAGCGGCGACGCGGGAGGCGCCGCAGCCGCTCATCTTCAACGCCTGGATGATCCAGGCGGCGCGGCTGCTGCGCGCCCGCCTGGGCGTGCCGCCGGCGGGCGATGCGGCGCTCGCGCCCTGGCCGCAGCTCCTGCCCTATGTGCTCTCGCCGGCCGGCACCGCGCTCTGCCGGGGCGACTGCGACGCGCTGCTGGCCGACGCGCTGAGCGCGGCGGTGGCGGACCTCACGCACCGCTTCGGCCCCGATCCTGCAACATGGCGCTGGGATAGCGCCCACGCCGCGGTGTTCGCGCATCCGATGCTGAGCCGCCTGCCCCTGTTCGCCCCGCTCGGCGTGGCACGGATCGCGGTCGGCGGCGATGATTCCACCATCGACCGCGCCGGCGTGGCCGCGGACACGCTAGCCAGCGTGCACGGCCCGGAATACCGCGGCGTCTATGACCTCGCCAACCTGGATGCGAGCCTGTTCGTGATCGCCCCCGGCCAGTCGGGCAATCCGTTCAGCCGGCTGGGATACAACTTCCTCGAACGCTGGCGCGACGGCGCCTCGGTCATGCTGGGCCCAGATCCGCAGAGGGTCGCCGCGCGCATCGTGCTGCAACCGGCGGAACCCAACCCGTGAGCGACTTCGCCTGGGCACTGACGCACGGCACGATCTGGCGGCGGATCGTCGCCTTCGTTCTCGACGGCATCATCGTTCTGATCCTGGTCAAGGCGATCGCCGTGGTGCTGATCCTGTTCGGCGTCGTGACGCTCGGCCTGGGGCTGCCGCTGCTCGCGCTGCTGCCGACGGTGCCGGTGTTCTACAACTGGCTGACGGTGATGAGCGGGCTCTCCGCCACCCCCGGGCAGGCGCTGATGGGCCTCGTCGTGCGGCGCGACGAGGACCTCGGGCCGCCGGGCGGGTTCGCAGCCCTGATCTGGGTGATCGGCTTCTATGTCTCGCTCGCGCTCTCCGGCCTGCCGCTCCTGCTTGCCCTGTTCAGCGCGCGCCGCCGCACCGCGCACGACGTGATCGCGGGCCTCGTCGTGGTGCGCGCTGAGGCGTTGACCGGGAGCGCATGGTCCTGGAACATGCGCGCGGGAGGGCCGCCTTTCGCATGAGCTACAAGCCGCCGCGCCGGCCGCAGTTCTTCTACACGACGGCACCCCTGCCCTGCCCGTACGTGCCCGGGCGGACCGAGCGCAAGGTCGTCACCGAGATCGCCGGGCCGGACGCCGATGCGCTGCACGACCGGCTGTCGCGCGCCGGGTTCCGGCGCAGCCACAACATCGCCTATGCGCCGGTCTGTCCGAACTGCAACGCCTGCGTGCCGATCCGCATCCCGGCCGCGCGTTTCCGTCCCGACCGGACGCTGCGGCGGATCGCCCGCGCCAACGCGGCGCTGGAGGGGTTCGAGGTGCCGGCGCGCGCCACCGCCGAGCAGTTCCAGCTCTTTCAGTGCTACCAGCAGGCCCGCCACGGCGACGGCGACATGGCGACGATGAGTTTCTACGACTACCGCGCCATGGTCGAAGACACGCCGATCGAGACCTTCATCGTGGAATTCCGCGAGCCCGACGACCGGCTGGTGGGCGCCTGCCTCACGGACCGGCTCGGCGACGGGCTCTCGGCGGTCTACTCGTTCTTCCTGCCCGAGCTCGACCGCCGCTCGCTCGGCACCTACGCGATCATCTGGCTGGCCGAGCGGGCGCGCAGCCTGGGCCTGCCCTATGTCTATCTCGGCTACTGGGTGCCGGAGAGCCGCAAGATGGCCTACAAGGCGCGGTTCCGGCCGGCCGAGATCCTGGTTGCCGGACTCTGGCACCCGCTCGGCGAGGAGAGCCTGGTCGGCGCTGCGGACGGCGATCTCGCGCTGGTGTCCGAACCCACCGGCTGAGGTTACGGGCGATTATGGCGCGCCCGGAGCGGGCGCGTGGTATGGTCGCGGCCGCCGTGCGCCGGCGGCCCGGGGGCGCGCGTGTTCGTTTGGCCCATGCCGGCGCCACTGTGGAACCCTATCGCCATGCCGCGACCGCCGCGCCGCCTCGCCCTCGCCACGCTCGCGGCCATGCTCGCCGCGATCCTGCCGGCGGCGGCGGACACATCGGCGCCCGGCCCCTCGGCGCCTGCCGTGCCGGTGCAGACCGCCACCGCGCAGCGCCAGGACGTACCGGTGATGCTGCGCAACATCGGCGCGGTGCAGGCATTCTATTCGGTCCTGATCCGCGCCCGCGTCGACGGCACGCTGGACCGCGTGCTGTTCACCGAGGGCCAGGACGTGAAGGCCGGGCAGCCGCTGGCGGAGATCGACCCGCGCCCCTACGCCGCCGTGCTCGACGCCGCCGAGGCGAAGAAGGCGGCTGACGAGGCGCAGCTCGCCAACGCCCGCGCCGACCTCGCCCGCTACCAGAGCCTCGTGCGCAACGACTTCGCCTCCCGCCAGCAGGTGCAGACGCAGACCGCGCTGGTCGCCCGGTTCGAGGCGACCGTCGCCGGCGACCAGGCGGCGGTGGAGAGCGCGCGGCTCAACCTGGAATTCTGCCACATCGTCTCGCCGATCGACGGCCGCGCCGGGCTGCGCCTCGTCGATCCCGGCAACCTGATTCACGCCAACGACGCGCAGGGCATCGTCACGATCGCGCAGATCCACCCGATCGCGGTGGTCTTCACGCTGCCGCAGGACAACCTGCCGCAGATCCAGGCGGCCATGGCGCGCGGCGCGGCCCCGGTGCTCGCCTACAGCGCCGACGACCGCACCCAGCTCGCGCGCGGAACGCTGCTCACCATCGACAACCAGGTCGATCAGAGCACCGGCACCATCCGGCTCAAGGCAGAGTTCAAGAACCCCGAGAACAGGCTCTGGCCCGGCCAGTTCGTCAACGCGCACCTGCAGGTGGACACGCTGCACGACGCCGTCACTATTCCCACGACCGCCGTGCAGCGCGGCCCGAACGGGCTCTACGCCTATGTGATCGGCGCGGACTCCAAGGCGGCGATGCGACCGATCAAGCTCACGCTGGAGGACGGCGACGTCGCAGTGGTTGCCGAGGGAGTCGAGGCCGGCGCGCGGGTCGTGGTCAAGGGTCAGCTCCGGCTGCAGGACGGCACCCGGGTCAGCGTCGCCGCGAAGCCGAACAGCTGAGGCGCCACGCGGATGAGCATCTCGACGCCCTTCATCAAGCGCCCGATCGGCACCTCGCTGCTGATGGCGGCGATCCTGCTGATCGGCATTGCCGCCTATCCGCTGCTGCCGGTCGCACCGCTGCCGCGCGTCGACTTCCCGACCATCCAGGTGAACGCCAACCTGCCCGGCGGCAGCCCCGAGACGATGGCCTCCACGGTGGCGCAGCCGCTGGAGCGCCAGTTCTCGCAGATCCCCGGCGTCGCGCAGCTCACGTCGGTCAGCGTGCTCGGGCAGTCGCAGATCACCGTGCAGTTCAACCTCAACCGCAACATCGACGCCGCCGCGCAGGACATCCAGGCGGCGATCAACGCGGCGAGCGGCCAGCTTCCGCGCGACATGCCGAACCCGCCGTACTACTACAAGGTCAACCCGTCGGACGCGCCGATCCTGATCATCGCGGCACGATCCGACTCGCTGCCCATGACCACGGTCAACGACTACGCCGACAACATCCTCAGCCAACAGCTTTCGCAGGTCTCCGGCGTCTCGCAGGTGTTCATCGGCGGTGCGCAGAAACCCTCGGTGCGCGTGCAGATCGACCCGGCGCGTCTCGCGGCGATGGGGCTCACGCTCGAGGACGTGCGCCACATGCTGATCAATGCAACCGTCGATGCGCCCAAGGGCTCGATCGACGGCGCGCACCATGCCTACACGATCTACAGCAACGACCAGCTCACCAAGGCGGCGGAATACCAGAACGTCGTCCTCGCCTACCGCAACGGCGCGCCGGTGCGGGTGCGCGACATCGGGGTGGCGATCGACGGGCCGGAGAACGACCGCACCACCGCATTCCAGGACGGCAAGCGCGCCGTGCTGCTGGTGATCTTCAAGCAGCCGGGCGCCAACGTTATCGAGACGGTGGAGGCGATCAAGGCCCGCCTGCCGTCGCTCCTCGCCTCGATCCCGCCCGCCATTCACGTCGAGATCAAGAGCGACCGCACGCAGACCATCCGCGCGGCGGTGGATGACGTGCAGTTCACCCTGCTGCTCGCGATCGCGCTGGTGGTGATGGTGATCTTCATCTTCCTGCGCAACCTGTGGGCGACGGTGATCCCCGCGGTCGCCGTGCCGCTGGCGCTGGTGGGCACGTTCGCGGTGATGTACCTGCTGGACTACAGCCTCGACAACCTCTCGCTGATGGGCCTGACGATCGCGGTCGGCTTCGTCATCGACGACGCGATCGTGATGCTGGAAAACATCTACCGCCACATCGAGAAGGGCATGAAGCCGCTGGAGGCGGCGATCCAGGGCGCTGGCGAGA
>JAFKFJ010000162.1 GCA_017307335.1 Alphaproteobacteria bacterium | reverse complement strand
GGCACGGGTTTCGGAAGCCCGGTGTAGTCGCGCGGCAGGTTCGCGAGCCCATCGGGCGTGTTGCGATTGTTCGTGTTGAAGAGCCCGGTGCCAGTCGTCTGGTGCTGCGGCTTGAGCGCGAAGAGCAATGCGCCCCCGATGCCGATCGCCGCCACAGCGCCCAGCCCGAGCAGGACCTTGCGGGACAGCCGCGTCACCGGCGGTCGCTTCGCGCGCAGTCGCATCTCAGCGGGCGGTCGGGCGCCTCCGGCGGCCCCTTCTTCTTCCCGGGCTTCGTCCGTCACGACCGCGGCCTCCCGTCGGTGCGAACGATGCGGACGAGCTGCTGGTGCTTGCCGCCGAGCCTCAACTCCGCGGCTGCGAACAGCCGGTCGACGATCATGTGGTTGCCCTTGACGCGATAATTGACGAGCTGTCCGTCGCCTTCCGCACCGATCACCCAGAGCGGTGGCAACTCGCCCTGCGCGATGCCGGTCGGAAATTCGATGAACACCTGCCGACCGTCATCGAAGGCGCGTAGCGGTCGCCAGGGCGGATTGTCGCCTTCGATCCGGTAGCGGAAGTTGAGGGCATTGACGTCGACGCCGGTGGCCACAGGTGCGGCGGCTTCGGCCGCTGCGTTCTGCTGGCGGAGCGCGATGAGCTGGTCCTCCGCGTATGCCCAGGAGACCGACGCCATGTAGGTCTTGTCGTCCGAGTGCAATTCGAGATGATAGGTCCGCCGGTCGGTGTTGATGACGAGGTTGGTGACAAGGTCCGGGCGGGTCGGCTTGACGAGAATGTGGACGCGCTTCGCCGGTCCAACTCCGCTGTCGGTGTTGCCGATGATCCAGCGCACGGTATCGCCGGTCGCGACGGGGCCCGGGCCGGTCAACTGCTCGCCCGGCTCCAGCGCGATGTCGGTGATCTCGCCCGGTGCGGCATAGACCTGATAGAGCGCGCCGTCCGAGAAGGGATAGACCTGGATGGCGTTGAGATAGCCGGCGCGTGTCGGCTGCACGCGTGCCGCACCGTTGGCCTGGTCGACGCGCGCGCGTGGATCTGCGGGCTCCGGCGGGGACTTCTTGTTGCCGGGGAGCGGCTTGAGTTGGCCCGGCAGGGGCAACAGCTTTGGCAGCTCGACGATCTTGACCGGCTGCGGTGGCTCGGCCTGCAGCACTGCGGGCTTCGGCGTGTTGTCGTAGCTGATCTCCGGCGGTTTCCATGTGGTGGCGCATGCGCCGAGAGAAAGGGATGTCAGCAACATCGTTGTGAGGGCGATCGGACGCATCAGCCGAGCTCCTTTGACCAGTTGAGGGCGTGGACGTAGATGCCGAGCGGGTTCTTCTTCAGCCGATCGGCATCGGTCGGCGTCTGCACGACGATGGTGAGGATGGCGCTCCAGCGCTCGGTCGAGGTGAGCGCGTCATCGACGTAGTGGCGTTCGACCCACTCGACCCGGAAGCTATCGTCCGAGGCGCGAATGACGCTCGCGACGTCAACCGAGATCTGGGTCTTGCCGATCTTGGAAAAGGGATCGTTCGTGCGTGCGTAGTCGTTGAGGACGAGCGCGCCTTTGTCCGTGACGAAGTTGTACGCATCGAGCCAGTCCTGCCGGAGGATGATCGGATCGGCCGGAATGCCTCGGACTTCCTGGATGAAATGCGCGAGATACCAGGCAATCTGCGGATCGGTCGGGCGATAGTCGGCGGTGGCGGGTGCCACGGCTTGCGCCTGCCCGAGCTTGTCGACCTGCACCACCCAGGGGGTGATCGTGCCGCGCGCCGACTGCCAGACGAGGCCACCGGTGAGACCGCCGCTCAGAATGAGGGCGCCGAAGAAAGCCAGGCGCCAGTTCTTCGCTTGCACGCGGGCATCGCCGATCCGTTCGTCCCAGATCTGGCCTGCGCGCTGATAGGGCGTCTCGGCTTCGGGTGTTTTGCCGTAGCGCACGGTCGATCGTCGAAACATGGACTATTCCCCTTCGGAAAGATCGACCTGATGCCCGCCGCTCGGCCGATCGCCGGAGCGGATTGCATGGTCGGCGGCGCTGACGCCGCGGTTGATGGTTTGGCCGCGCTTCATGCGCTGCGCCCAGGCGGGCGGCGCGCCGGAGCTTGCGGATGCGGCGCCCGCAGCGGAGGACGATGGCGCATTGTCACCCGTCGCGGCGCGCTCGCCGGAAGCAAAGCTCTCTTTCAAGCTGGCCGCTGCACGGCGGAGCGGACTCATCGCGACGGACCCGGCGGCTTGCGCAACGCCTGTCGCGCCGCCGGCGCGATAGGCTGCGGTCGCGCCGCCAGCCACGGAAGCGCCGGCACGCGCGGTCCCGGCGATGGCGTCGCCTGCCGCCGAGACTCCGCCGGCCCCGGCCGCAAGACCTGCCGCTCCGATGCCAGCCGCGGCGAGTCCCGTACCGACCGCAGCGCCGGCGCCGAGCTGTGGGCCGCCGGCGATCAGACCGTTGGCGATACCCGGCCCGAAGATCGTGAGGCCGAGCAGCGATAGCGCGGCCAGGATCAGCGTCAGCGCGTCCGAGATGGTTGGCGGATTGTTCAAGGCGCTGGTGAATTGGCCGAAGATCGTCGAACCGATGCCGATGATCACGGCGAGGACGAGAATCTTGATCCCGCTCGACACCACGTTCCCGAGCACGCGCTCCGCCAGGAACGCCGTGCGGCCGAACAGGCCGAACGGTACAAGCACGAAGCCCGCGAGTGTCGTCAGCTTGAACTCGATGAGACTGACGAAGAGCTGGATCGCCATGACGAAGAAGCTGATGACGACGATCAGCCACGCCACGAACATGATCAGGATCTGAATGAGATTGGCGAAGACGCTGGTGAAGCCCATCATGCCGGAGATGGCGGTGAGAATCGGCTTGCCCGCGTCGATCCCGACCTCGGCGATCTTGCCGGGCTGAAGGAGCTGCGCGGCGCTTATCGTGCCGCCGCCGGCCTTGATGCCGAGACCGGCGAAGCTGTTGTAGATGATCTGCGCGAGATTATTGTAGTTGCCGATAATGAAGGCGAACATGCCGATGTAGAGGGTCTTCCGGATCAGGCGCGCGAGCACGTCCTCGTCGGGCGCCATCGCCCAGAAGAGGCCTGCCATCGTGATGTCGATGGCGATGAGGACGCTGGCGAGCCAGCGCACGTCGCCTTGAACCAGACCGAATCCGGAATCGATGTACTGGGTGAAGGTGCCCAGGAAATTGTCGATGACCCCCGTGCCGCCCATGTTCCCTACCTGCCGAACGTCTTTGCTGGCACGGCAGGGGTCGACGCCGGCGCATAGGTGAAGAAACGGCGGCGGTTCTCCGCCCAGGCCGCCTCGCATCCCGGATCGTCTTTCGCCTGCTCGGCGATGAGTTGGCATCGCTTCAGCTCGGCCGCGAGCGGATCGGATACGGCCGCCGGTGCTAGCAGTTGCGCGCCGATGCGCGAGGAGGCAGCACGGAAATGCAGCGCCGCGGCGATCATGGCGATCGCGACAAGTGCGAACCCGACAGCGCGCGCGATTGCCGGCAGATGGAGAAGCCGGACACGCATCAATGGAACATCTGCGCGGAGCCGGCCTGATAGCCGGGCCCGTAGTTGAGGAAGTTGTTGGTCTGCGCCTGTGCTTGCGCTTGCGTTTCGAGCGTGCGTGCCGCCTCGAGGCTTTGGGCGCGCGCGATCGAGGCCATGAGCGCGGTCAGATCCGCGAGCTGCGTGGTCTGAAGCGCCACGAGCTGGTTGCCGGACTGCGCGGCCTGAAGTGCGCCGGTGGCCGACTGGCTCGACGACACCAGCGCGTTGATCTGCGAGCGCGTGGTGTTGAGATTGGTGACGACGCCGGCCTGCACGCGCATCGTGTCCTGGAAACCGGCGAGCGCGTTCTGCCAGCGGGTCTGGGCGTCGGCGAGGAGTTGCTGCGACGATGTCGCGCCGGAATAGGCTTGCGGATATTGCTGCGTGAAGGCCTGGTCGATTGTCGAGACGCTGTAGGCGATGCGCTGCGCCTGACCGAGAAGCTGCTGGGTCTGGGTGATCTGTTGCTGAAGCGAGGCAAGTGAGGAGTACGGCAGGCTGGCGAGATTGCGCGCCTGATTGATTAGGGACGTCGCCTGATTTTCGAGGCTTTGAATCTCGTTGTTGACCTGCTGAAGCTCGCGCGCGGCCGTCAGCACGTTCTGGGCGTAGTTGGTGGGATCGAAGACGATCCATTGCGCGTGCGCCGGAAGGCTGGCGCCGGCGAGAGACAAGGCGGTTACGCCGGCGATGAGACCGGCGCGCAGGCGACGCGTAATCATGACAAAACCTCCTTGGTGCGGGTGAGCATTTCGGCCGCCCAGTCGAGGTCCTTCCGGCGCAGCCAAGCGGCGGCGAAGCCGTCGCGGCCGTGCTCGGCGAGAAGCTCTTCGATGGCGGTCTGATCGGATTTTGCCGAGACGGCGGTGAAGGCGAGCGCGACCTCGGAAAGCCCGAGATCGAACAGGCGGTTGCCGCGGCGGCTTTGGCAGTAATATTCGCGCTTCGGTGTCGCGCGGCTCAAAATCTCGATCTGCCGGTCGTTGAGACCGAAGCGGCGATAGATTGCGGCGATCTGCGGCTCGAGGGCGCGCTCGTTCGGGAGCAGGATGCGGGTCGGGCAGCTCTCGATGATCGCCGGCGCGATCGCGCTGCCGTCGATGTCGGCGAGCGATTGGGTGGCGAAGATGACGCTCGCATTCTTCTTCCGAAGCGTCTTGAGCCATTCTCTGAGCTGGCCGGCGAAACCGGGATCGTCGAGGGCGAGCCAGCCCTCGTCGACAATGAGCAAGGTGGGGCGGCCGTCGAAGCGATCCTCGATACGATGAAAGAGATACGAAAGAACGGCCGGCGCCGCGCCCGCGCCGATCAAGCCTTCCGTCTCGAAGGCCTGCACCTCGGC
>JAFKFJ010000161.1 GCA_017307335.1 Alphaproteobacteria bacterium | reverse complement strand
CAACGTCTCGTCGCTCCGCTTCCCGGCCGAATCGGCGCCGGTGGGGGGCGCGCGCCCGCGTGGCGCGTCGGCGGTGCGCGGCTCGGCGGCACGCGGGGCCTCCGCGTTGCCGCCCGGCCCGCGCCGCGCGCCGACGGGCGCGGCTCGCTCGGCTGCCACCGTGGCTGGGCCGTCGTCGTGAGGGCGCGATTCCGCGGCTGCGCGATCTGGCATGCTCCACTCCCGTTCCCGTTTCGATGACACGCGCGCGCGATGCAAAGACATCGGCGCAGAGGCACTTTGCTCGCTGCACCGCGGCACAGAAAACTAAAATCGACGGGAGGCACAAATCTGAACAGATCGACACTTACATCGGCATTATATTTCAGGTGTTGGATATTTCTGTCATCTGGCGTTCATGAGAAATGCTCGACGATCCTTCGCGTCGTCCGATGGATCAGGGCCTCGATGGATGAGGGCCCAACGGAGCGGGGCGTGGCACGCCCGCGTGCGCGTGGCAGGATGGGCCCAGCGGTGGAGGATGGGACGATGCAGGGCGTGCTCGGCGGATTGTTTCACGTCGCGATCAAGACCAACGACCTTGGTCGCACGGTGCGGTTCTATTGCGAGCTGCTGGGGCTGGTGCAGGTCGCCCGGCCGGATTTCGGCTACCCGGGCGCCTGGCTCGCCTCGCCGCTGCCGGGCGGGCAGGCGATGGTGCACATCTACGCCGGTGGCCCGGCCCTCGGCCCGGAGGGGCGCACGCCGGTCGGCAGTGCGGCGATCGACCACGTTTCGATCGCTGCCGTGGGCTTTGCCGCGATGCGCGCGCGGCTGCGCGAGCGCGGCCTGCCGTTCCGGGAGTTCCTGGTGCCCGGCACCAGCCTCTGGCAGCTCTTCGTGTACGACCCGTCGGGCGTCCAGCTCGAGCTCACCTTCGATGGCCGCGCCGAGGGCGGGGAGGGGCCGGACATGTCGCCGGGCCGCGCCTATGTCGCGGGCGAGGGGTTCTTCCATCCGGAGGCGTACGCCGCGGTCTGACCGCCCGCCCTCAGGCGAACACGACGTTGGACGGGCTCAGTGACGGCAGGCCCGCGAACAGGACGCGCGTGCCGTCGGGCAGGGCGAGAGCGGCGTTGTCCCCGCCGGAGAGCTGCGTTGCCAGCGCGCGCGGCTCGCCGGCACCGAAGCCGGCGATGCGCACCATGTCGCGGCTCGGGTCGAAGTTCACGATGACGGCGCTGCCGCCGCCCTCTCCGGCGACGAAATTGAACAGTTCGGCCCCCGCGCCGGCGAGCACGGTGCTCCGACCGCTGCCGAAGGTGATGACGGCGCGCGCCCCGCCGGGCGCCACCAGCGCGTCGGCCGGGCCCAAGCCGAACAGGTTGGTGCCGGCGGCCCCGCCCAGCAGCGTCTCGGCGCCGGTGCCGCCGAACAGCACGCTGCCGCCCCCGCGGGCGGCGATCAGCACGTCGCCGGCGCCGTTGGCGACGAGCGTGTCAGCCAGCCCACCGCCGACGAGCGTCGTCGCGCCTTCGCCGGCGAACAGCAGGTTGCCGCCGGCCGCGCCGCCGAACACCAGCGCCGGGCCGCTGCCGCCGCCAAGCAGCATCGTGCCGGTGCCGCCCAGGACCGTCGCGGCGCCGGAGCCGAGCCAGACCTCGCTCGTGCCGCCGCCCGGCGCGATGATGTCCGCACCGCCGCCGGCGACGAAGATGCTGCCGCCGAGCGGCGTGCCGAGCAGCGTCGCCGCCCCCGTCCCGGGGGCGAACAGCGTGTCCTCGCCGGCTCCCGCCGCAATGAGCGTGTCACCCGCACCGCCGCCGACCAGCATTGTCGGCGCCGCGCCCGCGGTGAGCCGGTTGCCGCCGGCGGCACTGCCGTATGCGATGCCGCTTCCCACGCCGCCGTCCAGCGTCACAGCGCGCGCGCCGCCGATGATCGTGTCGGCGCCAGCAAGCGTGCGTACCCGGAGCGGCCCGGCGGCGCCGAACAGCACCGCCGCCGGGCCCGTGAGGTCGACGGTATCGGCCCCGGCCCCGGCGATCACCGTGTCGGTCCCCTGCGATTGCAGCAGCGTGGGCCCGCTGCCCGCGATCAGCACATGCGCCCCACTGCCGCCGGCAAGTGTGCAGGCGAGCGAGAGACCGCGCACCGTGGTTTGCGCGCTGCCGGCGATGACGCCACTGCGCGCGTAGCTGACGGCGCGCTGCGCATCGATCATGCCGGCGCCGGCGACCGTCGCCGGACCGCTGATGACCGCGGAGTCCTGGAGCAGTGCGGTGATGTCGGTGTCGTCCAGCGACGGCCGTGCCTGCAGCAGGAGGGCCGCGATGGCCGCCGCCACGGGCGCTGCGGCGGAGGTGCCGTAGAACGGATCGAGCAGGCTCGTGGCGCTGGCGTCGGGGGCCAGAAAGCTCGGCGCGTTGCGCGTCAGCGGGGTGGCGAGCCGCGTACCGTCGGACGCGAACAGCAACTCGCCAGGCCCGGTGCCGGAAAACGGCTCCGGCGACGGCTGTGAGGCGCGGTACTGGCTCACCGCGCCGACGACGTTCACGCCCGGGACGAGCGCATGCCCGAAGATAGAGCCACTGCCGACGCCGCTGCCCGCGCTGAGAAAGTTTCCGCCACCCACCAGCATGTCCTTGAACAGCGACGGTGCTGGCGTGCTCGGCGTCTGCGTGATCGTGATCTGGTAGGTGCGCGCCGCGGCGGTGCGCGGGAAGTCGATCTCGGCGACGGGCGCGGTGCCGACCTGGGTGGAGCTGAGCGGCGCTGCGCCGGCGCTGGTCGCGGTGAAGCGCAGCGTCGGCGGATTGGCCGCGTCGTACGGCGCGTCCCATTGCAGGGTCAGCGAGGCGTTCGTGTTGGCGGGAATGTTCACCGTCTGCGTTACGGTGGCGCCTTCGCTCCACGCAGCTTGCGCGAACGCGGCACCGCTGTTGCCGGCAGCGGTGAAGTAGCTGACGCCGCTCGCCACGGCCGCGGCAACGGCGCTGTCGATCGGGCCGGCGACCTGGAAGAACGGTTCGTCGGTATAGGCGACATCGTCGACGATAATCTGGCAGCCCGCGGCGACGAGCGCCGCGATGCCGGCCGCATAGTCCTGCATCGAATAGTAGGCGCTGTAGAAGTACAGTTGCGCATCCGGCGCGGTGGCATGGATGATCTGCGCCATCGCGCGCCCTTCATCCGTGCTGCCGGCCGGGCCTTCCTTCAGCACTGTGACGCCGTCTGCGGGCAGCACGCCCTGCGCGATATCCGCGCTCTCGCCGTTCCGCACGTTGAGACTGTCGGAAAGAATGCCGATCCTGATGCCGGCGCCGGACACGCCGGCGGTCGCCCGCGCCAACGGGCCCGCCACTGCGGCATCGGCCCCGCCGTAGCCGGCGAGCATCTGCGTCGTGGCGGACGGTGCGGCCGCACTCGAGAACGGCGTGCCACCGGTGTCGGTGTCGCTGGGCGTTGACATGGCTCTCTGGAAGACGGAAGAGCCATCTTCTATAAGCACCTGTGAGGGCGCCGGGTGCATCGGCCGCGTATCAACCGCGCCGATCGCGTGCTCTTGATCAACTATTCCGTATTAGAAGATTTCGCGAACAGCGCCACTGCAACAGCAAGTTTGGCGAGCGCGCGGGTTTGCGCGGATCAGGCGAACACGACGCTGGTCGGGTTCAGCGCGGCCAGCCCGGCGAATGCGACGCGCGTTCCATCGGGAAGCGTGAGCGTGGTGCTGCCGCCAGCAGCCGACTGGTTTTCGATGGCGTCGGCGCCCGCGGCGCCGAAGCCGGCGATGCGAACCATGTCGCGGCTGGCATCGAAGCCGCGAATGAGTGCGCTGCCGCCGCCCTGGCCGGCGACGAAGTTGAACAGCTCCGCAGCACTGCCAACCGCGACATTCGCGTCGCCGCTGCCGAACGTGATCACCGCGCGCGCGCCGCCCGGTGCGACCAGCGCGTCGGCCGTCTGCAGCGCGAACAGATCGGTGCCGCCATCGCCGCCGGCGAAGATCTCCGTGCCGGTGCCGCCGTAGAGCGAGGCCTCGCCGCCGGGGGCGGCAATCAGCGCATCGCCGGGGCCATTGCCGACCAGGATGTCGCCGGCGCCGCCGCCGACCAGCGTCGTGGCACCGCTGCCGGCGAACATCAGGTTGCCGCCGGCGGCACCGCCGAACACGAGGGCCGGGGCGGAGCCGCCGCCGAACACCATGTTGCCCGCCCCGCCATAGACCGTCGCCGGGCCGCCGCCGAGCCACACCTGATCGGTGCCGCCGCCGGTCGCGATCAGGGCCGCGCCGCCGCCGGCGACGAAGGTGTTGCCGCCGCTCGCGCCACCGAGCAACGTGGCGGCGCCGCTCGGCGGCGCGAACAGCGTGTCGTCGCCGCTGCCGGCCGCGACCAGCGTGTCGCCTGCGCCGCCGCCCACCAGCATCGTCGGCGCCGCCCCCGCGGTCAGCCGGTTTCCGCCCGCCGCGCCGCCATACTGCGCGCCCCCGCCGATGCCGCCGCCGCTGACGCTGACCGCGCCGGTGCCGCCGATCACGGTGTCCGCGCCGCCGAGGTCGCGCACCCACAGCGATCCGCTCGCGCCGAACAGCAGGGCGGAGGCGCCGGCGAGATCGACCGTGTCGGCCCCGGCGCCGGCGATGACGGTGTCGGTTCCCTCCGAGCCGATCAGCGTGCGCCCGCTGCCCGCGACGAGGACGTGCGCGCCGGCACCCCCCGCGAGCGTGCAGGGCAGCGCGAGGCCGCGCACCGTCGTCTGCGGGCTGCCGTAGATCACGCCGCTCTGCGCGAAGGTCAGCGCCAGATCGGCGTTGATCAGCCCGGCGCCGGCGACGCTGGGCGCGCCGGCCGGGGTGGCGGAATCCTGCAGCAGCGCGGTGACATCGCCGGTGCCGAGATCCGGCCGCGCCTGCAGCATCAGCGCCGCGACCGCCGCCGCCACCGGGGCCGCGGCGGAGGTGCCGTAGAACGG
>JAFKFJ010000160.1 GCA_017307335.1 Alphaproteobacteria bacterium | reverse complement strand
CTATGCGATCAACGAGGCGAGCTTCGGCCTTACCGTGTCCGGCTGCGCGCGATAGGGAGCGGCGAATGGCACTCTGGACGCTGATCGGGCTCGCGGAAGGCAACGCCAGCAGCGGCTGGCCGCGCCGCGGCGCACCGGACGGCCAGGAAGGCGTGCTCGGCATGCCGCGCTACCAGCCCGAAGCGTGCCGTGACGGCTGCCGCGAATGCGCCGATGTCTGCCCGACTGCGGCGATCACGGTGCCGCCGGAAGGTGGGCTGCGCATCGACTACGGCCGCTGCGTGGTCTGCCAGCTCTGCACCGAGGCCTGCCCGACCGGGGCCATGCGCACCTCCTTCGACTGGGCATTCGGCGTCGCGGATCGCGCCGATCTCGTCTGGTCGGCGGCGCCGGCGCCCGCGCCGCAGCCGGCCGATGCCGCGCGCCGGCGTCGGCCGTTTCGGCGCAGCCTGCACATCCGCCATGTCGATGCGGGCTCCTGCAACGGCTGCGAGTCCGAACTGCAGGCGCTGAACAATCCGTTCTACAACCTGCATCGGCTCGGCATCTTCTTCACGCCCTCGCCGCGGTTCGCCGACCTGCTGCTGGTCACCGGCCCGGTCACCGACGCCTTGCTGGAACCCCTGCGCGCCACCTATGCGGCGATGCCGGAGCCGCGCTGGGTGATGGCGGTCGGCACCTGCGCCGTCTCCGGCGGCATCGCGGGCGGTGCGCCGGGCTGCGGCACCGGGCTCGAGGGCGTGCTGCCCGTCGATGTCTTCCTGCCCGGCTGCCCGCCCAACCCCGCTGCCATCATTGCAGCCCTGCTGATGTTCCTCGGCCGCGACCGGCAGCGTGTCAGCGGAGGGCGCCTTGGCGAATGACCTGTTTGCCGTCGCGGCGCTGCTCTGGATCGCCGCCGCCGTCCTGTCGCTGATCCGCGGCCGGGTCGCACTGGCGCAGGGGGCCCTGGTCGCCGGCGGCCTCGCCGCGGTTGCCGGGACCGCGATCACGCTGCCGGACGCCAGTGCCACGGCAGCATTGCCACTCCGCATGGCCGCCGAGACGAGCACGTTCCGGCTCACGCCCGAGGCCCTCTGGCTGCTGGGGTTCGGGCTGGTGCCGGCGATCTTCGCATGCTGGCTCGGCACGCCGGAGCGCGCGGCCCGCGGCCCCTGGTGCTTCGGCGCCGCCCTCAGCCTGCTTGGCGCGCTCGGCGTGTTCGGCGTGCAGCACGCGGGCTTCTTCCTGCTGTCCTGGGAACTGATGAGCCTCGGCGGCGCGGTCATGATCCTGGGCGAGCGGCGGGCCGCCGCGCCCGGGATGCCGGTGCTGTTCATGCTCGGGCTGCTGGAGGTCGGCGCGGTCGCCCTGCTGGTCGCCGTGCTGCTGCTGGCGGCACCGGCGCAGGACCTCGGCTTCGCCGGCTTCCCGGGCACCGCGGCGAGCCTGCCGGTTTGGCAGCGCACCCTGATCGGCGTGCTGCTCGTGATCGGGTTCGGCGCCAAGCTCGGCCTGCTGCCGTTCTACGAGTGGTTCCCCGGCGCCTATGGCGCGGGCAGCGGCGCGTCGGGGGCGATCATGTCGGGCGTGGTGCTGAATGCTGCGTTCTTCGGCCTCAGCCGCGGCTTGCTGAACTGGCTGCCGATGGACCATCTGCACGGTCTGGGCATCTTCGTGGTCGCGATCGGCGTGCTCAGCGCCATCCTCGCAGTCCTCTATGCCTTCCAGCAGGAAGACTGGCGCACGCTGCTCAGCTTCTCCTCCGCCGAGAACGCAGCGACTGCCGTGGTCGCGCTGGGCGCGTCGATGCTGTTCCGCGACGGGATGCTGGCGGATCTCGCGGGCCTGGCCTGGACGGTGGCGCTGCTGCACATGGCCGGACACGCGCTGGCGAAGGGCGGGATGTTCCTCACCGCGGATGGCGTGGCGCAGGCCACCGGCGGCTATGCGATCGGCCATGCGCTCATCGCCCGGCGCAGCTCCTTCGTGTTCGGGGTGGGCGCATTGTTCGCCGGAATGAGCCTCGCGGCCATGCCGCCGCAGGCCGGGTTCGTCAGCGAATGGTACGTGTTCCAGACGCTGTTCCAGGGCTTCCACCTTGCCGACCTGGCCGGGCGTCTCACGCTCGCCCTGGCCGGTGCCGGCCTCGCGCTGACTGCGGCGGTGGCGTTCGCGACCTTCATCAAGGTGCTCGGCATCGGGCTGTTCGGCGGCGGCGCGCAGGTCGCCGCCGTGCCGCCGCCCCGCACCACGGCGGCGGTGGGGCTGCTCGGCGCCGCGGTGCTGGCGCTCGCCGTCGGCATGCCAGTCTGGCTTTCCGCCCTCGCGGGGGCTTCAGCCGCGCAGTTCAGTAGCCATGCGCCGCAGCAGATGCATGACGGGCTGCTGCTGGTGCCGCTGACCGCGAAATTCGCGTTCATCTCGCCGACGTTGCTGGTGATCGCAATGCCGCTGCTGGCCCTGCTGCCGGCGGCGCTGCTGATCCTCGCCGCGCGGCGGCATGCGGTGCGGCGCGTGCCGGTCTGGTACGGCGGATCGCAGCCGGACCCGCTCCGCACGGCCACCACGGCGCTGACCTTCTCGAATGCGCTGCGCACGTTCTACAGCTTCATCTATCGACCGAGGGTCGAGACGACGCGGGAGTCGCGGGAGCGAGAATATTTCGTGACCCGCCTCGCTTTCACCCATGAAGTCGCCCCGGTGTTCGGTCCGTATCTGTTCGCGCCGGCCATCCGTCTCGTGCGTCGCGCGTCGGAGCGCCTTCGGCCGCTCCAGTCGGGACACCTCAACTTCTATCTCTCGCTGATCGGGCTGCTGCTGGTGGTGATTCTCGCGCTCGCCCTGTGGTTCCCGGGCGGCTGAGGGCCAGACGTGATGCGACCCTGCAGCTTCACGACATTTGCGGCATTCCCAATGGAAACACTGCCGCGCATTGAGCGGGGCGAAGCCGAAAGGGCAACGCCGTATCCCGCGCTTTCAGTTGGTGCATTCCGAGGAGCCTACATCGCGCGAACTCTGCAAGCGGGAGGACGACCATGGACGACGTGATGGTTGTGCGCATCTACCTCCGCGAAGCGGAGCACGGCAAGCGCAGGACATTGATGCAGGAGGTGCTGAGCCTGCTGCACGATCAGCACCGTGTGGAGGGGGTCGTGGTCTTCCGCGGCATCGCCGGCTTCGGCGACAGCGGCGAAGTGCATGCGACGGATCTGCTCCGTCTCAATGTCGATCTGCCGCTCGCGGTTGAGTTCTTCGACAAGCCGGCGGTGGTACAGGCCGCGCTCAAGGTGCTCGAAACCATGGTGCCGGCGAAGCACATCGTGTGCTGGCACGCGCAGCGGCGCACCGGCACCGACACTGCCCGCAAGGACTGACTCCGCCCTTTCGCTACGAGCGCGCGCAAAGCGGGGGGAGCGACGGGGGCGGATCACCGCTCTCGGGGAACCATTGCCGCGAGCCATCCAGCGGCCGGTTGTCACGAGATCTTCTCGGCGTGAGTTCCGCGGACCGCGCCTATAAGGCGCGCTTGCGCTTGCGCCGCTTCGTCCGGGGCCGTGCCCGGGCGAGGTCGTCCTGCCAGCCGAAGCGTCGCGGCGATTCGGAACGTTGCCCAGACCTGGCGATGCCGATGGCAGGCCCGAGGAATTTGTTTGCGTGGCCGGCCGGATGCGGCCTTGGAGAACGCTGGGTGTCGAGTAAGGGACTTGCGACCACGGCCGAAGGCTCAAGGCCGGCTGGAATGCTGAGTCAGATCGGTAGGGCGGCGCGGTGATCGGTCCGGCTGCTGGACGCCTCTCCACCCTGCTGGTTCCGCTCGCGCTCGCCGCCTGCACGTTTCATCAGCCCAAGCAGGCCCTCCCCCCGCTGACGCCGTTGCCCGCCGTCGCGGGCAACGTCACCGCGACTCCGCGCCAGAACGGCGGCGTCGGTGCGCCGGAGGCGCTGCCCCCGGCGCAGTTCGCCTATGCCCCAGCGGCCGCGGCTGGCCCGGTGCGCGGCACGGCTCTGCCACTGCTTGGCGGCGCCAGCAGCGCCGGCGGCGGGGATGTGTCGCTCGACTTCGCCGATACCGACATTCGCGAGGTCGCGGCCCAGGTGCTCGGCACCATGCTGCATCTGACCTACACGATCGATCCCGCGGTGAAGGGTACCGCGACGCTTCATACCGCGAACCCCATTCCGCGCTCGCAACTGCTGCCGACATTGCAGGTGTTGCTGGGCGAGAACGGTGCCGCGCTGGTGCTGAGCAACGGCATCTACCGCGTCGTGCCCGGTGCCGGCGTATCGGGAGGCACCGCCGTGGTGACGCTGCGTTTCGCCTCAGCCGACGCTCTGGCACGATTGATCCAGCCGTTCGCCGGCAGCGGCGCGCATGTTGCCGCCGATCCGGCCCGCAATGCGCTTCTGATCAGCGCCGAGCCGAACACGCGCGAGGCGCTGGTCGAGCTGGCGCAAACCTTCGATGTGAATGAACTGGCCGGCCACTCCTACGCCCTGCTGCCGGTGCCGGCGGGAACGGCGAAGGATTTCGCGTCGGCGATGCAGGACCTGTTCCGCAGCCAGAGCGGTGGCGCACTGGCCGGGCTGGTGCGGATGGTGCCGCTGGAAAAGCTGGATGCCGTGCTGGTGGCGGCATCCAACGGACGCTACCTGGATGAGGCACGTCGCGTGTTCGCGCTGGTGCAGCGCATGCACCGCTTCTCCGAGCGGAGCTGGCACGTCTACTATCTGCAGAACAGCCACGCCAACGATGTCGCCTACCTGTTGCAGCAGGCATTCACGCCCAACAACGTCACCGCGCAACCCTCCAGCGCCACGCAGCCGGGCGGCGGGGCGCGGTCCTACGGTTCCCCGATCGGGCAGGGCAGCGCGATCACAGGCGGCTCGCTGGGCACGGGGGCGGCGGGCAGCCGGTCGATGCCCGTCGGCAGGACCGTGACGTGTGCGTCGGGGCAGAGCGCCCCGTAGGTGGGCAGGCCC
>JAFKFJ010000141.1 GCA_017307335.1 Alphaproteobacteria bacterium | reverse complement strand
CAGCGCGAGGCTGGTCAGGCCGACGACGACGATGGGTGCGAACCGCATGCTGCCTCTCTGATTCTGGGGCGCCGGGGGATGCGCCTTGGTTGTCACTGCCGCCCTTCCTACACCGAGATGGCGGAAATTTGGTTACCGTTCGATGATGACGGCACGACTTATGCGTCTGCTTATGCGTCTGCGGCCGGCAGCGTGACGACCGCCCGGAGACCGCCGAGCGGCGCCCGGTCCATCGCGAAGTCGCCGCCATAGAGCCCGGCGAGGATCGCGACCACGAGCCCGTTCCACCCGGCGCCCGGCAGCGCCTGCCACGAAAAGCGCAGATACATCCCCTGCACTTCGATCGCCCCGCCCGCGGCGGCGGCGAACCCGCCGAGCGCCTGCACCGTGGCCGCGACGGCGGTGATCGGCAGGCCGAGATGGCGCGCGAAACCGGGATTGGCGCCGACGACCCGTGCCTCATAGCCCCAGCGCGTCGCGAACAGATACACGCCACCCAGCGCGCAGGCGGCAAGGCCGACGAGCACGCCGAGATGCACGCGGGTGCCGGGCAGGATGCGCGGGAGCTTCGCCGCCGCCGGCAGCCGGTAGGACAGCATCGCGCCCGCGTTGGGGTCGCGCAGCATGTAGTTCACGACATAGAGCCCCGCGAACAGGGCGGCGTAGTTCAGCATCAGGGAGGAGACCAGCTCCGACGCGCCGAAGCGCGCCCGCAGCACGCCGGGCACCACGCAGCCCAGGCTGCCCACCGCCGCGCCGAGCAGGATCGCGACCGGTGCCATGATCGGGTCCGGCAGATGCAGGCGCAGGATTGCGAAGGTCGCGAACACGCCGCCGAGAAAGAAGCTGCCCTCGGCGCCCAGGTTGAACATGCCGACACGGAACATCAGTGCGACCGCGAGGCCGGTGAACATGAGCGGCGTCGCGGCCTCGACGATGTTGCCGAGATGGCGCAGGTCGGCCAGCGGCCCGAACAGGAACATGCCGACGGCACCGCGAGGGTCCGGCAACACGAGCACGATCGGCACCAGCACGACCGCGACCACCGCGAGCAGGAGGGCGAGCGTGAGAAGGGTGGCGAGGACGGCGGTGCGGATCATGCGGAGGGCGTCACGCGGGAGGCGACCTGCGCACAGGTGCACAAGGCGCCGTCATGGCCGGGACGAGCCCGGCCGTGACGACAATGTCTGTGCACGTCGCGCGCGTCACCCTCATCCGCCAACGATCTCGTCGCAAAGATCCCGCCACTCCGGATTCATCCGCAAAATCAGTGCCACCTTCCACGCCCGCGAGGAGATAGACCCAGCCACGCACCTCCCTCACGCCGCCGTCCGGAGGCCCAGCATGTACGGGCCGAGCGCCTCCGGTGTCAGGCTCGGTCCGTTCTCCAGCCGCGCCGCGATCCGGCCGCCGAACAGCACCAGCACCCGGTCGGCGAGCGACAGCAGCTCGTCCAGGTCGGCGCTGATCAGCAGCACCGCGCTGCCGCGCTCGGCGAGCGCGATGATCTGCGTGCGGATGAAGGCGGCGGCGCGGATGTCGATGCCGCGGGTCGGTTCGTCGGCGATCAGCAGCTTCGGCTCGGCCGCGAACTCGCGCGCCGCGATCAGTTTCTGCGCATTGCCGCCCGAGAGCGAGCCCAAGAGCGCGCGCGGGCCGCGGCAGCGCACGTCATAGGCGGACACCATCGTCGCCGCGCGACGTTCCACGCGCCATCGCGACAGAAGCGGCCAGCGTCCCAACGCCGGCGAGCGGTGCTCGCCGCCGATCGCGTTGTCGGCGACCGAGAGCGTGCGCGCACCGCCCTGCGCGAAGCGGTCCGCCGGCAGATGGCCCATGCCCGCGCGCCGCAGCGCCGCCGTATCCATGCGCCAAACGTCGCGCCCGAGAAGCGACGCCTGCCCGCTCGCGGGCCGCGTGAGTCCGCTGAGCACCGATACCAGCCCGCGCTGCCCGTTGCCCTCCACGCCCGCGACGCCCAGAATCTCGCCCGCGTGCAGCACGAACGACACGTCCACGAGCCTGTCGGCCGCGGCGGCCGCGGGCATCGACAGCGCCGCGACGCGCAGCACTTCGGGGCCGAGCGCGTGCCGCACCTCGCGGCGTGCGGCGCGCACCTCCCGCCCCATCACAAGCCGCGCGATGGCGTCGTCGGAAATCGCGCCGATCGGTGCATCGCCGACCACCCGCCCTTCGCGCAGCACCGTGACATGCTCGGCAAGCGCGCGCACTTCGCGCAGCTTGTGGCTGATGAAGATGATCGTCAGCCCCTCGGCGCGCAGATGGCGCAGGCGCTCGAACAGTTCCGCCGTCTCCTGCGGCGTCAGCACCGCCGTCGGCTCATCCAGGATCAGCAGCCGCACGTCGCGCGCCAGCGCCTTCAGAATCTCCACCTTCTGCTGGGCCGCGACCGACAGGCCCGCCACCTGCGCATCCGGATCGACGGCAAGCTGGAAGCGCGTGGCAGTCCGGCGCACCTCCGCACGCGCCGCGGCGCGGTCGATCAGCGGGCCATGCGTCGGCTCGCGCCCGAGCACGATGTTTTCCGCGACGGTCAGCGAGGCAACGAGCGAGAAGTGCTGATGCACCATGCCGATCCCCGCCGCCGCCGCGGCGCGCGGCGAATGGTCGGGGCCGACCGCGCGGCCGTCGATCAGGATGCTTCCCGAGTCGGGCGTTTCCAGCCCGAACAGGCATTTCATCAGCGTCGATTTGCCGGCGCCGTTCTCGCCGCAGATCGCATGGCAGGTGCCGGCGCGGACCACGAAGGTCACGCCACGCAGTGCGCGCACGCCGTTCGGGAATGTCTTCTCCACGTCCCGGAACGCGACGAGGGGCGGTGTCACGTCGCCGAAGCCTCCGTCATCCGGAAGCGTCGTGCGCGGCCCTCAGGGCCGCACTTTCGCCCGCAGCGCGCCGAGCTGCGCGGTGGTCATGCCGAACGCGGTCGGCACTGTGATCTTGCCGGTGGCGATGTCCGCCTCGGCCTGCTTCACCTGCGCCCGCACCTCGGCCGGCACCAGCCGCTCATAGACCGCGTTGTCGACGATGCCGACTGCGTTTTCCTTGAGCCCCAGCGCCTCGCTGTGCCCCACCGGCAGCTTGCCCTGCTCCAGCAGATCGACCGCGCGCAGCAGCGTCACGTCAATGCGCTTCAGCACCGAGGTCACCACCTTGTCCGCGGTCGCCGGATCGGTCTTGCGAAAGATCGCCTCCTGATCGGAATCGACGCCGATCGCGAGCCGGCCCATGTCCTTCGCCGCGGCGAGCTGGCCGAGTCCGGTCTGGCCCGCGACGTTGAACCCGATGCCGGCGCCGGAGCGGTACTGCGCCAGCGCCAGCTCCTTCCCCTTCGCCGCATCGGAGAACGAGCCGGCGTAGGACACGGCAATCTTCGCGGCCGGATCGACGGATTCCGCGCCGGCGGTATAGCCCACGAGGAAGTCGTTGATCACCGGAATATCCATCCCGCCGAGAAACCCCAGGACCGTGCCCTGCGCGCTCGGGATCGCGCCCGCCTTCACCATCCCCTGCGCCATGACGCCGGCGAGATACGACGCCTCGTTCTGCTTGTAGGTGACGGAGTAGATGTTCTTGTGCTGCCCCTTGGAATAGTCGATCGTGGCGTCGAAGATCATGAAATTCCGCTCCGGGTGCTCCTCGGCCACCGGCGTCAGGATGTCGGGCATCTGGTAGGTGCCGCAGATGATCAGGTCCCAGTCCTGCGCGGCCACGTCCTCCATCGTGGGCGACCACTTGCTCTGGTCGTAGCCCATCTCGATGGTGCGGGTCTGCACCGCATCGCCGTACTTGGCCTTGATCATCTGCAGCCCGTGCTGCGCGCTGTCGAAGAAGCTCTTGTCGCCCAGCGTGCCGTTGATCACCAGCACGACCTTCTTCGGCGCCGCCTGCGCCGCACCGGCGGCGAGAACGAGGCCGAGGAGCGCCGGCAGCAGTGCTTTGAGAAGGCGGCGTCGTGCGTGCATGATCGGGGTCTCCGGAACCGCGGTTGCGTCGGCGCCGGCGAGCCGCCACCGGCCGGGTCTGGAGCGTAAGCGGAATTTCAGCCACGGCGCCAGGGGTGAGAGGAGGTTCGCGACTGTCGATACGCGCGACGATCGAGAAGTCGGGTCTCGCCTTCCGCGGCGGCTTTCATCCGACGCAGGACGACGGTGTGCCGGGGGACGCCGGCACGGTGCTGCTGGTCGGCTGCGCGGGCGCGCTCGGCTGGAACGCCTTCGCCACCGCGCCGGAAGCGCACGACGGCGCGCCCGATCCGCTCGATCGCTGGTCGCGCCGGGTGATCGACGCTTTGGCCGCGCGGCTCGGCGGCGTGGCGCTCTATCCGTTCGGCGGGCCGCCCTGGCTGCCGTTCCAGGCCTGGGCGCGGCGCGCGGAACCCGTGGCGTCCTCGCCGCTTGGGCTGCTGATCCATCCGGTCTGGGGACTCTGGCACAGCTATCGCGGCGCGGTGGCATTGGCCGAGCGGATCGCGCTGGCGCCGCCCGCGCCGGCGCCGAGCCCGTGCGAAACCTGCGCCGGGCGCCCGTGCCTCACGGCCTGCCCGGTCGGTGCATTCGGCGCGCAGGGCTACAATGTCGCCGCCTGCGCCACGCATCTGTTCGCGCCCGAAGGGGCTGCGTGCATGACCCTCGGCTGCGCCGCGCGCCGGGCCTGCCCGGTCGGCGCCGCGCATCGCCACGACGCCGCGCAGGCGGCGTTTCACATGCGCGCGTTCAGGGCGGCGCGCACCGCCGCCATCACGCCCTCCCAGTCGCCGGGCCGCGCCTGACGAAAGATGCGCATGCTCGGATACCACGGGCTGTCGGCCCGCCCGCGCATCCAGCGCCAGCAGGTGTCGAAGCGGTTCAGCAGCCAGACCGGCCGCCCGAGCGCCCCCGCCAGATGCGCCACCGCGCTGTCCACGGTGATGACGAGGTCGAGATTGGCGATCAGCGCGGCGGTCT